>NZ_JAUTAG010000001.1:1818362-2121422 GCF_030818255.1 Microbacterium sp. SORGH_AS_0969
GCGAGCGTCACTCCGACCTCCCGCTCGTGCTCCTCGGGCACTCGTGGGGCTCGTTCCTCGCGCAGATGCTGCTGGATCGGCATCCGGATGCCTTCGACGCGGTCGTCCTGAGCGGCTCGGCCCTGCGGTGGCCCGGGGCTCTGAACCCCGGTGACCTGAACGCCCCGTGGAAGAAGCTCGGCGGTTCGGGCATGCAATGGCTCTCGAGCGACGAGCAGGTCGGTCGCGACTTCGTGGACGATCCGCTGACTACCTCGGTGCCGCTGGCGAAGCTGTTCGGCCCTGTCGAGGCCGCGAAGCTCTTCGGCCGCCCGCGCCGCAACCTCGAGCGCGATGTCCCCGTGCTGCTGATGGTCGGACGTGACGACACGGTCGGCGGCCCGCGCAGCGTCCACCTGCTGGCCGACGCGTATCGCTCGCGTTCCGGCCTGACCGACGTCACGACGCTCGTGTATCCCGGCGCCCGGCACGAGATCTTCGCCGAGGTGCAGCAGGCCGAGGTGCGCGCCGACCTCCTCGCCTGGCTCGACGCCCGCCTCCCCGCTCGCGCCTGACCCGCCGCGGGGCCCTCCGTGGTGGTGGGGTGCAGCCTCGCTCCGGCCGCCTGCTTCGCCTCGCCCCACCCGCCCCACCCGCGTGCCTCCCCGTGTCGACTTGTCCGGGTTCCGCGTGCGTGGGGTGTCTCATATGCGATGACTTGCGCCGAATGCTGGCGCGATCGCGCTTTCCGCGTGCATATGCCGTGAGTCATCCCCCTCCGCCCCCGTCAGGGGAGGGGGAGGAGGCGCAGGAAGAGGGGCCGGACGCCCCCGCATCCGGCCCCTCGCCCCCGCTTCCCTGTGCCTCCGGGTCAGTGGCGGCTGAACGCCGCGTCGAACGCCGCCCCCGACGGCTCGTAGGTCGACAGCTTCCGCACGAAGGCGAGTGCCTCCGGCGCTCCGACGAGACGGTCCATGCCCGCGTCCTCCCACTCGACCGACAGGGGGCCGTCGTAGCCGATCGCGTTCAGCATCCGGAAAGCGTCCTCCCACGGCACATCGCCGTGACCGGTCGAGATGAAGTCCCACCCGCGCCGCGGATCGGCCCACGGGAGGTGCGAGGCCAGGCGACCGTTACGGCCGTTCGTGAGACGCTTCTTCGTGTCCTTGCAGTGCACGTGGATGATGCGATCGCGGAAGTCCCACAGGAACCCGACCGGATCGATGTCCTGCCACACCATGTGCGAGGGGTCCCAGTTCAGCCCGAAGGCCTCGCGGTGTCCGATCGCCTCCAGCGCGCGCGTCGCCGTCCAATAGTCGTAGGCGATCTCCGAGGGGTGCACCTCGTGAGCGAAGCGCACGCCGACCTCGTCGAAGACGTCGAGGATGGGGTTCCAGCGGTCGGCGAAGTCTTGGTAGCCGGCATCCACCATCTCCTCGGTGGCGGGCGGGAACATCGCGACGTACTTCCAGATGCTCGATCCCGTGAACCCCGTCACGATCTTCACACCGAGCTTCGCCGCCAGGCGCGCGGTGTTCTTCATCTCCTCGGCGGCTCGCTGCCGGACGCCCTCGGGGTCGCCGTCTCCCCAGACCCGGTCCGACACGATGTCGCGGTGGCGCTGGTCGATGGGGTCGTCGCAGACGGCCTGACCCTTCAGGTGGTTGGCGATGGCCCGCACCGTGAGGCCGTTGCGCTCGAGGATGTCGAGCCTGCCCCGCACGTAGGCGTCGTCGTCCCAGCGCCACGGGTCGAGGTGGTCGCCCCAGCAGGCGATCTCGAGGCCGTCGTAGCCCCACTCCCCGGCGAGACGGGCGACCTCCTCGAACGGGAGGTCGGCCCACTGGCCGGTGAACAGCGTGATCGGTCGCGTCATTGCGAGGTCCTTTCGTCGCGGGATGTCCCGGTCTGGGTGTCGACGTCGACCCACACGCTGTCGGCGTCGGAGCTGCGGGCGACGGCGTCGAGCACGCGCTGCACGTGCAGGCCGTCCGCGAACGACGGCCGCGGATCGGAGCCTTCGGCGATCGCCTCCACGAAGTCCTTCGCCTGGTGCGAGAAGCCGTGCTCGTAGCCGAGCATGTGTCCGGTCGGCCACCAGGCGCCGGCGTAGGGGTGGCCGGGCTCGGTGACGAGGATGCGACGGAACCCCCGCTCGGTCTCGGGTGCGGTGGCGTCGTAGACCTCGAGCTCGTTGAGGCGTTCGAGGTCGAACGAGAGGGCCCCGAGCGAACCCGAGACCTCGATACGGAGAGCGTTCTTGCGGCCTGTGCGGAAACGGGTGGCTTCGAACGAGGCGAGCGCGCCCGAGGTGAGCCGCCCGGTGAAGAGGGCGACGTCGTCGACCGTGACAGGTCCGCGCTCGGTGCCGGCCGACCCCGACAGGCCGGACGAGGAGGCCAGCACGGGCCGCTCGGCGACGATCGTCTCGAGCACGCCCGCCACCCGTGAGAGGCGCTGCCCGGTGATGAACTCGGTGAGATCGACCGCGTGGGCGCCGATGTCGCCGAGCGAGCCGGAGCCGGCGCGGTCCTTGTCCAGACGCCAGGTGAGCGGGGCTTCGGCATCGCTCAGCCAGTCCTGCAGGTACTCGGCCCGTACCTGACGGATCTCGCCGAGGCGGCCGGACCGGACCAGGTCGCGGGCGAAGGTTGCCGCCGGAACACGGCGGTACGTGAATCCGACCATCGACCGGATGCCACGGCCTCGGGCCTCCTTCGCCGCCGCGGTCATGCGCTCGGCTTCGTCGACGGTATTGGCGAGGGGCTTCTCGCAGAGGACGTGCTTGCCGGCCGCGATCGCGGCGAGGGCGATCTCAGCGTGCGAGTCGCCGGGGGTGACGATGTCGACGACGTCGATGTCGTCGCGGGCGATGGCTTCGCGCCAGTCGGTGGAGGGCTCGACCCAGCCCCAGGTCTCGGCCGCGGTGCGGGTGCGGTCGGCGTCGCGACCGACGAGCACACTCATCTCGGGGGCGAGGGGGAGATCGAAGAAGCGGGGCGCGACGCGCCAGCCCTGGGAGTGGGCGGCGCCCATGAAGCCGGCACCGATCATGGCGATGCGAAGAGGGGCGGTCACGGGATCGCCTTTCTGTCGGGGGAGGGAGAGGGCGCCCACCGCGGTGGACGCCCCCGGGAGCTCAGGACTCGAACGCCAGGTCGATGTACGAGTCGACGTTGTCCTTCGTCACGACCGGTGCATCGAGAACGATACGGTTCGGAACGCTCGGGGTGATGAGGTCGCCCGCGGTCTTCTTCTGGGCGATCAGGCGCGCCAGGGCGATGCCGTCCGCGGCCTGGGTCGAGGGGTAGATCACGGTCGCCTGCAGCGGGGTGTCTCCCGCCTGGATCGCTTCCATGGCGTTCTTGCTTCCCGCGCCGCCGACCATGAAGAACTCGTCGCGTCCCGCGGCCGTGATCGCGGCGAGTACGCCGATGCCCTGGTCGTCGTCGTGGTTCCAGATGGCGTCGATCTTCGGGTTGGCCGACAGCAGCTGGGAGGTGGATGCCTCGCCGCCCTGGACCGTGAAGTCGGCGGCGACGCGCGGGCCGACCTCGAGACCGCAGTCCGACAGCGCGTCCTTGAACCCCGCCGAGCGGTCCTGCGTGAGCGGGAGCGAGTCGATGCCGGCGATCTCGGCGACGATCGCGTCGCTCTGTCCGCTCAGCTGCTCGCAGATGTAGGTGCCGGCGCTCACGCCCATGCCGTAATTGTCGCCGAGCACGGTCGTGCGGGCGGCGAAGGGGCTCGAGAACTCGCGGTCGACGTTGATGACCGGGATGCCGGCCTCCATGGCGCGCGTGGCGACCTCGGTGAGCGCCGCCCCGTCGCTGGGCAGGAGCACGATGGCATCCACCTTGTTGTTGATGAAGGTCTCGACTGCGGCGATCTGCGCGTTGACGTCGTTCGTTCCCTCCGCGACCTGGAGGTCGACGTCGGGGAAGCTCTCGGCGGCCGCGAGCGCGCCGGAGTTGATGGCGCCGAGCCAGCCGTGGTCGGCGGCGGGACCGGAGAAGCCGATGGTGACGGTGTCGCCGGTTGCGGCGTTCTCCTCGGTCGTGGTGCCCTGATCGACGACGTTCTCGCTCTCGCTGCTCGAGCCGGTGCAACCGGTCAGCAGGCCGAGGGCGGTCAGGGCGGCCACGCCCGTCAGGACGAGGCGCGAGCGAGAGGCTGTGCGTGCGTGCATGTTCTTCCTCCTTGAATGTGATGCAGCGGGTGTCGGCGCGGCCCGGGGCATTCCTGCGAGGAGGGTCGGCGTTGACGCGGCTCACGCTAACAGAAGGGTCATCATCCACATCAGCTTTTGCGTGATTATCGACAGAAGTGCACTACTGGCTTCCCTACTGGGATTTTCTGCGGATGCCCGTGGTTCCGGGGGTGGGCAGACCGGAGGGCTGGCCGGGAGTCCGCGAACCCTCGCGGTCGAAAATTGCGCATGTTAGGTTCGCCCCGTGATCAAAGATGACCATGAACCGTCATTACTCGACGTACGGGGAGTGACGAAGGCCTTCTCCGGCGTCCAGGCCCTGCGCGGCGTCGATCTCGAGGTCCGCGCGGGCGAGGTGCACTGCGTGCTCGGGCAGAACGGCGCCGGCAAGTCGACGTTGATCAAGACGCTGGCGGGTGTGCACCGTCCTGACGCCGGAGAGATCGTCTGGCGCGGGGAGCCCGTCGAGATCTCCGACCCCGACGCGGCCATCGAGCTCGGGATCGCGACGATGTACCAGGAGCTGGACGTCGTCGACGGACTGACGATCGCGGAGAACATCTTCCTCGGGCACGAGCTCGCGCGCGGAGGCTTCACGCAGCGCGGCGAAGCCGCCCGGCGGACGACCGAGCTGCTGCGTCGCCTCGGGCACGCGAACCTGCCCCCGCACACCGAAGTCGGCACGCTGAGCGCGGCGAACAAGCAGATCGTCAGCATGGCGCGCGCCCTGTCGCACGACATCAAGCTCATCATCATGGACGAGCCCTCGGCGGTGCTCGACACCGAAGAGGTGAAGAACCTGTTCGCGGTGGTTCGCGAGCTCACGGCGGCGGGCATCGCGGTGGTCTACATCACGCACCGTCTCGAGGAGATCCGCGAGATCGGCGACCGCATCACGGTCCTGAAGGACGGCCGCACGACCGCGGTCGGCCTCCCGGTGGCCGACACGCCGACCGCGGAGCTCATCCGCCTCATGACGGGCCGCGATATCGCGAACGTGTTCCCGGACCGGATGCCGGTCGAGCCCGACGCCCCGGTCGTCCTCGACGTGCAGGGGCTCGGGCTCGCGGGTGTCTTCGCCGACGTGTCGTTCACCGTTCGCGCCGGGGAGGTCGTCGGGCTCGCGGGTCTCGTCGGCTCAGGACGCTCGGAGATCCTCGAGACGGTGTACGGCGCGCGCAGGGCGAGCGAGGGGACGGTGCGCGTTCGCGACCGGGCGCTGCCGCGCGGGTCGGTGCACGCGGCCGTGCGCGCCGGCATCGGCCTCTCCCCCGAGGAGCGCAAGAGCCAGGGGCTCGTGCTCGACGAGCCGATCTTCGTCAACATCGCACTCGCCTCGATGGCGCGCTTCGCCAAGGGCGGCTTCCTCGACGACCGGGCCGCGCGCCGCGTGGCCCGCGAGCAGATCGACGCCTTCGAGCTGCGGCCCGCCGACCCGGATCGTCCCGCGCGCACCCTGTCGGGCGGCAATCAGCAGAAGATCCTCCTCGCGCGCTGGCTCGTGCACGGCACGACCGTGCTGCTGCTCGACGAGCCCACGCGCGGCGTCGACGTCGGCGCTCGCGCCGAGATCTATGCCCTCATCCGCGACCTCGCCGCCGCGGGCAACGCGGTGGTCGTCGTCTCGAGCGAGATCGAGGAAGTTCTGGGCCTCGCCGATACCGTCCTCGTCGTCGCCGACGGCCGCATCCTGCGTACCCTTCCCGCGCACCAGATCGACGAGCACGGCGTGCTCGACCTCGTCATGAAAGGAACAGCCGCGTGAGCGAGCCGACCACCCCGACCCGTGCCCGCACGGCTCCCGCCGAGGCCGGCATCCCGCCGGCCTCCCCCTCCGCGACGTCCCCGCTGCGGGCGTTCTTCGCCGGCTCCGCCGGACGCAACATCGGCCTCGTCATCGCGTTGCTGGTGATGTTCATCGTGGGGGCGATCACCGCACCCGGGACCTTCCTCACCCTCGACAACGTGTTCGTCATCCTTCGTCAGGCCTCGATCGTGGGTGTCATCGCGGTCGCGATGACCCTCGTGATCATCGCGGGTGGCATCGACCTGTCGGTCGGCTCGGTCACCGGTCTCGCCTCCGTCGTGGGCACGCTCGCGGTGGTGCAGGACCTCGCGGACTCGATGCACTGGATCGTCTTCGTGCTCCTCGCCCTCGCGGTCGGTGCCGTCGCCGGTCTCATCAACGGCGTGGTGATCGCCTACGGCAATGTGGTGGCGTTCATGGCCACGCTCGCGATGCTCGTCGGTGCACGGGGCCTCGCCGAGATTCTCGCGGAGCGGCGCACCCTCGTCGTCCAGGACCGCGGCTTCATCACCTTCATGAACGCGAACATCCTCGGCGTGAACATGCTCATCTGGATCTTCCTGATCGTCGCCGTGCTCGGCTGGGTACTGCTGAATCGCACCACCTTCGGTCGTCGGACCGTCGCGATCGGCGGCAACCGCGAGGCCGCGCGTCTCGCGGGTATCGACGTCCGGCGGCACGTCATGTGGCTGTACGTGCTGGTGGGGCTGGCATCCGGAATCGCGGGCGTCATGTTCCTCGGCCGCACGACGGCCGGCAGCTCCACGAACGGTCAGCTGCTCGAGCTCGACGTGATCGCCGCGGTGGTCGTCGGCGGAACGCTGCTCGTGGGAGGACGCGGAACGATCACCGGCACGGTGTTCGGCGTTCTGATCTTCGCGACGCTGACCAACGTCTTCGTCCAGAACAACCTGTCGTCCTCCGTCCAGGCCGTGGCCAAGGGCGTGATCATCGTCGTCGCGGTGCTGCTCCAGCAGCGTTTCTCCCGCCAACCCGGGCGACGATGACGCCGGGGCTCGCGGGTGCGCGCCGCGATCGTCGCCGGCGTTCCGGGGCGTGTGCGCGTGGCGTGCGAGATGCTTCGCTCCCGGCGTGACCGCCGGACCCATCCACCGGTGATGTACTGAGGGCGTGAAGAGGATGACCACCGAGTCCCCGCAGGTCGCGAGCGGCGTCAGCCAGCTGTTCCAGCTGCTGCGCGACGGCGTGCCGCGCACGCGGGCGGAGCTGGCGAAGTCCACCGGGCTCGCGCGCTCGACCGTGGCCGTCCGTGTCGACGAGCTCATGCGGATGGGCCTCATCACCCCGGTCGCCGACGCGGTGTCGACCGGGGGACGCCCACCGTCGCAGTTCGCGATCAACCCCGCGGCGAAGGTGGTCGTCGCGGTCGACATCGGAGCCTCGCACGCGACCGTCGCGATCTCCGACCTCTCCGGCACCATCCTGCTCGAGAAGAGCGGGGCGCTCGACATCGCACTCGGCCCGGAACCGGTGCTGAGCTGGGTCGTGGACGGAGCGCACGAGCTGCTCGCCGGCGCGGGGCGCTCGCCGCGGGACGTCGCGGCGATGGGCATCGGCGTGCCCGGCCCCGTCGAGCACTCCACCGGTCTCCCGGTCAACCCGCCGATCATGCCGGGCTGGGATCGGTTCGACATCCCCGGATGGATCGCGGCGCACCTCCCCGTGCCGGTCCTGGTCGACAACGACGTCAACGTCATGGCGCTCGGCGAGCGCAGTGTCGCGTGGCCGGGGGTCGGTCACT
Organism: Microbacterium sp. SORGH_AS_0969; assembly: GCF_030818255.1. Classification (NCBI taxonomy): domain Bacteria; kingdom Bacillati; phylum Actinomycetota; class Actinomycetes; order Micrococcales; family Microbacteriaceae; genus Microbacterium; species Microbacterium sp. SORGH_AS_0969. Next base: position 1,826,121 of record NZ_JAUTAG010000001.1, read on the forward strand.
TCCTCTTCGTCAAGGTCGCGACCGGCATCGGCGCCGGCCTCATCGCCGGCGGCCAGCTCCAGCGCGGAGCGCAGGGCACCGCCGGCGACATCGGTCATGTGCAGTTGGCCCGGGCGTCGACGGTGGCCTGCCGCTGCGGAAACCGGGGATGCCTCGAAGCCCTGGCATCCGGTCCCGCGATCGCCCGTGTGCTCCGCGAGGAGGGGATCGATGCCCAGAGCGGCGACGACGTCGTCGACCTCGTCAAGCGCGGGAACGTCGATGCGATCCAGGCCGTGCGCCAGGCGGGCCGCGACATCGGCGACGTGCTGACGACGTGCGTGAGCTTCATCAACCCCTCCGTCATCGCGATCGGCGGGTCGATGGCCCGCGTCGGCGAGCACCTCATCGCCGGCGTCCGAGAGGTCGTCTACACCCGCTCCACGCCGCTCGCGACAGAGCACCTGTCGATCGTCCCCTCCGTCGCCGCGGAGAAGGCGGGCGTGATCGGTGCGAGCATGCTCGCGGTCGAGCACGTGCTGTCCCCGGAGTCGCTGACGACGGGCTTCCTCCCCGCCTGAACGCGAGGTGCCGACGGGCTCAGCCACCTGCCGCGTCAGGTCCCTGAGTCTGTCGAAGGGCCCGGTGGCTTCGACAAGCTCAGCCACCTCGCGCGCGGTGGAGGTCCCTGAGCCTGTCGAAGGGACCGGTCGCCGTGCCGCATCCCGTGACTCGCGCCGAATGTTCGCGCGAGCACGCGCCCCGCGTGCATATGCCGCAAGTCACCGTGAGGGGGCCCGGGCTCGGGCCGCCTCGTGCAGGCCGAGCCCCAGTGCGCGTCGGCCCGAGCCAGCGTGGGCCCGCACTCGCGTCAGCCGGCGGCCTCCGTCGCGCGTCCGGCCACCGCGCGCAGGGCGCGCAGCACCCGACGCACGGCCGCGTACGCCAGGGCATCGGGCCGCGCGAGCGCGTCGACGTGCCGCACCAGCGCCACATCCGCGAGCGGACGCAGCACGAGTCCGTCCACGGCCAGCGGCAGACCCGTCGTGCGCGGCAGCACCGCGATCGCCGCGCCCGCCCGAACGACCTCGGCGGTGACCGAGAACTCGTTGATGCGGTGCGCGATGTCGAGCGGCCGCCCGAGGTGCGCCGCGAGGTGGTCGAGCACCCCGGCGAGGGGAAACCCAGGGTGTACCGACACCCAGCGCTCGTCGGCGAGGTCGTCGGCGATGAGGAACTCGGTCGCCGCGAGCGGGTGCGCCGCGGGCAGGGCGATGTCGAGCGGCTCGGTCAACAGCGGCGTCGCGATCACGCGATCGGCGGGCCAGGGCGCGTCGTGCGCCAGCCTGTGCGCGATGACGAGGTCGTGGTCGGCGGTGAGACCGGGGAAGTCGCTGTGGGCGACATCGGCGTCGGACAGGTGCAGGGGAGGGATGCCGTCGAGCTCGCGCAACAGCGCACCGAACAGCGCCAGTCCCGCACTGTGGAAGGCCGATACCCGCACGGGCCGGTCGTTGCTGTCGAGGAACGCCCCGACGGCTTCCCGCGCCGCGGTCAACGCCTCGTCGACGCGCGTACCCGCCGCCGCAAGCGCCTCGCCCGCCGCGGTCAGCGTCAGCACGCGCCCGCGCCGGACGGTCAGCGGGACGGGAACGCGCGCCTGCAGGTGCGCGAGCTGCTGCGACACCGCCGAAGCCGAGATGTGCAGGGCCGCGGCGACGGCCGCCACGCTGCCGCGGTCGCCGAGCTCGCGGAGCAGGCGGAGGTGGGCGGCATCCATAAGTTGAAACTTACGGGACGATGAAGCAACCGGCCATTGTTCTTCCGGCTTCCGGCCACGACGGTGGATGTGTGACCCGCCGCCCTCCCGAGATCGTCGTCGACGTCCTGCTCATCGCCGTCGCGGCGGTATGGGGCGCGAGCTTCCTCGCCGCCAAAGAACTCACCGACGAGGTGGGCGTCGCCCCCGCCGTCGCGCTGCGCTTCCTCGTCGCCGCGACCGCGCTCGGGGTCATCTGCCTCGTACGGAGGGAACGGATGCCACGCGGCCGCGGCCTCGCGATCGCGGCGCTCCTCGGGTGCTCGCAAGCCGCGGTGATCGGCCTCGAAACCTGGGGCGTGCACCTCACCTCGGCGACCAATGCCGGGCTGCTGATCAGCCTCGCGCTGATCTTCACCCCGCTCCTGGACAGCGTGGCCGCACTTTCGTGGCTGCCGCGGTCGTACTTCGTCGCCGCGGTCGCCGCCGTCGTGGGCGTCGCGCTGCTGGTGTCGGGTGCGGGGTTCCGCCTCCCCACGGCGGGTGACGCCCTGGTGATCGCGGCCGCGGTGGTGCGCGCGTTCCACGTCACCGCGAGCGCGCGGCTGACGCGCGGTCGCGACGACAGCACCCTGGCGGTGGTGTGCGTGCAACTCGTCGTGTGCGCGCTGGCGTCGTCGGCGGTGGCCGGCGTCGACCTTCCCCTCGCGGTCGGTCGGCTCACGGCATCCGGATGGTTCGACGTGCTGTTCCTCGGCCTCATGTGCTCGGTCTTCGCGTTCGTCGTGCAGTTGTGGGCCGTGCGGCGGACGTCGGCGACCCGCGCCAGCATCCTCATGGGCACCGAGCCCGTGTGGGCGCTCGCCGTGGGGGTGGTGATCGGCGGCGAGGCCCTCGGTCTGCCCGGTTTCGCCGGCGGAGCGCTCATCATCGCGGCGTCGTACGCGGGTCAGACGATGGAGCGGCGGCACCGCGCCGCGACCGCTCCCGCTCCGGTCGAGATGGTCGCCGAGACTGCACGCAGCTGACATCTCCACTGCACGCTGCAGGGGAGATGTCAGCTCGACGCAGTCTCGGCGGCGCACGGCGGCAACCCGGGCGCCTCCAGACCCGCCGCGGCCGCCGCGCCCCCGCCGTAGGCTGGACGTATGCACGGCGAGTACAAGGTCCCCGGGGGAAAGCTGGTCGTCGTCGACCTCGAGGAGCGCGAGGGGCGGATCCACGGCTTCCACCTCGCGGGTGACTTCTTCCTCGAACCCGACGACGCCCTCGACGACATCGACGCCGCCGTCAACGGTCTGCCGATCGAGTCCGACGTCCCCACGATCGCCGCGGCGATCCGCGCGGCGCTCCCCGAGGGCGCGCAGCTGCTCGGCTTCACGCCCGAGTCGGTCGCGACCGCGATCCGCCGCGCGCTGGTGACCGCCCCCGGTTGGGCCGATTTCGAGTGGGAGGTCGTGCACGACGGCCCCGTCTCCTCGCGCATGAACCTCGCCCTCGACGAGGTGCTCACCACCCGGGTCGGCGCGGGGCTGCGCAAGCCCACGCTGCGCCTGTGGGAGTGGAACGAGAACGCCGTCGTCATCGGCTCCTTCCAGTCGCTGCGCAACGAGGTCGATCCCGAGGGCGCCGAGAAGCACGGCTTCGACGTGGTGCGCCGCATCTCGGGCGGTGGGGCGATGCTCATGGCCGCGAACTCGATCGTGACGTACTCGCTGTACGTCCCGGCATCCCTCGTCGCCGGCATGACCTTCGCCGACTCGTACGCCTTCCTCGACGACTGGGTGCTCCAGGCGTTGCGCTCTCTCGGCATCGATGCGGTGTACCAGCCGCTCAACGACATCGCCGGGCCCCACGGCAAGATCGGCGGCGCCGCGCAGAAGCGCCTCGCCAACGGCGGGGTGCTGCACCACGCGACCCTCAGCTACGACATGGACGGTCAGGTGCTCACCGAGGTCCTCCGCATCGGCCGCGAGAAGCTCAGCGACAAGGGCACCGTCTCGGCCGCCAAGCGCGTCGACCCGCTGCGCAGCCAGACCGGCCTCCCGCGCGACCAGGTCATCGACCGCTTCATTCAGACGTTCACGACCCTGTACGGCGCGACCGAGGGGCACATCACCGACGAGGAGTACGCCGAGGCCGAGGCCCTGGTCGAGACGAAGTTCGCCACCGACGCGTGGCTGCAGCGCGTCCCGTGAGTACCGAGGTCCTGCCCGACGCCCCCGAACCCGGCCGCGTCGAGATCCATCACGCCGACAACCTCACCGTCACCCCGGCCTACGCCGACGGTTCGTTCGCGCTCGTCTACCTCGATCCGCCGTTCAACACGGGGCGGACCCGCTCGAAGGCGGTCGAGTCGGCGACGTGGACGCCCGCTGCTGATGAGGCGGAGGGCGCCTCGACCCCGGATGCCGAGGAGCCCGAGGCCGTGGCATCCGATCCCAACATGCTCGACTTTCCCGAGGAGGAGCCGTCTCCCGCCCCCGTCGTGCAGCGCGGCTTCCACGGCCGCGAGTACGCGCGCCTGCGCGGTGACCTGCGCACCTACGACGACCGCTTCGACGACTACTGGGGCTTCCTCGAGCCGCGGCTCATCGAGGCGTGGCGCCTGCTCGCCGACGACGGAACTCTCTACCTGCACCTCGATTACCGCGAGGTGCACTACGCCAAGGTCATGTGCGACGCGCTGTTCGGGCGCGACCACTTCATCAACGAGCTGATCTGGGCCTACGACTACGGCGCGAAGACCAAGCGCCGCTGGCCCACGAAGCACGAGACGATCCTCGTGTACGTGAAGGATCCGGCGAAGTACTTCTTCGATTCGGATGCCGTGGACCGAGAGCCGTACATGGCCCCGGGCCTCGTGACGGCCGAGAAGGCCGCGCGCGGCAAGATGCCCACCGACGTGTGGTGGCACACGATCGTCCCGACCACGGGACGCGAGAAGACCGGCTACCCGACCCAGAAGCCCGAGGGCGTGCTGCGCCGCATGGTGCAGGCTTCGAGCCGCCCCGGCGACCGCGTGCTCGACATGTTCGCCGGCAGCGGCACGCTGGGCGCCGTCGCCGCGCCGCTCGGCCGGCACTCCGTGCTGATCGATGACAACGCCGACGCCGTGGCCGTGATGCACAAGCGTCTGGAGCCGTTCGCGGACTGAGCGGACGGGCCGGTACTGCTCGCCCGGGGGTGTGCCGTCGGGCGGAGTCGGGGGTCAACACGCCGTGGGCGGTGCCGCTGAGGCGGCGTGTCGCCCGACAACTCCGCGTGACGGTTCGGTGGTCGTGCGGCTCCGGGTCGTACCGTCGTGCGGAGTCCGGGGTCGACACGCCGTTGATGGTGCCGCGGTGGCGGCGTGTCGCCCACGAACTCCGCGCGAGGGCACCGCGGGCGGATGTCGGATGGGCGGCCCGGCGAAGTTAGGCTTACCTAATGACGTACGTGTTCGATCCCGAGATCCAGCGAGCCGTGCTCGCCCATATGAACGACGACCACCGAGACGACAACGTGCTCATCGCCCGGGCGTTCGGTTCGGTGGCGACCGTCAGTTCGGCGCGGATGACCGGGTTTGACGGTGACGGCGGCGAGTGGGTCGTCACCGATGAGGGTGGCGCCGTGACCGAGGTGCGCGTGCCGTGGCCGGGCGGGTCGATCGCCGAGCGGCGCGAGGTGCGCCGCGAGATCGTCGCGCTGTACGACGAGGCCTGCCGCCGGCTCGGAATCGAACCGCGACCCCACTGAAGACAAAGGTTAGGCTCGCCTAACCTTCTCGGTATGATGGCGCCATGAGTGCTGTCATCCCGTTCTCCGTCGCCCTGCGCGAGCGCTCGCGCACCGCCCACTCCTCGAGCGAGGGCGCCGACTTCATGACGAACCTCATGAAGGGGTCGGGCACGCGCGACGACTATGTCGCGCTCGTCGCGCAGCACTGGTTCATCTACGAGGCGCTCGAAGAGGCCACCGAGCGCATGCGCATCGACCCCGTGGCATCCGTGTTCCTCAGCGACAAGCTCACGCGCCTTCCCGCGCTCGAGGCCGACCTGGAGTTCCTCATCGGCGCCGACTGGCGAGAGCGCATCACCCCGCTGCCGACGACGCAGGCCTATGTCTCGCGGATCCGGCGCGTCGCGGCGACCTGGCCGGGTGGCTTCGTCGCTCACCACTACACGCGTTACCTCGGCGACCTCTCGGGCGGGCAGTTCATCGGCCGGCTCATGCAGCGGCATTTCGGCTTCGACACGAACGGCATCGGGTTCTACCTGTTCGGCGACATCGCCGACCCCGACGCGTTCAAGAACGTGTACCGCGAGCAGTTGGATGCCGCTCCCTGGGACGACGACGAGAAGGAGCGCGTCATCGAGGAGGTGCTCGTGGCCTACCGGTTCAACACCGAGCTGTTCGTCGACCTCGCGCGCGCGAAGGCGGCTCAGTCGGCCTGAGTCTTCGACGCTCTCATGGGCGCCCCGCGGCGGGCCCCATCGGCTGGAGCCGCCGCTGCCGCCGCGACCGTCGCCCACGCAGCGACCGGATGCCGCGGGCTCAGTCGCGGCCTACGACGCCGCCACCGCGTCACCCGCCGCCGCCGCGCCGCCCGCCGTCGCTGCGGCATCCGCAGCACCCGCGCGCAGCCGACGCCGCACGAGCAGCACCGCGACGAGCACCACGGCAAGGATCACCGCCAGGAGCGCATACAGACTCCACGGCACCGCCGCGACCGAGAACTCGGCCGTCACCGGCGCGAGCGGCGCGGCACCCAGGCCGACCGCCTCGGGCGTGAGCTCGATCGAGCCGGCGACCCACCCGAGCGAGAACGTCGGCACCTCGCGCGCGACCTCGACGGTCGACCCCGGAAGCACCTCGGTCAGCTGCACCGGCGGGGTGCGGGTGCCGAAGAGGCCCGCGGTGGCGACCGTCTCAGCGCCCGTCAGCCGCGTGTTACCGGTGTTCGCGAGCGCGTACTCCACGACGAGACGGCCCGAGTCGAACGGGTTCCAGGATGCCTCGTACCGGGCGGACACGCCCGACACGGCCACGGCCGGCGTCAGCTCGCCCGCGACCCGGAGGTTGATGCGCGTGCCCAGGCGCCGGTCGACGGACAGTGTCGATGACGAGTCGGTGCTCGTGAGAGAGGTCACGATGCCCGCGGCATGGTCGCCGGGGCGGGCGTCGGAGGGGACCGTGACGGTGAAGGGCACCTCGGCGGACTCGCCCGGCGCCAGCGAGAGCGATGTCGTGGCGACCGACACCCACGTCCCGGCACCCTGCGACGGCTGCCCGTCGACGAGGACGTCGATCTCGCCCGTGGATGCCGTGAAGGCGTCGGCGGCGTAGACGGCGAGGGGGAGGGGCTCGGTGCCGGTGTTGACCACGGTCATGGCGTCGGAGATCACGGTCCCGGGTTCGACCACGTCGTACGTGAAGTTCGCGCGTCCCGTGCCCTGCGCATTGTCGGCCGTCTGCACGGTCCAGGCGACACCGCCGTCGGCGGCCGTCGCGGGTGCGGGAGCGACGATCGCGAGGAGAAGGGAGCCGATGAGGGCGAAGGGGAGAGGGCGTCGGAACACGGGCGGGCTTTCTGCGGGACGGGCGACGGGGACCCCGACGCGCGTCGGAGTCCCCGTCGGGTGGATTACTGCAGGGCGGTGATGGTGAGCTTCGCGGTGTAGTCGCCGGCCGGGGTCGTGCCGGGGATCACGAGCGACAGGTCGGCTCCGACGGTGGCGTTCGCGGCCGCGGTCGACGACGCGAGCACGCGCGACGCTCCGAGCCCCGTGCCGCCGAGGCGGGTCGACGCGACCTCGGTGCCGGCGGTGACGGTCTGCCCGGCCGTGACGAGCTTGGGCTTCCAACCGAGCAGGTCGCTCGAGAACGACCCGCCCGTGCTCGACGCGAAGTTTCCGACCTGGCCCGAGATGCTCCACGTGTACGGCGTGGTGCCCCCGGCGCGCGTGTCGGTCACGACGATGTTCGTCAGCGTCCCGGATGCCGTGAAGTTCGCGCCGTTCTGCACGGCGGTGCCGAGGCTCGCGGGCGAGGTGCCCTCGAACGCCCACCCGAACGAGCCGGTGGGGTTGTCGACCCACGCCGGGACCTCGACGATCACGTCGGTCGACGACGCGAAGGCGATCGGGGTGAACGTTTCGAAGGGGGCGTACACGGTGCCGCTGCCGGCGTAGGTGTAAATGCCGAAGTTCCCTGCGGCGAGGTTCTGCGCCTCGGTGGTGCTCAGGGCGAGATCGACCGAGAACGTGCCGTCTTCCTTCAGCTCGATTGCGCCGCTGTTCGCGCCGCCGATGGTCGCCATGCTGGTGGCCGGGACCGCCCACTTCTGCGCGATCACCGAACGTGCGGAGGAGGCGGCGCCAGCCGAGGGCTTCCAGACGTCGGCGAACTTGCCGAACACGACGTACGTTCCGCTGAAGGTCCCGGCGAGGGGCGGTCGCGTGCCGTTGGTGGCGGTGCCCGACGGCAGGAAGCCGCTGCCCGTGACGGTGACCGTCTCACCCTGGGCGAGACCGCTGGTCTTCGAGACGGTGACGGTCGGAGCGGATGCCACGGGCGCGGCCGTGTAGGCGACCGAGAGCGCGCTCGCGGGCTTGCGCGCGTCGGCCGAACCGCCCGAGGAGTACCAGTACGAGCCCTGGCCGGTCTTCACCTGGAAGTCGACGAACGACTGCGGGAAGGCTCCGGCGTTCGCGCCGGTGGTGACCTGGGCGACCGAGCCCTCGGGGACGGTGATCGTGCGACCGAGGTAGTCGGGGGTCACGGTGAATCCGGTGGGGGTCACGTCGACGCCGGTGAGGGTCGCGATGACCACGTTCGGCTCAGGGGTAAGGGTCTCGAACTTGTCGGGGTCGTCCATCGAGGTGCCGTAGCCGCCGAGGGTCGCGGTGACCGTTCCGGTGCCATCGGGAGCGACGGTGAGCTTCGGGTCGGTGATCCACGAGCGGGTCATGCCCGAGTAGTACGCCGAAGTGAACGACCCGGTCCACTGGATCGTCGCGGTGTTGGCATCCACATCGACCGTGCCGGAGCCGCCGGTGATCTCGGCGATGTGTCCCGAGTTCAGGCCGTTGCCCGAAGTGATGGTGGTGCCGTTGGCATCCGTCCGCAGGCCCGCGAAGGTCGCCGTGGCGTAGCCGCCGTCGGCCTGCTTCTTCAGGATTCGCGTGTTGCCGTCGCTCTGCTTCCAGTTCGACGCGGTGACGCGGTCGGCCGACGAGGTCGCCGTGACGATCCCCGCCGACAGCAGGTTGACCGTGCCGGGGGCGAAGGCGGCCGCGTTCGATTCGGCGTTGATGCCCCAGCGGAAGACGGCGCCGTCGACGGTGGTCTCGGCGGCGTGCGCGGGGGCGGCGACGAGAGCCCCGCCGAGGGCGATCGCCGCGGCGGCGAGACTCGCGGTGGTCACGCGGACGAACCGGCGTCTGTGCGTGGAGGAATCCACGTTCGTTCCCTTCTCCGCCCCCCGACGGGTCCCGACGGCAGGCCGCGGGTGCACCCGGTGGGTGCTGGAGGGCAGGTTAGGCTTACCTAAGCATGAAGTCGGCATCCAGGCAATGTTAAGGGTAGGCTCACCTTACTTGGAGGTACGTTCATGATCCGTCGAACGACTCGGGGCGTCGCCGCGCTCGCGCTCTTCGTGGCCGTCGCCGCAGGGCTCACCGCGTGCGACGCCGCCGGAACAGCTCACGGTGGTGGCCCGGCGGCCACGCCGCCGCTGGCCGAGGTCACGCCGCTCGCCGATCCCCTGTCGTGGGAGGGGCCGTCGACCGCTGTCGCGGCCGCCGCGCCGATCGTGCCGGTCACCGACGGTGCGCAGGTGCTGCCCGCGACGGTCACCGACTCGCAGGGCACGACCGTCACGGTGACCGACACCTCCCGCATCCTGACGCTCGACATCTACGGCTCGCTCTCGCGGATCGTCTTCGAGCTGGGGCTCGGCGACCAGGTGGTCGCGCGCGACATCTCGACGGGTTTCCCCGAGGCGGCGCACCTTCCGGTCGTCACCGAGAACGGCCATGACCTCAACGCCGAGGCGATCCTCGACGCGGCCCCCACGGTGATCCTGACCGACACGAGCCTCGGCCCGTGGGACACCATCCTGCAGATGCGGGATGCCGGCATCCCGGTCGTCGTGGTCGACTCGCACCGGTCGCTCGAGTCGGTCGGGTCGCTCATCGAGCAGGTCGGAGCGGCTCTGGGCGTACCCGAGCGGGCGGCGGCGCTCGCCGCGCGCAGCACCGCCGCAGTGGACGCCAAGATCGCGCAGATCGCCGCCGTCGCGCCGAGCGACCCCGCGCAGAAGCTCCGGATGATGTTCCTCTACGTCCGGGGACAGTCGGGCGTCTACTACCTGTTCGGCGAGGAGTCCGGGGCGGACAGTCTGATCGAGGCCCTCGGGGGCGTCGACGTCGCCGGTGAGATCGGCTGGAAAGGGATGCGCCCGATCACCGACGAGGCCCTCGTCGACGCGAACCCCGACCTGCTCATCATGATGACGAAGGGCCTCGAGTCGGTCGGCGGCGTGGACGGGCTCACCGAGCACCTGCCCGCGGTCGCCCAGACGGATGCCGGTCGCCACCGGCGCATCGTCGACATGTCCGACACGACGGTGCTGAGCTTCGGGCCCGCCGCCGCCGACGTGCTCGACGCGCTCGCCGTCGCCGTCTATGCGCCCGAGGCGGCGGGATGACGGCGGTCGCGGTCGCTCCCGTCGCCGCACCGAGACCCCGGGTCGGTGTGCGTGTCCCGGCGGTCTTCGGCTCGCTGTCCGTCGCCCTCGTGGTGCTCGTCGTCGTGTCGGCCGGGAGCGGGCAGCTCTCGATCCCACCCGATCAGGTCGTCGGCGCCTTCGCGCGCGCCTGGAACGAGGCGGTGCGCGGGATCGGTCTCGGCGTGCTGTCGGTCGCGCCGGGCGCGGCCATGGAGCACGTCAACGGCGAGGCCACCCTGTGGCTGATCCGGATGCCACGACTGCTCATGGCCGTGCTGGTGGGGGCGACGCTCGCCACGGCCGGGGTCGTCATGCAGGGCGTGTTCCGAAACCCGCTGGCCGAGCCCGGGGTCATCGGCATCTCGTCGGGAGCGGCGGTGGGGGCCTCGGCATCCATCGTCTTCGGGCTCACGTTCCTCGGCCCGCTCACCCTGCCGGCCCTCGCGTTCGCCGGCGGGCTGGCTGCGACCGTGATCGTCTACGCCTCGGCGCGTGCCGACGGACGCACCGAGGTCGTCACCCTCGTGCTCACCGGGATCGCGGTCAACGCGATCGGCGGGGCCGCGATCGCGCTGTTCACCTACCTCGGCTCGACGCAGCAGCGCGAGCAGATCGTGTTCTGGCAGCTCGGCTCGCTCAACGGCACGCGCTGGGACGACCTCGCCGTCGTCGCGCCACTCGCCGTCGTCGGCATCGTCGCGTGCCTGTTCTTCGCGGGAAGCCTCGATCTCCTCGCGCTCGGCGAGCGGCAGGCCGAGCACCTCGGCGTGCGCGTGGAGCGGCTGCGCGTGATCGCGATCGTCGTGATCGCCCTGCTCACGTGCGCCGCGGTCGCCTTCTGCGGAATCATCGGCTTCGTGGGGCTCGTCGTGCCCCACCTCATGCGCATGGTGCTCGGGCCCGGTCATCGTCTGCTCCTGCCCGCGAGTGCCCTCGGCGGCGCCGTGCTGCTGCTGGCCGCCGACCTCGTCGCGCGCACCGCCATACCCGGGTCGGAGCTGCCGATCGGCATGCTCACCGCCCTGATCGGCGGGCCGTTCTTCTTCTGGCTCCTGCGCCGCACGCGCCGCCGGTCGGGGGGATGGGGATGACGCCGGTGCTGCGTGCGCGCGGGATCTCGGCCGAGGTCGGCGGCAGGCGTGTGCTCGACGACGTCGACCTCGACCTCGCCGCCGGAGAGATGGTCGTGCTCGTCGGTCCGAACGGCGCGGGCAAGTCGACGCTGCTGTCGGTGCTCGCGGGAGACCGCACCCCCGCGGCGGGATCCGTCGAGCTCGACGGGGCGGTGCTGGACTCGTGGCCCGTCGCCGAGCGGGCGCGCCGACGGTCGGTGCTGACCCAGAGCAACGAGGTGTCGTTCCCGTTCGTCGTGCGCGACGTCGTGCGCATGGGGCGGGCGCCCTGGCGCCGGCATCCCGCCGCCGCGCGCGACGACGACGCGGTGGCCGAGGCGCTGGTCGCCGGTGAGGTGGAGGCCTTCGCCGACCGACCCGTCACCGGGCTCTCCGGCGGGGAACGCGCCCGCGCGGCGTTCGCGCGCTCGTACGCGCAGGAGTGCGCGATCGCGCTGCTCGACGAACCCACCGCGAGCCTCGACATCCGCCACCAGCACCGCGTGCTCGCCCGCACGCGCGAACGCGTGAACGCCGGGGGCGCCGCCATCGTCGTGCTGCACGATCTGGGGCTCGCCGCCGCCTACGCCGATCGCATCGCCCTGCTCGAGAACGGGCGGGTGGTCGCGGTCGGGCCGCCGCGCGACGTGCTCGATCCCGAGCTGCTCACGCGGGTGTATCGGCATCCGATCGACGTCGTCGACGGGCCCCGCGGAACCCTGCTCGTCGTCGCCGACGCCTCGCCCCTGGCATCCCCCCTCCCCGGAGAACTCGTATGAACCGTCTGACTCGTCGTCTCGCTGCTCTCGCGACCGCGCTGACCCTGACCGTCGCGGGCGTCGTCGTCGCCGGAGCCCCCGCGTGGGCCGCCGGGACCGTGACGGTCACGGGGCCCGAGGGCACGGCATCCGCGAGTCCCGATTACGCCACCGACGTGACCGTGTCGGGCTCGGGCTTCCAGTCGATCCCGAACGGTTTCGGCGGCATCTACGTGCTCTTCGGGTGGGTCGACGACGCGAGCGGCGGGTCGTGGCGCCCGAGCGCCGGGGGAGTGGTCGGGGCGGACTACCGGTACGTGCCCGACGCGGAATCGGCCGACAACAACGGGTACCAGCGCTTCCTGGCGTTCCCGGGCAGCCAGACCGAGAGCTCCGCGAACGGCACGTTGGGCGCCGACGGATCGTGGTCGGTGTCGATGGTGATTCCCGGGGCGGTCTTCGAGAGCCAGGACCGCGAGGGCAACATCACCGAGGTCGATTGCCGACGCGTCACCTGCGGCATCATCACCATCGGCGCGCACGGGGTGAAGAACGCCAACAACGAGACGTTCACGCCGGTCTCGTTCGCGGCGGCTTCCGCGGCCGAGGCCCCCGCCGCCGCGAGCGCACCGGCCGCCGCGGGCTCCGTGCGCGTCGGCGTCGAGTCGGCGTCGGTCGCGGCGGGCACCTCGGTCGTCTTCACCGGTCAGGGCTTCACCCCCGGCGAGCAGGTCGTGGCCTCGCTCGACGGCGGTCTCACGGCCGTGGGCCCGCTCACCGCCGGGGCGCAGGGCGAGGTCGCCGCGGCGCTGCCCGTGCCGCGCGAGATCCGCGACGGAACGCACCTCATCACCCTGCGCGGGGCAGGATCGGGCGCGGTGGCCGAGACCGAGGTCGCCGTCAGCGGCGGGACCGCGGTGGCATCCGTCTCCGACGCGCCGACCGCTCCGACGTGGGTGCTCGTGCTGCTGCTGGCGTGCATCGCGCTGGCCGTGGCCTTGATCATCACGAGCATCGTGACCGCGATCGTGCGCGCTCGCGCGCGGCGTCGCGCGAAGCGGGAGCGCGCGGCTGCCGCGACGGGACGGACGGATGCCGTGCCGGCGGGCACCCTCGCCACGCCCGGCACCGCGTCTTCCGGTGTCGCACCGCCTTCCGCCGCGCCGGCCTCGGCCATTGCTGCACCTCCCGCAGCCGCGGCTGCCGCTGCCGCTCCGGTGTCGCCCGTCGTCGTGAACGATGCGAGGTCGGCGGGCGGAAGGGTCGCCTCTCCCGACGCGCCGACCGACCTCCTGCCGACGGGGACGCCGCGATGAGGGCGCGCACCGTGCTGCGGGCCGCTCTCGCGGCCGCCCTGCTGCTGGGGTTCGGTGCGGCTCCCGCCGCGGCGGCCGGTCCGGACGATGTCATCGTCACGGTGCCCGGGCCCGGCGGCGACCCCGGGGGCGGAGACGGCACCATCGTCGATGCGCAACTGCGGTGGGGGGTGAACGCCGAGTCCGGCGGCGGAGCCTTCGCCGGGGGCTGCAACTTCCTCAGCGCCGGTGTCGCCGGCGACGCGGGAGGCGCCCGGGTCTGGGGCGAGAGCGATGGCCTCTACCGTGCCGAGGATGGTCGGGTGCGCATCGAGAAGCCGACGGCGGGAGGCCAGTGGACGACCGCCTCGTGGGCCACCAAGTGCCAGGATCCGACGGGCGCGCCGGTGTCGGTCGCCTCGACCGCGAGCACCACCGGAAACCAGGTCGTCATCGACGGTGGCACGGGCACGCGCCGCGACGGAGCGCTCGACATCCGGTGGTCGGGCTCGTTCACCGTCGTGTTCTACGGGGGCATGACCTACTGGAGCGTGACGGACCCGCAGCTCACCCTCGACGCGGCGGGCAACGGTCAGCTCACGGCGAGCGCGAGCGGCTACGGCACCTCGATGGACGACATGACGAAGTGGAGCCCGATCGCTGCGCAGACCATCGTGCTGGCCGACATCCGCGCAGCCGACCTCTCCGGCACCGGCGGCTTCACCGTCACGCCGCAGTACCTCGGTGTCTTGAGCGTTGGCGCGGGGCAGGTCGCACGCTCAGGGACGAACGAGGCGTACTGGGGATCGTTCCCGCAGTCCTTCGTCGACTTCCACCGCGTGACGGGGCAACAGGGGTATTGGCTCACGACGGGCGGAGTCCGGGATGCCGCGAAGCCGGCGTCGCCGCTCACGGTCAGCTACTCGTCGGCAGCGCCGGTCGCCGTGCCGCCCTCGGCCGGCACGGGAGCCGCTCCCGCGGGCGCACCGAGCAACCCGCTGCGGCGCGCGCCGGGGGCGATCGCCGCCGCCGCACCGCTGCAGCAGTTCCTGCCGGTCGCGGCACCGCTGACGACGCAGCCGCAGGCGGCGGGGCTGGTCCCCGAGTCGCGGCGGAGCCTCTCGCCGCTCGTGGTGCCCCTGCTCGGCTCCGCCGCCGCGCTCGGGCTGGCGATCATCGCGGTGCTGAGCATGATGCGGGCGTTCCCGTGGCAGCGCCCGGCGCGCGTCGCCTGAGGTTTCGCGGCGGTAGGTCGGGGGGTTGGTGTGCACAACTCCTGAGACGCGCACCGGCGAACCCGTCACCGCTGCATGATTCCGCGAACAGGCCCAGCCGCCACTGCCATTTCACCGGAGTTTCGCACCACCTATCGGCGCGACCTCTCCGTCTTCCCGCGTCGGGCGTGCCGACGCGGGAGGCTGGGGCCCCGCGCCGCCGGGTGTCGCGAGGCCGGCGCGACGCCGGAGGCTCGGGTTTGACGCCCCGCGCCACCCGGCGTGCACAACGCAGGACATCCGCGGCACCGCGGCCGGCCCACCGCGGGATCACGTCGATCGGGCGTGCCGCGGCACCGGGCTTCCTGCGTCGTGTACCTTGCCACCGCTAGGGGGAGGCGAGCGCGGCGAGCTCGGAGCGGGAGACGGCCCCGGCCTTGCGCAGCAGATTCGACACGTGGAACTTCACGGTGTTCTCCGTGATGCCGAGCCGCTCGGCGATCGCGCGGTTGCGGGCCCCCGAGGCGACGAGGCGCAGGACATCGCGCTCGCGTGGGCTCAGGGGCACGCGATCGTCGAGGAGCTCCGGTGCGGCCGGGGGATCCAGGGGGAGACGCACCGAGAGATCGGAGCCCCACCCCGCCGTCGACGACACGGCGAACGATCCGCCGAGAGCCGCCACGCGCTCGACGATCGGGCGCAGCGAGTCGTCGTGCGCGGTCAGTTCGCCGCGCCCGTCATCGCGGATGCCGATCAGTAGGTTCAGGCCGTCGCAGTCCCACTGGATGCGCACGCGCGAGGTCTCTCCCTGGTCGACGAACGCGAGCACCGCACTGCGCACGATGGCCCTCGCCGTGTGGGCGACCTCGCCCGGAAGCGCTCTCCCTGACGCCGGCGGCTCGACGAACTGCAGGTCGAGGTCGCCGTGGCGCACCAGGGGGCGCAGATCGCTCCGCAAGCGCGCGAAGGCACCCGTCACCGGCTCGATCATGCTGTCGCGCCGTTCGTCCGTTGAGGTGCGGAGGCCGACGAGCGCTCCCGCCGCCACGTCGGTCGCGAGCGCACGGGCAGCGCGGTCGTCGAGTTTGCGCGAGCGAAGGATCGCGAGGATCGACTCGAGCGTGACCGCGTGACGGTCCGCTTGTCCCGCCACGGTGCGTGCGTGGTCCAGGATCAGCTGCCGGGTGGCAGGGGAGGGGAGGGCGGCGGTCGGTTGAGCCGCGTCCTCGTCGCCCCCGCGGCTTCCGGGTTCGGTTTCGGATGCCGCGAGATCGGGCGCGCGGTCGAGGAGCGCGTCGTCGTGAGTGGGCGTTCTCGACACGAACGGAACTATACGCGTCCCGCAGACCTCCCCTTTCGGGTAGGTGGGCTGTGCGACCGGGGAGCGGCACGGTCGCGACGGTCAGGCGAGCATGGTCGAATGACCACCCCCGATGTCGACGCTCCCACAGCCCTCGCCCTCATCGCGAGCGAGATCGCCACCGGGGTGGACCGTCTGATCGGCGACGCCTCTGCGGCGGATGCCGCTTCCCTCGACGATCTGGCGGATCTCGTGGCGGGGGCCGAACGTGTCTTCGTGATGGGTGCGGGCCGCTCCGGGCTCGCGCTGCGCATGACGGCGATGAGGCTCATGCACCTCGGACTCCCCGTGTTCGTGGTGGGCGAGGTCACCACTCCGGCGATCGGCGAGGGCGATCTGCTCCTGGTCGCGAGCGGATCCGGTACCACCAGCGGCATCGTGCGCGCAGCCGAGATCGCTGTCGCGGCCGGCGCGCGCGTGGCCGTCATCACCACGGCATCCGAATCTCCTCTTTCGGCTCTGTCCACGGTGGCCGTGGTGATCCCCGCCGCGGCGAAGCGAGACCGCTCCGAGAGCGCGAGCGCGCAGTATGCCGGCAGCCTCTTCGAGCAGATCGTCGTGCTGGTCGGCGATGCCCTCTTCCACACGCTGTGGAAGCGCTCGGGCGCGAGCGCCGACGACCTCTGGCCGCGCCACGCCAACCTCGAATGACCTCGCTCCCTTCGAGCTCTCGACTCAGCGGCGGCACCCGGCCGCCCTGCTCACCCCGATAAGGACACGATGAAACTGCAGTTCGCCATGGACACGCTCACCACCGAGGCCGCCCTCGAGCTCGCCGCCGCCGCGGCGCCGCACGTCGACATCCTCGAGCTCGGCACGCCGCTCATCAAGAGCGCCGGACTGTCGGCGATCACCGCCGTGAAGCAGGCCCACCCCGACAAGATCGTCTTCGCCGATCTGAAGACGATGGATGCCGGAGAGCTCGAGGCGGACATCGCCTTCACCGCCGGTGCCGACCTGATCACGGTGCTCGGCTCGGCGGGTGACAGCACCATCGCCGGTGCCGTCAAGGCGGCCAAGGCGCACGGCAAGGGAGTGGTCGTCGACCTGATCGGCGTCGCCGACAAGCCGCAGCGGGCGCGCGAGGTCGTCGCCCTCGGTGCCGAGTTCGTCGAGATGCACGCCGGGCTCGACGAGCAGGCCGAGGAGGGCTTCACCTTCTCGACCCTCCTCGACGACGGCAAGGCCTCGGGCGTGCCCTTCTCGGTCGCCGGCGGCATCAACGCCGACACGATCCCGTCGGTGCGTGACTCGGGTGCCGTGGTCGCCGTGGCCGGCGGCGCGATCTACGGCGCGCCCGACGTGGGCGCTGCGGCTGCCGCTCTGCGCGCCGCGATCGCCTGATCGACCGCCAACAGCTGAGCGCCCCTCCTTTCGAGGAGGGGCGCTTTGTGTTTTGAGGAGCGAAACCCCTCAGGTGCCGGCTTCGACATGCCGGTCGACCGACTGCAGCGCCGGTGCCTGGCGGAGCATCCGGCGCAGCAGAGAGTTCAGCAGCTCGACCTCGTCGGGTCGGAACTCTGCCAGCACGATCTCCTGTCCCCGCAGGGAGACCGGCAGCATCTCGTCGTGCAGCGCGGCTCCGGCGGCCGTGAGGTACATCGGACGTGAGCCGCGCGGGCCGTCACTCAGCACGATCAGGCTGCGGGCGACGAGCGTGCTGACACTGCGAGATATCAGGGCGGGATTGAGCACGAGGAACTCGGACACGTCTTTGGCGGTCGCGCCCGGCTTTGTCGCCAGGGCCGACAGTACGCGCCACTCGTTGGTGCCGAGCGAAAAGCGGCTGCGCAGCTCGGCCGACTCCCGGCTCACGAGCGCGTTGGACAGGATCGACACGAGTCGAGGCGTGAAGTTCTCGGGGTCGACGATGCGATCGAGCGGTGCCGTCACGACGTCGAGGGTGTCGAACTGCGGGGGTACGGGCTTCGTCATTGAGCGGTCACCCTCCTTCCATTGTCGGTAGGGCCGGGGTATCGAAAGACCCTACGCCCCCCTCTCAGCACGTTACCAAGGTTTTATATCTCTAGTGCTTTACATGTAAACGAGATTGTGGTTCTCTAATGCCGCGGATGAGCAGAGCAGCTCGATCCCGACCCGAAGAACACGCGCCGCTCAGGAAGAGCGCCGTAAGCCATGCGATCAATGAGGAGGCAGGCGATGACAGTCGACGAACGCCGAGACACCCGACGCCCGAGTGTCAGCGAACTGGAAGACACCGCTTTCGAGCTGCGGACCAAGCTCCTGCAGCTGTGCGGAACGTACGAGGGTGCCGTGCACATCGGAGGCGATCTCTCCGCCGCCGACATCTTCACCGCCCTCTTCAGCTACGGCCTGGACGTCGACCCGTCCGACATCTCGAGCCCGACCCGAGACCGATTCGTGCTGAGCAAGGGGCACGCGGCGGTCTGCATGTACATCGCGATGGCGATCCGCGGGTTCTTCGACTACGACGACATCGTCCGCACCTACGGTCAGCTCGACAGCGCGTTCGGCATGCACCCCTGCAAGGTGCAGCTGCCCGGGGTGGAGTGCTCGACGGGGTCGCTCGGGCACGGACTGCCCATCGCGGTCGGCATGGCGCTGAGCGCGCGCGGTCGCGGCGAGGCCCACCGCGTCTTCTGCCTGCTCGGTGACGGAGAGACTGGCGAAGGGTCGGTCTGGGAGGCCGTCATGTCGGGGCGCAGCCAGAAGCTCGGCAACCTCGTCGCCCTCGTCGACCGCAACCGGCAGCTCATGACGAGCTTCGCCGAGGAGCGCGTGCTCTTCGAGCCCTACCCCGACAAATGGCGCGCGTTCGGGTGGAACGTCGTCGAGATCGACGGGCACGACATGAGCGAGCTCGTCGCCGCCATCGACGCGCTCCCGGATGCCGACAGCGAGGTGCCCACGGTCATCATCTGCGAGACCGTCAAGGGCAAGGGCGTCGACTTCATGGAGCGCAACCTCGCCTGGCACGCCGGCTCCCTCGGCGCGGCCGACCTGGAGCGGGCCCTCGCCTCCCTCGCCGCCAACCGTTCGTCCTCCAACGGATCGGAGCTCAACTGATGCCTGTCACCTTCACCTTCGGCGAGATGTTCTCGGCCCGCTCGGTCATCGGCACGACCCTGGCCGAGCTCGGCGACGACCACCCGAACCTCTGGGTGCTCACCCCCGACATCGGTGCCACCCTCCTGGAGTTCCGCGAGAAGTTCCCCAACCGCTTCATCGACGTGGGGCTCGCCGAGCAGGCGTGCGTCGGAATCGCTGCCGGACTCGCGTACGACGGCAACATCCCCGTCGTCTCGGGCATGCTCCCCTTCCTCAGCATGCGCGCGCTCGAACAGGTGCGCAGCGACATCTGCTACCCCAACCTGCCGGTGAAGATCATCGGCACGCACGGCGGTCTCGTCGGCAACGGCGGCTCGACCCACTACGCGGTCGAAGACCTGGCGCTGATGTGCGCGCTGACGAACATGACCGTCACTTCCGTCGGCGACCCGCTCATGGTGGGCGAGATCCTGCGCCAGTCGATGTCGATGCCGGGGCCACTGTACGTCCGTCTCGCGGTCGGCAAGAAGGACCGAGTGCTCTACGCCGAGGGCGAGCACGACATCCGCATCGGCAAAGGCATCGTCGCCCGCGACGGGAGCGACGTCACCGTCTTCACCCACGGCACGACGGTTGCTCAGGCGCTGGATGCCGCCGAGCAGCTCGCCGACGAGGGCATCTCGGTTCGTGTCGTCGACATGTTCACCCTCAAGCCGCTCGACGACGCGCTCGTGCTGCGCTGCGCCGACGAGACGGGTGGTCGATTCGTCGTGTTGGAGGACCACCTGGCCTACGGCGGACTGGCTTCGCGGATCTCTGACGTCATCGCGGATCGCGGTGTGCACCTGCGCTCCTTCGAGCGTCTCGGCATCCCCCAGGTCTACGCCGGCTTCGGCGACGACGAGGAGCTCCGCGACAAGCACGGCTACGGACTCGTCCACACCGTCGACGCCCTCCGCCGCGCGGCTCGCGCCTGACCCGCTGCTCATGGGAGACGAGAGATGAAGACCATAGCCGTCACGAAGGTCGGGCATCTTCAAGATGCCGATCTCGATGCTCGCGGTCGGATCGAGGTCGTGGACTTCCCCGAACCCGAACTCGGCCCGGAAGACGTGCGCGTGCGCGTCGCCTACTCCGCGATCTGCGGATCCGACCCGCACATCGCCGCGGGATTCTTCGGCGACGACGTGCCCATCGGACTCGGACACGAGCTGTCGGGCGTCGTCGAGGCCCTCGGCGAACGGGCGCACCGCAACGGGCTCGCCATCGGAGATCGTGTCGCCGGCAACTTCCTGCGGTTCTGCGGGACCTGCCCCCCGTGCAGGGAAGGGCGGCAGCAGTTCTGCCGGTTCATCCAGGAGTACAACCGTCCCGGCATGGCCGAGACCGTGACCTGGCACGAGTCGCAGGTCTACAAACTGCCCGACAGCGTCTCCTTGCTCGAGGGCTGCCTGCTCGAACCCACCTCCGTGGCGGTGCGCATCGCCGACAAGACCAACATGCGCGTCGGCGACCGCGTCGTCGTCTGCGGCGGCGGACCCATCGGCCAGCTGTGCCTGCAGGTGATGAAGCGCTTCGGTGCCACCTCCCTCACCATGATCGAGCCGCTCGCCGATCGCCGCACCATGGCGCGGCGATCAGGTGCCGACTACGTGATCGACCCGATTCACGAGAACCAGCACGCGGTGGCGATGGATCTCACCGAGGAGCGTGGCTACGACGTGGTCATCGACGCATCCGGTTCCACCCGTGCCACGCAAAGCCTGCTCGACCTCGCCGCGCAGGGCGGCACGGTGATCTACGGGGCGCAGTACCCCCACGACTACGACATGCCGCTGAACCTCACGCGATACCTCTACCTGCGCGAGCTCACGCTGACCGGTCTCTTCGTCTCGCCCTACGCCTTTCCGCGGGCGTTGCAGGTGCTGCCCTCCCTCGATCTGGGCGAGCTCACGCGTGCCGTGTTCGACATCGACGATGCCGCGCGCGCGTTCGACGAGCACCTGAGCGGACGTCACCCGAAGGTCGTCATCCGCTGCAACCCCGACCTGGAAGGACAGCTGTCATGACCGGTGTCGCCCAGACGGCGACGGCATACGCTCTCGAGGGCGTCGACGTCGTGAAGTCGTTCGACGGCGTGCACGCGTTGCAAAGGGTGAACCTTCAGGTGCGCGCGGGAGAGATCCACGCGCTGCTCGGCGAAAACGGAGCAGGAAAGTCCACACTCATCAAGGTGCTCACGGGGCTGTACACCGCGGACGGCGGCCGGATCGAGCGGGGCGGACAGCCCGTGGAGTTCGCGGGAGTGCGGGCCGCCCACCGGGCCGGGATCGTCGCTCTCTACCAGGAGCTGTCGATCATCCCCACGATCAGCGTCGCCGAGAACATCCTCCTGGGCGACGAGACGCCGCGCAGGGGCCTGTTCGTCGACCGCCGTGCGCTGCTGCGCCGCGCGGGCGAGCAGCTCGCCCGTCTCAACCAGCGCATCCCGCTCGGGAAGCTCGCCGGGCACCTCTCGCCCGTGCAACAGACGATGGTCGCGGTCGCGCGAGCCCTGGCCACCGACGCGCGGGTGCTCATCCTCGACGAGCCCACGGCATCCCTCACCGACATCGAGATCCGCGACCTGTTCACGGTGCTCCGGGCGCTGCGCGAAGACGGCGTCGCGATCGTCTACGTGTCGCACCGGCTCGAGGAGGTCTTCGAGCTCTGCGACCGGCTGACCATCATGCGCAACGGCCGCACGATCACCACGCGCGATGTCGCCGACATCACCGTCGACGAGGTCATCTCGACCATGGTGGGGCGCAAGGCGGATGAGCTGTTCCCCGACCGGGGCACCGCCACCTCCACCGTGACCCTCGCGGTCTCGGGCCTGACCGGCCGACGGGTGTCCGACATCAGCTTCGAGGCCCACGCGGGGGAGGTGCTCGGCATCGGCGGGCTGGCCGGTGCGGGGCGGAGCGAGGTGATGCGCATCCTCTCCGGTGCGCAGAAGCGCGCCGCCGGCGAGATCCGTCTCGACGGGGTCGAGCTCACACGGCCGGGGGTGGGTCCGGCGCTCGCAGCCGGCATCGCCCTCGTGCCCGAGGAACGCCGCACACAGGGCGTCATGGTGGGAGCTCCCATCCAAGACAACATCGCCCTGGCCAACCTCGGGACCGTCTCGAAGGCCGGATGGGTCTCACGCGCCCAGATCACCGAGCTCGCGCAGCGTTCGCTCCGCGACCTGCAGATCAAAGCGCGCGGGCCCCGACAGCCCGTCGGCCAGCTCTCGGGGGGAAACCAGCAGAAGGTCGTGCTGGCCAAGATGCTGGCGCGCGCTCCCCGCGTCCTGTTGATGGACGAGCCCACCCGTGGCATCGACGTCGGTACCAAAGCGGAGATCTACCGCCTGATCCGCCAGCTCGCTTCGACCGGAACGACCGTCATCTTGGTCTCCTCCGAACTGCCCGAACTGATCGGCGTCAGCGATCGCATCCTCATCATGCACGAGGGACGACTGACCGCCGACGTCCCGGCCGCCACGGCCGACGACGAATCCCTCTTGTCCTACTGCTACGGAAGGGTGGCATGACATGCCCGAAACCCAGACGCTGTCCACGGCGATGACGCCGCAGGAGCGCACCCCGATCGCCCAGCTCCTCTGGCAGGGCGGCACCGTGCTGGCCCTGATCGTGCTCATCGTGTTCTTCACGATCGTGCGCCCCGACGTGTTCCCCAGCTTCACGAACGTGCGCAACATCTTCGAGCAGGTCGCGATCCTCACCATCATCGCCGCGGCTCAGACGCTCGTGATGGTCGTGGGCGACTTCGACCTGTCGGTCGGCACCAACGCCACGCTGTCGGGCGCGATCGCCACGGCTCTGATGATCGGAGGGACGCCGGTTCCCCTCGCCATCCTCGTGGCGCTCGCCGCGGGTGCCCTGGTCGGTGCTGTCAACGGCGTGCTCGTCGCGTACGTGAAGCTGTCGGCCTTCGTCGCGACGCTGGCGACCATGACCACCGTGGGAGGCCTGGCGTACATCGTCACCAACGGCACGACCCTTTACGGCATGCCCGAGGAGTTCTTCTGGATCGGGCAGGGACGAGTGCTCGGGATGCCGATGCCGGTGGTGTTCGCGCTGCTGATCGCGGCGCTGGTGTGGGTGGTGCTGCGCTTCACGACCTTCGGGCGTCGGCTCTACGCGGTCGGCGGCAACGCCGAGGTGGCGCGACTGTCGGGTGTCAACGTGCGTCGCGCCCGCCTGCTCGCTTTCACCTTCGCGGGGCTGGGCTCCGCGGTCGGCGGAATCGTGCTGGTCAGCCGCCTCGGAAGTGCGAGCTCCGCCAGCGCGAACAACTACATGCTGCTGGCCATCGCCGCCGTGTTCCTCGGCATGACGATCCTGAAGTCCGGCCAGGCGAACCTCGGCGGGACCCTCGTGGGCGTCGGCATCATCGGCGTGCTGAGCAACGGCCTGAACATCCTCGGCGTCAACACCTACGTGCAGCAGGTGCTGACCGGCCTCATCATCATCGCCGCCGTCACCCTGTCGGCGCTCAAAGCCCGCGACGCGTAGACGTCGCGAAGAGTGACGGACGCCTGGTCCGTCGCTCAGAAGAAAGACGAACACCCCGATCACCACACGCGTGATCACGAACACCAATGAATGGGAGCACCGAGATGTTCAAGAAGATTCTCGCCTTCGGCGCCATTGTCGTCGCCGCCGGCGTGAGTATCGTCGGCTGCGCGGGCGGTGCCGCCTCCGCAGGCGGAGGCGACACCTTCAAGGTCATCGCCTTCACACAGGGCTACGGCACGCCCGTGGGCAAATCGACCACCGACGCCTTCGTCGAGCAGGCCAAGGGCCTCGGCTGGGACGTCACCCTGTACACGAATGAGTCGTACGACCAGCTCAACAACGACGTGGCGGCGGCGATCAGCCAGGGAGCGGATGCCGTGTTCGCCGGATTCCCCGACCCTCGCCAGATCAGCCCGATCGTGCGGGCGGCGAAGGATGCGGACATCCCGATCTTCTCCGTCGACGGCGGTGTGGAGCCCAACGCCGACTTCGCGATCGATGTGACGACCAACCAGCAGCAGATCGCCGACGACACCGTGGGTGCGCTCGACGAGGCCATGGGCGGTCTCAAGGGCAAGAACGTCATGATCATCGGGCACGACCCGCACATCGGCATCATGACGCGCAGTCACATGGCGGAGGACCTGCTCAAGGCTGCGGGCGCAAACATCGCCGGCGGCGAGATCAAGCAGATCCTGCAGCCCGGTTCGTCGCAAGAGGAGTCGCTGAAGTTCGTGGCCGACTACCTGCAGGCCAACCCCAACGGCCTCGACGGCGTGTGGGTCGGGTTCGACCACGCCGCGCTGGGCGCTGTGCAGGCGATCAACGAGGCCGGCCGCGACGACATCTACGTCACCGGCGTCGACGCGATCGGTGCGGCCGTCGAGCAGATCGAGAAGGGCGGGCCGTTCTACGCGACGGTCGTACAGCCTTTCGACGAGGTTCTCGGCGACGTGGTCGCCGCGATGCAGGCGTACGCGAAGGACGGAACCCGCCCGTCCGAGAACTTCGTCGAGGTCGACGTGACACTGGTGGATCGCGCCAACGCCGCGACCATCACCCCGACCGACGCCAAGTGACCACGAGGACGGGCGGGTGCGCCCGCCCGTCCTCGCCCCTTCATGCACTCTGCTGAGAAAGGCGCAACGATGCGACTGAAAGACAAGACCGCCCTCATCACGGGCGGCGCGAGCGGGATCGGCCGCGCGACCGTGGAGAAGTTCGTCCGCGAGGGCGCTCGCGTGATGATCGTCGACCGCGACCTCGAACGGGCGCAGGCGACGGCGAACGAGATCGCCGGTGCTGACGCCGGTTCCGAGACCGTGGCCGCCTTCGGTGCCGACGTGTCGGTCCTCGCCGAGGTGGAAGCCGCCGTGCAGGCCACGGTCGAGACGTTCGGACGCCTCGACATCATCTTCAACAACGCCGGCATTGCCGGAGGACGCCGGCTGCTCGAGCACGACCCCGCGGTGGACTACGACCCGATCGTGCGCATCGACCAGGACGGCGTCTACCACGGCATCCTCGCGGCCGGGCGTCAGTTCCGCGCACAGGGAACCGGCGGCGTGATCATCAGCACGTCGTCCATCTACGGCGAGCAGGCTGCCGAGGTCGCCTTCGCCTACAGCGCGGCCAAGGCCGCGGTCATCTCCTTCACCCGGTCCGCGGCCTACGAGCTCGCCGAGTACGGCGTGCGCGCGGTCGCGATCACCCCGGGGCGGGTGCGCACACCGATCATCAACCAGTTCAGCGACGAGCTGCGTGACACCTTCGCCGCTGAGCAGCTGCGCGGTGTGCTCACCGAGCCCGAGGAGATCGCGAACGTGGTCGCGTTCTTGGCATCCGACGAGGCCAACGTCATCAACGGCACCGTGGTGCACGTCGATGACGGGTACTCCGTCTTCAAGCAGCGGCTGGACCTGCCGGATTTCTGACATGAATCAGGTTCTGCCTCTCGAGCTCGACGCTGCGTGCCACCTGAACGTCTTCGTCGCGACCATGGACGACGACGGGGTCGAGGCGGCGCTGGACACCATCGCCGAGGCCGGCTTCCGACGCGTGGTGCTTCCTCCCCTGGATCCGGATGCCACTGATCTCGACCGCGTCCGGCGGCTGCTGCAGGGCGCGCACCTCGCCCCGATCACGATCGCCGGTCAAGACCCCTCCGCCGACGTCAGCTCCGACGACGAGGACGTGCGGGCTCGCGGCATCCAGGTGCTTCACGCGGCGCTCGACCTCACCGTCGCGCTCGGCGGGGATCAGATGAACGGCGTGCCCTACGGGTTGCTCGGACACGCGCGTGCCCTCCCCGACCCGGGACGCGTGGAGCGGATCGCGCGAGACATCGGCATCGTGGCGGACCGCGCCGCCGCGGAGGGGGTCACCATGACCCTCGAGGTGCTGAACCGGTACGAGACCAACGTCGTCAACACCGCGGCGGATGCCATGGACTTCGTCGCGCGCAGCGGGAGCGAGAATCTGTTCCTTCATCTCGACACCTTCCACATGGCGATCGAGGAAGAGAGCATGCGCGGCGCGATCCGCACCGCGTTGCCCAGACTCCGCTACCTCGAACTCGGCCAATCGGGTCGCGGCGTCTTCGGAGACGGTGCGGTCGACATCGAGGGCGTCGTGAGGGACGCTCTCGACGAGGGCTACGAGGGGCGTTGGGGTGTCGAGTCGTTCTCGCGTCCCGGCATCCCCGAGGCGGTCGCCGACATGCTCGCCGTGTGGCGGCGCACCTTCGATCGCGGTGCCGACGTGGTCGAAGGTGTCGTGCCCCGCATCCGCCGCGGGTGGGCGGCGAGCGTCGTCGGGCGCCGTGTCCGCCGACTGGAACGCATCGAACCGGCCGCCGCGCGGTGAGCGACGGCCGGGAACACTCACGAACAGGAACAAGGAGAACACCATGTCAACGATGACCGTGACCACCGAGACGCTGATCGACCCCGCCGTCTTCGAGGAGAGGATCTTCCTCGACGGACAGTGGGTTCCCGGGGGTGGAGGGTCGATCCCCTCGATCGAGCCCGCGACCGGAGAGACTCTCGCGCAGGTCGGCATGGGTGATGCCGCCGATGTCGCCCGGGCCGCCGAGGGCGCGCAGCGCGCGCAGAAGGAGTGGGCCGCCCTGCCGCACCCGGCGCGGGCCCAGGTCTTGCGTCGCGCGGGAGAACTGTGGGAGCAGTACGCCGACGAGATCGGCGGGTGGAACGTGCGCGAGGTCGGCGCGATCCCGCCCCTGGCCGGCTTCGCGCTGCACGTCACCGCTGCCGAGTGCTACGAAGCGGCGTCCCTGCCGTCGGCACCGC
This sequence comes from Microbacterium sp. SORGH_AS_0969, assembly GCF_030818255.1. Classification (NCBI taxonomy): domain Bacteria; kingdom Bacillati; phylum Actinomycetota; class Actinomycetes; order Micrococcales; family Microbacteriaceae; genus Microbacterium; species Microbacterium sp. SORGH_AS_0969. The sequence goes on from NZ_JAUTAG010000001.1 coordinate 1,853,214, forward strand.
TCGGCCAGGTGCTCTCGAGCGAGCAGCCGCGTCTCTCGCTCGCCGAGCAGGTGCCGGTGGGCGTGGTGGGCGTGATCTCGCCGTTCAACGTGCCGCTGATCCTCGGCATCCGTGCCGTGGCACCCGCCCTGGCTCTCGGCAACGCCGTCATCCTCAAGCCCGACCCGCGCACCGTCATCACCGGCGGTGTGGCGATGGTGCGCATCTTCGAAGAGGCCGGGCTGCCGGCGGGCGTCCTACAGCTGGTCCCGGGTGGTGCCGAGGTGGGCGAGGCTCTCGTCAGCGACCCCCGGGTGCGGGTCATCGCGTTCACCGGGTCGACCCGCGCGGGGCGCGCGGTCGGCGAGCTGGCCGGTCGCCACCTCACGCGCGCGCACCTCGAGCTCGGGGGGAACTCGGCGTTCATTGTGCGCGCCGACGCCGATGTCGACAAGGCGGTGAACCTCGCGACGTGGGGCTCGTTCCTGCACCAGGGTCAGATTTGCATGACCGTCGGCCGTCACATCGTGCACGAGTCGCTGTTCGACGAGTACGTCGACAAGCTTGCGGCCAAGGCCGAGTCGATGCACGTCGGCGATCCCGCCGCCGGTCCCGCGCACCTGGGCCCGCTGATCGACGAGGTGCAGCGTGATCGCGTGCACTCCCTCGTTCAGGATGCCGTGGCACAGGGGGCCGAACTGCGCGCGGGCGGCACCTACGACCGGCTCTTCTACCGGCCGACGGTGCTGGCGAACACACCCCGCACAGCGTCTGCCTACTGCGACGAGGTCTTCGGCCCCGTCGCCTCGGTCGTCTCGTACGCGACCGACGACGAGGCTGTCGCCCTGGCCTCGGACACCGAGTACGGGCTCTCGCTCGGCATCGTCACGGCCGACGCCTTCGCGGGCCTCGAACTCGCGCGCCGCATTCCCACGGGGATCGTCCACGTCAACGACCAGACGGTCAACGACGAGGCCAACGCGCCGTTCGGCGGCGTCGGAAGCTCGGGCACGGGTTCTCGCCACGGCGGGGCGAGCGCCAACATCGAGGCGTTCACCGAGACGCGGTGGATCACCGTCCGGCGCGAGCCGGGTCAGTACCCCCTCTGAGGGCGGAGGGGGCCGGTGTGGGGCCGGCCCCCTTTTTCGTCTCTTTGCGGCGGATTCGCGCCGACCCGCCCGAGATGTCGGTGGCCACGCCTAGGGTGAGGCCATGGAATTCGGCATCTTCGTCCCCCAGGGATGGCGCTTCGACCTCGTCGGCATCGATCCGAGTGAGCACTGGCGCGTCATGAACGCGCTCGCGCAGAGCGCGGACGACGGCCCCTGGACCTCTCTGTGGGTCTACGACCACTTCCACACCACGCCCGTGCCCAGCGCCGAGGCGACGCACGAGGCCTGGACGCTCATGGCGGCCTTCGCCGCCGCGACCGATCGCGTGCGCCTGGGCCAGATGTGCACGTGCATGGGCTACCGCAACCCGGCCTACCTCGCCAAGGTCGCGGCGACGGTCGACGCGATCTCGGGCGGGCGTGCCGAGATGGGCATCGGCGGCGGCTGGTACGAGCATGAGTGGAAGGCCTACGGCTACGGCTTCCCGCCCATCGGCGAGCGCCTCGGGCGCCTTCGCGAGGGTGTCGAGATCATGCACCAGGCCTGGACCACGGGCGAGGCGACCCTGGCGGGGAAGTACTACGAGGTCGACGGCGCCATCGTGCAGCCGAAGCCGCTCCAGGAGGGCGGCATCCCGCTGTGGATCGCGGGCGGCGGCGAGAAGGTGACCCTGAAGATCGCGGCGAAGTACGCGTCGTACACGAACTTCGGCGGCTCGATCGAGGAGTTCGAGCACAAGACCGCGGTGCTGCGCGGTCACTGCGAAGCGCTCGGTCGCGACGTGAGCGAGATCACGCAGTCCACCAACTTCAACACGATCGTGGCCGAGACCGAGTCCGAGGCGGAGGAGCGTCTCGCCGCGGTCATGGCCCGTCTCCGCCCCCACGTCGGTGACGAGCGAGCGGATGCCATCGAGGCCGACTACCGCGCCTCCGACGGCTTCGGCACGCCCGAGCGAATCGTCGAGCGCTTGCGCGAACGTGCCGCACACGGCCTCGGCTACGCGATCCATTACTTCCCCGAGGCGGCCTACGACACCTCCGGCATCTCGCTGTTCGAACGCGAGGTGATTCCGGCGCTCTGATCCTTCCTCTCCGCCGGGCGCGGGGCGCGGGGCTCGCGCGAGCACCGTCGCGCGGCGCCGCGGAATCGGATCAGCGCATCGGAATCGGAACGCCGCGACTGTGGCGTCCGATTCCGATGCGTGTGTCCGATCTCGGTGCGCTTCCCGCTCCGGGATGCGCGTGTCCGCGTCGCGCGGCCTCGTCCGCGATGCGCGCGCTCACGCTGCGCGACCTCCCGCCCGATGCGTGCAGACCGTGCCGCGCGCCGACGTCACACCAGCGGGGCCACGTCAGCGTACGCGTCAGTCTCGACGGGAGGGGCGGATGCCGCGACGTCGAACACCCGCGCACGCCGGGCCGCGGCATCCCACGCGGGCCAGCCAGGATCGCCGTCGCGCGCGAATGCAACGGCCGCCCCGTGCAGCTGCGCGGCGAGGCTTCGCGGAGGCGCATCCCCGGCGATCGCGGTGACCCCCTCCGCATCGAGGTGGTCGAACCAGAACGGCACGTCGAGGCAGTGGCACGCGGTGCCGAACACGGGCGACGGCCACGCGAAGCGGTAGACCCAGGTGGGCGCGACACCCCGCGCCCGCGCGACCCGCAACACGGTCGCACGGATCACCCGGTCCGTCGCGTATCCGCCGAGAACCGCCGCGGCGCCCCGTCGCCGCGTGCGCGCGAGGTACGCACGGCGACGCGAACGCCCGAGACCCAGCACGGCCAACGCGAGCGACACCGGCACGAACCGCAGCAGGCCGCGGTAGCGAGCGGTGAGCATCGTGAACTCGTCGTCGGTCGAGCCGATCACGAGCGGCACGCCCGTCTCCTCGGCGAGCACGTCGAGCGGATGCCGCGGCAACCCGTCCCCGTCGATCACCGGCCCGAGCGGCAACCCGTCGTCGAGGAGTGCCGTCAGAGAGGCGATCGCGCGTCCGCGCGGGGGCTTCCCCGCGACCTCCTGCAGCTCGACCAGTCGCTCCTCCGACACGCCGGCGAATCCGTCACGATCGGCCGACACCCCCGCGAGCTCCGCCACACGCGCGGCGAAGCGCCGAGCGGCGTCGGCGGGCACCGCCCCGATCGCCGGTGAGATCGCCATCGCCCCGTGGAAGAGCCCGGATGCCGCGGGGCTCGCCATCAGCGCGAGCACCGACCCGCCGCCCGCCGACTGCCCCGCGACGGTGACGCGCGCCGGGTCGCCGCCGAACGCGCCGATCTCGTCCTGCACCCACCGGAGGGCGGCGATCTGATCCCTCAGCCCGCGGTTCGAGGGCGCGCCGTCGATGAGCCCGAACCCGTCGAAGCCGATCCGGTACGAGATCACGACCGTGACGACTCCGTCGCGCGCGAACGCGTCACCGTCGTACCACCGGCTCGCGGGCGACCCCGAGGTGTAGCCGCCGCCGTGTATCCACACGAGCACGGGGAGGGTGGCATCTGGATCCCGATCCGCGGGGGTGAAGACGTTGACGTTCAGCGTGGCATCGCCGGGCACACTCGGCTCGGGGATGAGGGTGATGCCCGCGTCGCCCCGCTGGGCGGTCGGCCCGTAGGCGGTCGCGTCGCGCTCGCCGTCCCAGGGGACGACGGGCGCCGGGGCGCCGAAGCGAAGGGGCCCCACGGGCGCCTGGGCGAACGGGATGCCGAGGAACACCGCCGTGCTGCCGCGCCGGAACCCGCGCACGGTTCCCTTCGAGGTGACGGCGAGCACGGTGGCATCCATTCCCCCATCCTGCCCGGTCGGGCTCACGCGCGAGCGGTGTGCCACCAGCGCAGGACGCGCAGCGCGAAGAACGTCAGCCAGCGCGACGGTTCTCCGGCCGGGACGTCGACGGCGAACCATTCCGCCCCCTCGAGCGGGGAGGCCTGATGCCACGTGCCGTCGGTGTCGCGCGAGGCGCGCACCCGGTCGATCGCTTCGGCCAAGCGCGGGTCGGGCTCGGTGCCGTCGCGTTCGGACGCGGCGCGGAAGTGGTCGAGGGCGCGGAGCGCGCTGTAGCGAAAACGGAACGGATAGCCCAGGTGATGCGCCCACGCGTGCCGCTCTCCGGTCGACAGCCGGTACAGCAGCCTCCGCTCGAGCAGGTACTCCTCCCCGCCTTTCCGGGCCGCGTGCAGCTCGGGGGTGCCGCCGGTGCGCCACTCGTCGTCGAGGATCGCGATCACGGAGTTCAGCGTGGAGTGGAACGACGACTTCGTCGCCCCGTCCACCCACTCGCAGTTCCAGCCGCCGTCACCGAGCTGATGCTCGACGAACCAGTTCCGGATGCCACTGACATCCGCCCCCAACCACGCTCCGCTCGCGAGGGTGAAGGCGTTGATGCACGCGTCGACCTCTCCGCCCCAGAAGGGCAGGTCGTCGTACTCCCAGCGGACGTTGCGGTCGATGAGCCCGACGGTGTCGGGGCGGAGGGCCTCGGCATCCACTCCCCATTCGCGGAGGCTCATCAGCGACCACGACGTCGCGGTCCACGGCTGGGGATCACCCCACTGGAAGCCGGCCGGGAAGTGCGCGCCGCCGGCCCAGAGCCCGTCCTCGCCCTGCGCGGCGAGGAGCTGCGCCCCGAACCCCTCGTGCGCCACCCGGGCGCGCGTCGCTCGCCACTGCTCCTCGGGCGCGTCGAGCAGGTCGCGCTCGACCTTCCATCGCAAAGCCGGGTCGCTGTCGGCCAGCCAGGCGAGGACGTCGTCGTCGGTCATCCGGGCAGGCTACGCCCGTAGCCGCGGTGCGTACAGGTCCCGCGTGGGATGCGTGCCCCGGGGTCGGGCGAGGTGCGGAGCCGGGATCGGGCGAGGTGCGGGGCAGGGATCGGGCGAGGTGGGGCGCTGGGACCGGGCGAGGTGCGTGCCCCCGGGCGTCCGGCTCCGGGTGCGCGCGGCCGCGATGCGCGCCCGACGGCGCTGTCTGGGAGTGCAGCGTCCGGCGCGTCTGTCGGGGTGGGCATAAACGCGATTCGCGCACGGAAACACGTGGAGAGCGCGTTTATGCGAGTGGATCGCGTTTATGCGCCCCGCCCCCGCCCCGCGCCACGCCGCGGCGCTCACCGCCGCGGCGCTCACCGCCGCGCCGACCCGGCTAGGCGGAGCGAAGCGACGGCGCCGCCGCCGACGGGGGAGCCGGCGCGGGCCGCGCCCCGGCGCGTCACGCGTCGCGGCGCGCGCCCTCGGACGGCGTCACGGTGAACACGTTCGGGGCGCGGAACCCGGATGCCGCGAACGCGGCGAGAACCTCCTCGGTCGCCGCCGCGATGAGCCCGGTGGGGATCAGCGCGATCGCCGCGCCGCCGAAGCCGCCGCCGGTCATGCGGGCACCGAGGGCGCCCGCGGCCAGCGTGGTCTCGACGGCGAGGTCGAGCTCGGGCACCGAGATCTCGAAGTCGTCGCGCATCGACGCGTGAGAGGCGGTGAGCAGTTCGCCGATCGCCGTCGGACCCTCGGCGTCGAGGGCGGCCACGGTGTCGAGCACGCGCTGGTTCTCGGTGACGATGTGGCGCACGCGGCGGAAGGTCACATCGTCGAGGATCTCTTCGGCGCGCGCGAGGTCGTCGACCGTGACGTCGCGGAGGGCGGCGACACCGAAGGCCTCGGCGCCCTTCTCGCACGAAGCGCGGCGCTCGCGGTATCCGCCCGAGGAGTGCGCGTGCTCGACGAGCGTGTCGGTGACGAGGATCGACAGCCCGGCGTCGGCGAACCCGAGGGGCACCGCGCGGGTCTCGAGCGTGCGGCAGTCGAGGAACGTCGCCGCGTCGGTGACGCCGAGCATCGACGCCATCTGGTCCATGATCCCGGTCGGCGCGCCGACCGCGTCGTTCTCGGCGATGCGCCCCACGCGGGCGAGGGCGACCTTGTCGAGACCGGCGTTCCACACATCGTTGAGGGCGGATGCCACGGCCCCCTCGATCGCGGCGGACGACGACAGGCCCGCCCCCACCGGCACCTCCGACGCCAGGGCGATGTCGACGCCGCGAGGTTCGGCATCCGGGGCCTCCCGCAGCAACGCCCACGCCACGCCCAGCGGGTACCCCGCCCAGTCGAGGCCGCCGGCGGCGATGCGGGCGTCGAGCTCGGCGAGCGGGACCTCGACCGCGTCGTCGGCGAACGTCGACCGAACGCGGATCACATCGTCGTCGCGCAGCGCGACCGCGGCGGCCGTGCGCTGGGCGATCGCGAAGGGGAAGACGAAACCTTCGTTGTAGTCGGTGTGCTCGCCGATGAGGTTGGCGCGGCCGGGGGCCGACCAGACGCCCACGGCGGGAGCGGCGAGCAGGGCGAGGGCGTCGTCGACGGCGCTCATGCCGTCACCTCCGGAACGGTGTCGAGGGCGGCGCGCAGGCGTTCGGCCTGCGACTCGGGGGTCACATCGCCGATCCAGGCGCCCATGGCGGCCTCGGATCCGGCGAGGTACTTCAGCTTGTCGGCCGCGCGGCGCGGCGAGGTGATCTGCAGGTTGAGGCGCACGGCATCCCTCGCCCGTCCGACCGGCGCCTGGTGCCAGGCGGCGATGTAGGGGGTGGGGGTGTCGTACAGGGCGTCGATGCCGCGCAGCAGCCGCAGGTAGAAGGGTGCCAGCTCGTCGCGCTCGGCGTCGGTCGTCTCGGCGAGATCGGCGACGTGACGGTGCGGAAGCACGTGCACCTCGATGGGCCAGCGGGCCGCGAACGGCACGAAGGCGGTCCAGTGCTCGCCACGCAGCACGACGCGCTCGCCGCCCTGCTCGAAGTCGAGGATGCGCGCGAACAGGTCGTCCGAGGTGCGCGAGATCGTGTCGAGCAAGCGGTGCGTGCGCGGGGTCACGTAGGGGTAGGCGTAGATCTGCCCGTGCGGGTGGGGGAGGGTGACCCCGATCTGCTCGCCGCGGTTCTCGAACGGGAAGACCTGACGGATGCCGGGCAGAGCCGAGAGCGCCGCGGTCCGGTCGGCCCACGCCTCGATGACGGTGCGGGCGCGGGTGCGCGAGAGCGAGCCGAACGACCCCTCGTGTGCGGGGCTGAAGCAGACGACCTCGCAGCGTCCAACCGAGGTGCGCGTGCGGCCGAGGCCGAGGTGCTCGAGGTCGTCGTCACCCCGGGGCGGGTCGACGGCCGCGGGGGCGTCGCCGATCGCGGTGTCGAGGGCGGGGCCGAACGACGGCGACTTGTTCTCGAAGACCGCCACGTCGTACAGCGAGGGGATCTCAGACGGGTTGGTCGGCGTCTGCGGTGACAGCGGGTCGAGGTGCGCGGGGGGAAGGAACGCGCGGTTCTGGCGATTGGATGCCACGGTGATCCAGTCGCCGGTGAGCACGTCCTGGCGCATGGTCGCCGTGGTCGGCCGCGGGTCGAGGGTGCGGGCGTCGACCGCGCGCTCGGCGCCGAGCGTCGTGTCGGGGTCGTCGAAGTAGATGAGCTCGCGTCCGTCGGCCAGGTGGGTGGGTCGCTTGACGACGCCGGCGCCCAGGGGCTCCGCGCTGAGGCTTTCCGTGTTCACGATAACACGCTACATCTGGGGCGTGATATCGTCAACACGGAGGGGGCGTGATGCGCGTATCCATGGCCGACGTGGCCGAGCGGGCCGGAGTCTCGGCGCAGACCGTGTCGCGCGTGGCCAACGGCAGCCCCCGTGTCGACCCCGCCACCCGGGTCCGCGTCGAGAAGGCCATGGCCGACCTCGGCTATCGCATGCACCGCGCGGCGCGGGCGCTGCGTACCGGGCAGACCTCCACGATCGGACTGGTCGTGTCGACCCTGGCCTCCGTCGGTAACTCGCGCATGCTGCAGGCGATCTCCGAGGCCGCCGCCGAGCGCGACTACGCCCTGGCCGTGGTGACGGTCGGGGAGCGCGGCATCCGCGAGGCGTTCGCCCGCTTGCGCTCGCAGGGCGTCGACGGCGCCGTCGTGCTGAACGAGGCGACCGAGCTCGCCCGCGACGCCGAGCCTCCCGCCGACCTGCACCTCGTGGTCGTCGATTCCCCGGCCGACGCGCGCTTCTCGATCGTGCAGACCGACCACGCCGCCGGCGCGCGGGCTGCGACCGCGCACCTGTTGGCCCTCGGCCATGACGCGGTGCACCACCTCGGTGGGCCGCGCGGCTCGTTCGCCGCGGCTGAGCGCGAGCGGGGATGGCGCGAGGCTCTCGCTGACGCCGGAATCAAGGCGCCCGAGCCGGTCCGCGGCGATTGGACCTCGGCATCCGGGTACGCCGCCGTCGCGGGTCTTACCGGTGCCACGGCGATCTTCGTCGCCAACGACCAGATGGCCCTCGGTGCTCTGCGCGCTCTCGCCGACGAGGGCCGCCGTGTTCCCGAGGATGTCTCGGTGGTGGGTTTCGACGACATCGCGGATGCCGCGGAGTTCCGCCCGCCGCTGACCACCGTCCGCCAGGACTTCGACGCGCTGGGCCGCCGCGCCGTCGCCGCCCTGGTCGCGGCGATCGAGGGCGGCGATCCGGTCGCGGAGACGGTGCCGGCGTCACTGATGGTGCGCCAGAGTACCGCTGCGCGTTGAGGTGTCGCTCTTCGTGTGACCCTCAGCTGAGCGGTGGTGCACCGAATGTACAGGTGGTACACTCGGGCCATGCCGACCACCCGTCCCCGCACCCAGGTGACGCACACCGTCGAGATCGAAGAGGCGCTGCAGATCGCGCGCTCCCGCTGGCCCGATGAGTCGCCGAGCGCGCTGATCACGCATCTCGTGGTCGCGGGTGGGCACGCCCTCCGCGGCGAGGAGTCCCGACGATCCGCAGCGCAACGTCGCCGCATCGACCTCGTCGTCGACCAGTTCGCGGGTGTCTTCCCCGAGGGCTACCTCCGGGAACTCCGCGAGGACTGGCCCGAGTGATTGTTCTCGACGCCGGCGTCATCATCGCTCTGTTCACGCCCGGCGACGCCCATCACGAGCGCGCGAAGAAGCTGCTGGCCGACGACCCGGGTCCGTTCCTGATGCACCCGCTCACCGTTGCCGAGACGCTGGTCGGAGCGGCGCGCGTCGGCCGAGAGGCCGAGATGTGGCGAGCCCTGCGCGCTCTGGGCGTCGAGGCCCTCGCCATGGGCCCCGACGAGCCGGTGCTGGTGGCAGCTTTGCGCGCCCGCCACGCGCTGAAGATGCCCGACACCTGCGTTCTTGCCGCAGCCACGCACCTCGACGCTCCGCTTGCGACGTTCGACGAGCGGCTCGGCGCGGTTGCCGCGCAGTTGTCTCTTCGCCATCCCGCGTGAACGGCATCCACGCGCAGAAACACGATCCCCTCGCGTTTCTGCGCGTCGATCGCGTTCATACACGGGTCAGAGCCGCGGCGTCGATCGCCCGCAACGTCGGCTGGGAGATCCGTGTCCGTGAGGCCGTGCGCCCGCCCTACCCGGCGGGCAGGTCCAACGTCACCGTCGTGCGTCCGCCGGGGACGCTGTCGAGGCCCACGGTGCCTCCGTGCGCGACGGCGATCGCGCGGACCGTCGTGAGCCCGAGTCCGAAGCCCTGGATCTCGCTCGACTGCGCGAGCGCCCCGCGGTAGAAGCGGTCGAAGGCTCGCCGCTGCTCGGTCCGCCCGAGCCCCGGCCCGTCGTTGGTCACCGTCAGCAGCGCGCGGCCGTCGCGAACGCCGTACGAGACGGTGATCGCGGCGGACGGGATGCCGAACTTCACGGCGTTCGTGAGCAGCTCGACGATCGCGACGATGACCTGTCCGGGGTCGACGCGAGCGGACGTCGGCCCGGTGGCGGCCCTCTCGATGACGAATGCGCGGGCCTCGGCGAACGCGTCGACCTCCGCGACCGCCGTGGCGACGATCTCGCCGAGGTCGGCGCGCTCGATTCGCAAGGTCTTCTCGCTCTCGCTCGCGGCGAGGAGATCGCGCACCCGGTGTGAAAGATCCGCGGTGCGGCGGGTGACCACCTCGACGTAGCGCCGCAGGCGGGTGTTCTCCTGGTCGACCTCGTCGTCGATGAGGTCGAGGAACCCGGTGATGCTCGTCAGCGGGGTACGCAGCTCGTGCGACACGGTCCGCAGGAACTGCTCGCGCACCTCGATCGCCTCGGCGAGCGCAGTCACGTCGTAGATCACGACGACGGTCCCCAACACGTGGCCGTCGGCGCGACGGACGCGGCTCGAGGACGCGAGCACGGCGACCGGGGCGTCCGCCGGTCCCCACCACTCGAACTCGTCGTTGACCGCCTCGCCGGCGAATGCTCGGGGGATGACCTGTTCGCCGAGAGGGATGGGGGTCGTCCGGTCGGCGTCGAAGACAGCGTCTCCGGCCATCGGCGGCTCATCGAGTCGGAACCCGCCGAGCTCGGCGAAGCGGTGCGCCTGGGCGTTGGCGACATCCAGTCGCCCGTCGGCGTCGTAGAACACCACTCCTGCCGTCACGGTGTCGACGATCCCGAGCGCGACGGCTTCGGCATCCCGGGCTTCGCGCAGAGCCTCGGCCTGAGCACGAGAGGCCTGCGCCAATTGCCGGGTTCGTCGCCGCAGGTGACGCGCGGCGACGAACACGATGACCGCGACGCCCACGACGAGTGTCGGCATGATCACGACGTTCGCCCACTCGACGGGAGACGCGGGCCAGGCTCCGACGTAGATGAAGCGAAAGGAGGTGATGAATCCCGTCCCGAACACCCCGGCGAGGATGCCGTACCAGGGGAAGCCATAGGCGAGCCACAGCACGGGAAAGATCGCGAGCACGGAAACGGAGGGGAACGTGGGGAGCAGTTCGGCGCGCACCAGGGCGACGGCGAGCAGGTCGAGCGCGGCGATCAGCATCATCCAGGCTCGGGGGAGGCGCTCCCACGGCACGGCGAGCGACAGGACGGTTGCGAGGACGCTGAGGGTGAACCCGAGGATGACGACGCCCACGGTGAGGGTCGAGGGCTGGGCGAGACCGGCGATGCCGACGAGGAAGACCATCGCGAGCATGAACGGGAGTTGCGCCCGGGCGAAGACGCTCACGCGACCGCGGGGGTTGGCTTCCATCTCGAACAACGGCATCGTCGCTGTCCTCCTCCCCTCACTCGCGCCTTTCGACCGTACTTCACCCTTGCGTTCGGCGGACGGGTTTGCGCTGTTCGAACAGGGGGTGCCGCGAGCGCCGGGGATCCCCGAGAGCCCCGCCCAGGGCATCCTCGCCCCGCCCGCGCGTGAGTTGCCGCGAAGTGTCGCCGGGGCGGGCGTCGAAGCGACAGATTCGGGCAACTCACGCCAGAGGGCTCACTCCTCGAGCTGACCCAGCGACGGCGCCGCGATGAAGCGGGCGACCGGCTCGACCGCGTGTTCGAGCTCGAGCACCACGATCTCGTTCGCGCCGGCGCGGGTGGCGGGGCCGGGGACGTACAGGGTGCTCTGCGGCACGTTGTTCCAGTACCGGCCCAGGAAGAAGCCGTTCACGAACGCGAAGCCCTTGCCCCAGCCGGTGGTGTCGAGGAACAGGTCGGCGGGCGCATTCAGGTCGAACGCGCCGCGCAGCAGTGCTCGACCGACGGTGCCCTCGCCGGTGCCGACGGCGGATGCCACATCGATCGGCGTCGCGGTCCAGCCGGTCAGCGGCGAACCGTTCAGGGTCACCCCGCCGATGAGCCCCTTGGCCTCGCCCAGTCGGTCGGCGTAGTTGACGCGGCCCTGGTCCTCGACGAGGACCGTGAGCCGCGCGCCGGCGGGGAGGGCGAGAGCCCGCTCGTGCAGCGTCCGCGACAGGCGTCCGACGAACACCCCGTCCACATGCACCCACGCGAGGTCGCGCACCTCGCCGAACACGAGGGCGGCAGCACCCGAGAACGACGGCAGGTCGACGTCGTACCGCACCAGCGGGCCGAGGTGCCCGAGGGCCTCGAACGTCGCGGGGTCGTCCGAGACGGAACCCGTGGATGCCGGCATCCAGTCGCCCTCGCCCGACAGTGCGACCTCGAAGACCGGCGCCTGTGGACGCGCGGGCGGCACGTCCGAGGGCACCGGCGCGTACTTCGCGATGACCTCGCGGAACGCGTGGAACTTCGCCGTCGGGTGGCCCGACTCGTCGATCGGGGCGTCGTAGTCGTACGAGGTGACGATCGGGTCGAAGCGGCCCTTGTCGTTCGCGCCGTTGGTCGTGCCGAAGTTCGTGCCGCCGTGCACCATGTAGATGTTCACCGAGGCGCCGGCCGCGAGCAGCACGTCCAGATCGTGGGCGGATGCCGCGGGGTCGGTGGTGTGGTGGATGCTGCCCCACCAGTCGAACCACCCGTCCCAGAACTCGCTGCACATCAGCGGCCCGGTGGGCTGGTGCTCGCGGAGGGTCGCGAGGCGCTCCTCCGACCGCGAGCCGAACGAGCCCGTGAGATGCAGCTCGGGGAGGCTGCCGTTCTCGAGCATCCACGGCATCGGCTGATCGACGGTGGTCAGCGGCACGGTGATCCCGGCGTCGCGGGTGACCCGGACGAGCTCGCGGAGGTAGTCCTTGTCGGAGCCGTACGCGCCGTACTCGTTCTCGATCTGCACGAGCACGACGTTGCCGCCGCGATCGATCTGCCGCGGCGCGACGATCTCGTACACGCGCTCGAGGTATTCCGTGACGGCGGCGAGGTACTGCGGCTCCGAGCGGCGCAGCCCGATCCCCGGCGTCGAGGTCAGCCACACCGGGAGGCCGCCGTTGTGCCACTCGGCGCAGATGTACGGCCCGGGCCGGACGATCGCGTGCAGTCCCTCAGCGGCGATCAGGTCGAGGAAGCGTCCGAGGTCGTTCCACCCGGTGGCATCCCATTCGCCCTTCACCGGCTCGTGGACGTTCCACGCGACGTAGGTCTCGATGGTGTTGAGTCCCATGGCCTTGGCCGTACGGATGCGGTCGGCCCAGTGCTCGGGGTGGATGCGGAAGTAGTGCAGCGTGCCCGAGATGACCTGGTGCGGTCGCCCGTCGAGCAGGAAGTCGGTTTCGCCGATGGTGAAGGTGGTCACGATGTCTTTCGGTATCAGAGGGCCAGCCGCACGCGGATGCGCGCCCAGGCGAGCGGGGGCAGGGTGAAGCGCAGGATGCGGTCGACCACCTCGACCGCGAGGGCTGTGGGGGCCACGGGCTCGGCGTCGGCGGAGTTGGTCGTGTTCCGGTCGCCGCCTTCGGGGACGGTGATCACGACAGCGTCGGCGGACGCCACGGCACCGAGATCCAGCTCCACCTCGGTCGCCGCGTCGAGCGAACGGTGGGCGAGGAAGACGTGGGCGACGTCCCCGTCGACGGTGGCGATCGCGTCGACCGCCTCGACCTCGCCGTGGCGGGCCGTGACGATCCGGGCACCGTCGACCGAGACGGGCGCGACCCGGCCGGTCGCAGCCTCGGCCGTGAGGCGGAAGGGGTGGAACGTCGTCTGGCGCCAGGCCGCTCCGCCGCCGGGCTCGGTGCGGATCGGGGCGATCACGTTGACGAGCTGCGCGAGGTTCGCCATCGACACGCGGTCGGAGCGGCGCAGGAGCGTGATGAGCAGGGAGCCGACGACGACGGCGTCAGTGACGGTGTAGTCGTCCTCGATGAGCCGCGGGGCGATTGGCCAGTCGCCCGTGAAGACGCGGGGCTTGTCGACCTCGTTCCACCGGGTCTGGTTCCAGACGTTCCACTCGTCGACGCTGATGCCGATCGGGTGCCCGTCGGGGGTCGTGGCGCCGACCTCGTCGATGATGTCGGCGACCTCGACGATGTACCGGTCGAGGGCGGCGCCGCTGGCGAGGAAGCTCGCAGGGTCGTCGGGGTCTTCCTCGTAGTAGGCGTGGACCGAGATGTGGTCGACGAGACCCGCGGTGTGGCGCAGCACCGTGCGCTCCCACTCGCCGAACGTCGGCATCTCGTGGTTCGAGCTGCCCGCGGCGACGAGCTCGACGGTCGGGTCGATGAAGCGCATCATGCGCGCGGTCTCGGCGGCGAGCCGCCCGTACTCATCGGCGGTCTTGTGGCCGATCTGCCAGGGACCGTCCATCTCGTTGCCCAGGCACCAGAGACGGATGCCGAACGGCTCGTCGCGGCCGTTCGCGCGCCGGCGCTCGCTCAGCGCCGTGCCCGAAGGATGGTTCGTGTATTCGAGGAGGTCGGCCGCCTCGGCGACCCCGCGCGTGCCCAGGTTCACCGCCTCCATGACCTCGAGGCCGGCGGCATCCGCCCATTCGGCGAACTCGTGCAGACCCACCTGGTTGGTCTCGGTGCTGTGCCATGCGGCATCCAGGCGCACCGGACGCTCGTCGCGCGGACCGACCCCGTCCTCCCAGCGGTACCCCGAGACGAAGTTGCCGCCGGGGTAGCGCACGACGGTGGCACCGAGCTCGCGCACCAGCTCGAGAACGTCGGTGCGGAAGCCCGCGACATTCGCCGTCTCGTGACCGGGCGAATGGATGCCGTCGTACACGCAGCGGCCCATGTGCTCGACGAACGTGCCGAACAGGCGGCGGGGGACCTCGGCTCCGACCGCGGTGCGGTCGACGACGATGCGGGTGGGGGAGGTCATTCGGGTTTCTCCTGGTGGGAAGAGGCAGGGGCGGGCCGCATACGACAGATGCGACCCGCCCCCGCGAAGGTGTTACTTGTTGACCGAGAAGCCCTGCTCGTTGCCGTACTGCACGAGCTGGTCCTGCCAGGCGCTGAGGCCCTTGTTCAGGTCGCCCTTGGTGGAGTAGGCCTGGCCGACGGTGTCGTTGAAGATGCTGTTCGCGTACACCTGGAAGGGCAGGTAGCTCCAGCCCTCGCGCACCTCGCTCGAGGCCTGCGTGAGCACCTCGTTGATCTTCTGGCCACCGAAGTAGTCCGACGCCTTGTCGACGAAGGAGGGATCGCTCAGCTGGGCGGTCGTGGAGGGGAAGCCGCCGGACTCGGCGAAGATCTTCAGGCTCTCGTCGTCGTTGTTGAGCCACTTGAGGAAGCCCGCGGCCAGGGCCGGGTTCTTGCTCTGCTTCGTGACCGCCTGGCCACCGCCGCCGTTCTCGGCCGTGACGGCCTTGCCGTCGTAGGTCGGGATGGGCGCGACGGCCCACTTGCCGGCACCGTCGGGAACCGACGACTCCAGCACGCCCGGCATCCACGCGCCGATCACGAGCGAGGCGATCGAGCCGTCACCGAGGCCCTTGAACCACTCGTCGCTCCAGCTCGGGGTGTCCGAGATCAGGCCGCCCTCGATGAGGCGGTTCCAGTTGTCGGCGAACTTCTTCGAGCCCTCGTCCTGCAGGTCGACGGTCACGTCGGTGCCGGAGGTCGTGAAGGGCGTGCCGCCGGCCTGCCAGATCATGCTGGTGGTGAAGCCCGCGTCGCCGGTGTCGGCGGTGATGTACTTCGTCGGGTCGGCCGCGTGCAGCTTCTGCGCTGCCGCGAGGTACTCGTCCCACGTGGTCGGCACCGAGATGCCGTACTGGTCGAACACCGACTTGTTGTAGAAGAGGGCCATGGGGCCCGAGTCCTGCGGGAGGCCGTAGATCTTTCCGTCGAAGTCGACCGAGCCCCAGGTGCCGGGGCTGTAGTCGCCCTTGAGGTCGCCGAAGCCGTACGACGACAGGTCGACGAGCGAGTCCGACAGGGCGAACTGCGGGAAGGCGTAGTACTCGATCTGCACGACGTCGGGAGCGCCCGAGCCGGCCTTGATCGCGTTCTGGAGCTTCGCGTACTCGTCCTTGTTGGTGCCGGCGTTGACGTAGTTGACCTTGACGTTCGGGTACTTCGCCTCGAACGCCTTGACCTGCGCCTCGGCCGAGGGCGTCCACGACCAGTACGTGATCTCGCCACCGGCCTCGAGGGCCTTCTCGATGTCGTCGGCGCTTCCGCCGTTGCTTCCGCCGCCCGTGCTGCCGCCGGAGCAGGCAGTCAGCGCGCCCACCGTCAGCGCGGTCGTTGCGACGGCGAACACGGCCCGCCGCACGGCGGTGCCCTTGCCCATGAATGTCATCGGGATTCCTTCACTTCGTTGTTGTGGATGGTGTTGCGTGTTTCCGGGGCAGGACGCTCCGGGTTCGGGAGGAGATCGAGGGTCACTGCTTGACGCTGCCGGCGCTCAGACCGGACTGCCAGAAGCGCTGCAGCACGAGGAAGGCGGCGACGATCGGGATGATCGAGAGCACCGAGCCCGTGATGACGAGGTTGTAGATGGGCTGCGCCGCAACACCGGTGGCCTGGGCGTTCCACTGGTTGAGGCCGACGGTCAGCGGGTACCACTGCGGGTCGCTCAGCATGATCAACGGCAGGAAGTAGTTGTTCCACGTCGCGACGACGGCGAACAGCAGCACCGTGACGATGCCGGGGGTCAGCAGCCGGATCGAGATGGTGAAGAAGGTGCGGAACTCGCCGGCGCCGTCCATGCGGGCGGCCTCGAGGAGTTCGGTGGGAATGGCATCCGTCGCGTACACCCAGATGAGGTACAGGCCGAAGGGGCTGATGAGCGAGGGGATGATGATCGCCCACGGGGTGTTCGTGAGCCCGAGCTGGCTGAACAGCAGGAACGTCGGCACCGCGAGAGCCGTGCCCGGCACCGCGATCGCGCCGAGGACGACCGCGAACACGGCCTTACGTCCGCGGAAGTTGTACTTCGCCAGCCCGTAGCCCGCGAGGGTCGCGAGCAGCGTCGCCCCTCCCGCGCCGACGACGACGTAGAGCAGCGTGTTGCCGAGCCACCGGACGAAGATGCCGTCGCGGTAGGTCAGCGTCTCGACGATGTTGTCGAACAGGGCGAAGCTGTTGCCGGGGCCGAGGCCGAACGTCGTGAACAGATCGGCCTGGGTCTTGGTCGCGTTGATGAGCAACCAGAACAGCGGCACGAGTGTGTACAGCAGGTACAGGCCCATGACGATGCTCAGCACGAGCGACTTCTTGCTGCTCGTGGGGGAGCGGCGGGCGAGACGCGGACCGCGCGAGGTGGTCACGGCGACGGTGTCGGTACGGGGTGCGGTCGCGGTGGTCATCGCGCCTCCTGACGGGAGCCGCGCAGCTGCACGACGTAAGCGATGACGGCGGTGATGACGCCCATGATGATCGCGATCGTGGCCGCGTAGTTGTACTGCTGACCGGCGAACGAGAGGTTGTAGGCGTACATGTTCGGCGTGAAGAACGTCGAGATCACGTTCGGGGCCAGCGGCTTGAGGATGTTCGGCTCGTTGAAGAGCTGGAAGCTGCCGATGATCGAGAAGATCGTCGCGATCACGACGGCTCCTCGGACGGCGGGGATCTTGATCGAGAAGATCGTGCGCCACGCGCCGGCCCCGTCGATGGATGCCGCTTCGTACAGCTCGGTCGGGATCGTCTTCAGCGACGAGTAGAAGATGAGCATGTTGTAGCCGACGAACTGCCAGGTGACGATGTTGCCGATCGACAGCAGCATCCATTCGGGGAGGAAGGGCTGCACGAACTGCCCGCCGAGCAGGTCGTTGAGGTTGCGGGTCAGACCAAACTGGTCGCCATAGATGTAGCCCCACATGAGCACCGCCACGACCGCGGGCACCGCGTAGGGGAGGAAGATCACGATCCGGTAGAAACCGGCGGCGTGCAGGCGAGCGCTGTCGATCGCGAGGGCTGCCGCGAGCGCGAGGATCAGCATGATCGGCACCTGCACGACGAGGAAGATGCCGACGCGCCCGAAGCCGTCCCAGAACTTCTCGTCGCCGAACGCGGTGATGTAGTTGGCGAAGCCGACGAACGCGTTGCCGCCGATCAGCTGGTCGCGGAAGAGGCTGAGGTACACCGAGTACGCCAGCGGCGCGAGGAAGACCAGCGCGAAGACGAGCGCGAACGGAGCGACGAAGAGCCAGCCGCGATCGTCGATACGTGCACGGCGTTTGCGACGCGGGGGGCGCAGAGCAGGCGGGGGTGCCGCGGTGGTCGTCATCGTCCAGAGCCTCTTCGTTGGTGCGCATCCCGGCCGGGTCGTCGAGATGTTGACGTAAACATAACTCCGCCGCGCTAGTGTGTCAACGTCAACATCCCAGGAGGTCACCGTGACCGAGACGACGACGACGTCGAGCGTGGTTGCGCCGCGCGCACGACGGCGCGAGGTGTCGATGGCCGACGTCGCGGCGGCGGCCGGCGTGTCGGGACAGACCGTCTCGCGCGTCGCGAACGGCCGCACCAACGTCGACCCCGAGACCCGTCAACGGGTCCTGGATGCGATGACCTCGCTCGGATACCGCCCGAACAGCGCCGCGCGCGCCCTGCGCTCGGGACGCTTCCGCAGCATCGGCGTGATCATGTTCTCGCTGAGCTCGTACGGCAACACGCGCACACTCGATGCCCTGGCGTCGATGGCAGCGGCATCCGGATACTCCATCACCCTCATCACGGTGCAGTCCGCGTCGCAGTCTGACGTCTCCGGGGCGTTCCTGCGGCTACGCGAACACGCCGTCGACGGGATCGTTATCCTGATCGAGACCCACCGCCTCGGCGAGACCGAGCTCTCGATCCCCTCGGGGCTGCCGGTCGTGGTCGTCGACTCGAGCGCCGACTACCCCTACGCCGTCGTCGACAACGACCAGGCCCAGGGTGCGCGCCTGGCCACCGAGCACCTGCTCGACCTCGGCCATGAGACGGTGTGGCACGTGTCGGGCCCGCCCGAGTCGTTCGCCGCCGAGCGCCGCCGCGCGGCGTGGCGGACCGCCCTGGAAGACCGCGGATGCCGCGTGCCCCCGGTGCAGATCGGCGACTGGACGGCCGAGTCGGGACACGCGATCGGCGAGACGCTCGCGCAGGATCCGGCGGTCACGGCGGTGTTCGCGGCGAACGACCAGATGGCTCTCGGGGTGATCCGTGCGCTGCATGAGGCCGGGCGCGCGGTGCCGGGTGACGTCAGCGTCGTCGGCTTCGACGACATGCCGGAGTCGGCGAACTTCTGGCCCCCGCTCACGACGGTGCGTCAACGCTTCGAGCGCGTCGGCGAAGAGGCGATGAGCGCCCTGATCGCCGACATCGAGGGCACCGGCGGCGAGCACGCCCGCACCCTCGTGCCGACCTCGCTCGTGGTGCGGGAGAGCTCGGGCCCGCGGCGCTGAGGTGCGCCGGTCCGCGCGCCGGCGTCGCGTGGCGATGGGAGGAGATCTGGCGACGGGAGGACGGATGCCGCGGCGCGTGTCCTCCCGTCCCGGAGTCTCCTCCGCTCGCTGGGAGCTGGGCGCGGGCGTGTGACGGGCGGAGCGCCAGGGGCGGGCGGAGGACCTGTGGGCCGGATTCGTCCTCCCTCTGTCCCTGACCCTCCGCCCATCACGCGGCGCGGCGCCGGCGCGGTGGTGGGGTGCTCGGCCCGAGCATCGCATAGTGGCTCGTGGCGAGCGGAGGAGTTCTGGCGACGGGAGGACGGATGCCGCGGCGCGTGTCCTCCCGTCCCGGGATCTCCGCCATTCGCCGGCGCGCGCGAGGAGCTCGACCGCCGCTTCGCCCCGGCGCCAGAGCCGCGTGGTCCGCGAGACGGCGTCGCGTCAGGCGAGCGGCGGGCCGATGACGAAGTCGGTCGCGGCTTTCCACGGGGCGAGGATGACGGCGTCGCCCGTGAAGAGGAACGTCTGGTTGTAACGGCCGTCGATCTTGTACGTCAGGTAGGTGCCGCGCGGGCCTTCCTCGGTGAACCAGGCGCTGTCGGTGGTGAGCTCAGCGACGAGAGCGTCCCAGTCCGTCCGCGACGCCGGCGACCACGTGTAGTAGTCGCCGGCGGGTGACCCATCGGTGGAGCATCTGGGACCCTGTGCGACCGCGGGGTAGTCCGGGAGTGTGACGGCCCCCTCGGGGAGAACGACGTCGCGCACTGTCTTCCCGGATGCCGGATCCATGATGTTGTCGCACGTCGGGGCCACGCGCGCGGAGGCCGGAGCCGTGAGACGCGCATCGGCGGTCGCGCTGACGCTCGGGGTGGGGGTGGCGGACGCCACGGTCGGCGGGGTGGTCCGAGCCGCATCGCCCGAGGGCGTGGCATCCGGAACGCACGCCGTGAGAATCGACAACGTCACCCCGGCGAGCGCGAGGATCACGGGTGCTCGACGGGCACGCGGCGAGAGGGAGGGCACGGGTTCACCGTAGCGCGCCGTGTGACGGGAGCGGCGTCGACCGTATCCCTGCCCCGCTCGCGAGGTCCCTGAGCTCGTCGAAGGGGCCGGGACGCGTCGCGAGGCCCCGGGCCGTCCCGCGGACTCCGTCCCCGACACGCCGCCCAGGCCCCGACCCCGCCCGCGCGCCGCCCACCGACTCCGCCTGACGGCACACTGCGCGAGCGCGCCGCTGCCATGCGCGTGACAGTTCGCGCACATCCGTGCAAGCCCGCGCCGGCAATCGCGGTGAGGAGGAGGATGGATGCATCCGCATCGACCCTCCTGAGGAGACCCATGCACGTCAACGCCTACGCGGCGTCGTCCGCGACCTCGCCCCTCGAGCCCACGACCATCGAGCGTCGTGACGTCGGCCCGAAGGACGTCCTCATTGACATCGCCTACGCCGGCATCTGCCACTCCGACATCCACACCATCCGCGGCGAGTGGGGCGACGTCCCCTACCCGCTGACCGTCGGCCACGAGATCGTCGGCACGGTCGCCGAGGTCGGCTCCGAGGTGACCTCGCACAAGGTCGGCGACCGCGTCGGCGTCGGCTGCATGGTCAACTCGTGCCGCGAGTGCGACAACTGTCTCGCGGGCGAAGAGCAATACTGCGAGAAGGGCAACATCGGCACCTACGCCGCCAAGGACGTCGACGGCACGATCACGCAGGGCGGTTACAGCGAGAAGATCGTGGTCGACGAGCACTTCGTGCTGCGTGTGCCCGAGTCGATCCCCTACGAGAAGGCCGCTCCGCTGCTCTGCGCCGGAATCACGACGTACTCGCCGCTGAACCACTGGAACGCCGGCCCCGGTAAGAAGGTCGCGGTCGTCGGCCTCGGCGGACTCGGCCACATGGCCGTCAAGATCGCCCACGCCATGGGCGCCGAGGTCACCGTGCTGTCGCAGACGCTCAGCAAGAAGGACGACGGCCTCAAGATGGGCGCCGACCACTACTACGCGACGAAGGACGACGACACGTTCGAGAAGCTCAAGAAGAGCTTCGACCTCATCATCAACACCGTCAGCGCCCCGCTCGAGCTCAAGCAGTACCTGGGTCTGCTCGCGCTCAACGGAACGATGGTGAACGTCGGCGCCCCGCCCGAGCCCCTGCCCATCCAGGTCTTCACGCTGTTCACCAACCGCCGTTCGTTCGCCGGTTCGTCGATCGGCGGCATCCGCGAGACCCAGGAGATGCTCAACTTCTGCGCCGAGCACGGCATCGCGCCCGAGACCGAGCTCATCTCGGCCGACCAGATCAACGAGGCCTACGAGCGCGTGCTGAAGAGCGACGTGCGCTTCCGCTTCGTCATCGACGCGAAGACCTTCGCCCCCGCCTGACCCGGCTCCGGATGCCACGGCCCCGACGTTCTCCCGAGCGCCGGGGCCGCGGCATCCCTGGCCCCGTGCCGTCGTGCGGAGTTCGTGCCCGCCACGCCGCGAGCGGGGCCGTGGTGTCGGCGTGTCATCGACGGATTCCGCCTGACGGCCCGCAGCCCCGGATGCCGTGGCCCGATGTTCTCCCGAGCGCCCGGGGCTGTGGCACAACCGTGCCGTCGTGCGGAGTTCGTGCCCGCCACGCCGTGGGGCGGGCCGCGGCCCCGGCGTGGCGCCCACGGATTCCGCCTGACGGCCCGCAGCCCCGGATGCCGTGGCCCGATGTTCTTCGGACTGCCCGGGGCTGTGGCATCCCCCGTTCCCGTGCCGTCGCGCGGAGTTCGTGCCTGACACGCCGCGAGCGGGGCCGTGGTGCCGGCGTGTCTCTCACGGACTCCGCCTGACGGCCCGCGCATGCACGGGCCCCGCACGCGAAAGCGGCGCCGCCCCGCAGGACGACGCCGCTTTCGACGAGGGGGTTACGCCTGGCCGAGCGCGGCCGACACGACCGCGCGGGCCTCTTCCTGCACCTCGCGCAGGTGCTCCTCGCCGCGAAGCGACTCGGCGTACAGCTTGTAGACGTCTTCGGTGCCGGAGGGGCGGGCGGCGAACCACGCGGACTCGGTCTGCACCTTCAGGCCGCCGATCGCGGCGCCGTTGCCGGGCGCGTGCGAGAGCTTCGCGATGATCGGCTCACCCGCGAGTTCGGTGGCGGTCACGGCATCCGGCGACAGCTTCGACAGGGCCGACTTCTGCGCGGGCGACGCGGGGGCGTCGACGCGCTGGTAGGCCGAGGCACCGAACTCGGCCTCGAGCTCGGCGTACCGCTGCGACGGCGTCTTGCCGGTGACCGCGAGGATCTCGGCGGCGAGCAGGCAGAGCAGGATGCCGTCCTTGTCGGTGGTCCACACCGTGCCGTCCTTGCGGAGGAACGACGCACCGGCCGACTCCTCGCCGCCGAAGGCGACGGAGCCGTCGAGCAGCCCGGGGACGAACCACTTGAAGCCGACCGGAACCTCGAGCAGCTGCCGCCCGAGCGAGGCCGCGACGCGGTCGATGATCATCGACGACACGAGGGTCTTGCCCACGGCGGCGTCGGCGGGCCAGTTCGGCCGGTGCGAGAACAGGTAGTCGATCGCGACCGCGAGGTAGTGGTTGGGGTTCATCAGCCCCGCGTCGGGCGTGACGATGCCGTGACGGTCGGCGTCGGCGTCGTTGCCGGTGAGGATGTCGTACTCGTCACGCGCGGCGACGAGTGACGCCATGGCCGACGGCGACGAGGGATCCATGCGGATCTTCTCGTCCCAGTCCAACGTCATGAACTTCCATGTCGGGTCGACCTCGGGGTTCACGACGGTGAGGTCGAGGCCGTACACCTCGGCGATGAGCGCCCAGTACTCGACCGACGCTCCGCCGAGCGGGTCGGCGCCGATGCGGACTCCGGCGCTCTTGATCGCGTCGACGTCGATGATGGATGCCAGATCCCGCACGTACGCGTCACGGAAGTCGTACTGGCCCAGGCCGTCGAGGTCGATGTCGGCGTGACGGGTGCGCTTCACGCCCTCGAGACCCGCGGCGATGAGCTCGTTCGCGCGGTCGGCGATCCAGCCGGTCGCATCGGTGTCGGCGGGACCGCCGTGCGGGGGGTTGTACTTGAAGCCGCCGTCGCGGGGCGGGTTGTGCGACGGGGTGACGACGATGCCGTCGGCGCGGCCCGCGTCGTCGAGAGCGCGACCGCGGTTGTAGGTGAGGATCGCGTGGCTGAGCGCGGGGGTGGGCACCCACGAGTCGCGGGAGTCGACGCGCACGTCGACGCCGTTCGCGACGAGCACCTCGATCGCGCTGCGCTCGGCGGGCAGCGACAGGCCGTGCGTGTCACGACCGAGGAACAGCGGTCCGGTGATGCCCTGCGCGGCGCGGTAGTCGACGATCGCCTGGGTCGTGGCGAGGATGTGGTCCTCGTTGAAGCTCGTGCTCAGCGACGATCCGCGGTGACCACTGGTGCCGAACGCGACGCGTTGCTCCGGGACCGCGGCATCCGGTCTGCGGTCGTAGTACGCCGCGATCAGTTCGTCGATGTCGATGAGATCGGATGCCTCTGCGGGCTGCCCTGCGCGACTGCTCATGTGCCCAGTCTGCCCGGTGCATCCGACATGCGCACACGCGACGACACATTCCAAGGGAATCCGTTGTCGTCGCGGGCCCGTCGGCGGGGTCTCACCCGGTTCATCGTCCGAGAGGGCGCGCTCGGACATGCATCACTCACCCCATCCACGCGAATACGTCATACTCATCGCCATGGGTGCCGGGGATCATGTGCGGGTGGCGATCGTCGATGATCACGAGTTGGTCGCTCTCGCGGTGGAGAACCTCCTTTCGGATGCCGTGGGCCTGACGTTCGCCCGCCACACCGACACCGCGGGAGCAATGGTGTCGAGAGCGCGGGACGCGGATCTCGTCCTCCTCGACCTGAGCCTGCGCGACGGCTCGACGCCGCGCGACAACGCGGCTGCCCTGCAGAAGTGGGGCGCGCACGTGCTCGTCCTCACGTCCGGCGAGAATCCCTTTCTGATCCGCGAGGCGTCGCGCACCCCGGCGCTCGGCGTCGTCCGGAAGTCGGCACCCATGCGCGACCTGATCGCCGCGATCACGGCAGCCGCCGCCGGAGAACACGTTCCGAGTCTGGAATGGGCGTCTGCCCTGGATTCCGATCCGCTGATGCGGTCGGCGCCCCTGACCTCGCGGGAGCGCGAGGTCTTGTCGCTGTACGCGACGGGAATGGGTGCGCGCGAGGTCGGTGCGGCCCTGTTCGTCAGCGAGAACACCGTCAACGACCACCTTCGCCGCATTCGTTCGATCTACGCGCAGCTCGGTCGTCCGGCGACGACCAAGGTCGACCTCTACCGGCGCGGTATCGAGGACGGCTACGTTCCCCTGCCCCACCGTGGCTGAGCCGCGCCGGGGCGCCGTCCAGGGGCCGGCCGAGGCCCGCACCGTGCGGACCCTGCTCACGGCGGTGGCCATCGCGATCGCCACCGCGACGGGCGTCGTCATCGTCCTCCTCTTCGTCGGGGCACACGGTGCGGACCGTCTGCCCCCGTGGAACCGCGCGCTGACGACGACCGCCTTCGGGGTGCTGCTGGTCGTCGGAGCGGCGGCGCCCGTGCTCGGCATCCGAGTCCTGCGCGCAGGTGCTCGCCTGGGGGTGGGGATCTATCTCGTCGCTCTCGTGGCGCTCGTGCCCCTCGCCGGACCGTGGTCGAGCGACCCGGCGATCCAGACGCTCCCCTGGGGGCTGACATCGGTGGGCGGCATCGTGCTCGCCGCGCTCGTCGCCGGTGGCGAGAGGCTCGGGTGGGCACTGCTGGTTCTCTGGATCGCCGTGATCACGGTCTGTCGATTCGGGATCGGGTCGTACACGCTCTCCCATCTCGCCAACGATTCGCAGGCCGTGCTGACGGGCGCGACCGTGTGTCTCATCGGGGCAGGTGCCCTTCGCGCGAGCCGCGCCGTCGACCGGGCGACGGCCTCGGCGGAGTCGGCCGTCGTCGTCGAGGCCGACGAGCGTGCGCGTCTGGCTGCCCGCGCGCGTGCCGCGGCGTTCGTGCACGACGAGGTTCTCGCGGCGCTGCGGGGCATCGTCGATCAGGTGCCCGGTGCGGGCGATGCGCTGCGCCGTCAGGCCCGACGGGCCCTCCGCACGGTGGACGACGGCGTCGGACACGGCGACGCGATCGCCCGGCTGGCGGATCTCGCGGCCGGAACCGGGTTCGTCGTCGAGATGGAGCGACACCCGGATGCCGTTCTCCCCCCGGAACCGGTCCTCGCGGCGGTTCGCACGGCCACGGCGCAAGCGATCCAGAACAGCGTGCGGCACGCCGGCGACGGCGTCCCTCGTCGCCTGCGTATCACCGCGCTGCCCGACGCCCTCCGCGTCGACGTCTCCGACGAAGGGCAGGGCTTCGACCCTGCCCGGGTGCGCTCCGATCGGCTCGGTCTGCGCGGCAGCATCCTCCGGGTGATGCGGGCTGTCGACGGGGGAGACGCGCGGGTGCACAGCGACCCCGGAAAGGGGACGCGTGTCGAGATCGAATGGCGGGCGTCCGAGACCTCTGGACGCGGACCGGATGCCACCGACGAGCGACGACGGCTTCGTGTCGGTCTGGGCTCGGTCACCGCCGTGTTCGTCGTC
Organism: Microbacterium sp. SORGH_AS_0969; assembly: GCF_030818255.1. NCBI lineage: Bacteria > Bacillati > Actinomycetota > Actinomycetes > Micrococcales > Microbacteriaceae > Microbacterium > Microbacterium sp. SORGH_AS_0969. The sequence goes on from NZ_JAUTAG010000001.1 coordinate 1,878,901, forward strand.
ACTCAGGGTGCGGTCGCGATCGCGGCCGCCTTCACGACCGGCGACGGGACTGCCCTCCTCACGCTGTTCGGCATCCTCGCGGTCGCCGAGATCCTGCGTCGGGCACGCGGATCGGAGCTGTCTCTCCGCCGAGCGTGCGTGGCATCCGCTCTTCTTCTGACCGTCGTTGCGGTGGCGCTCGTCACGACCCCTGCGCCCCTCACCTACGGAACCGGATGGTTCGCCCCTGCGGCGGGGTTCGTTCTCGTCGCGATCGCCCTCCAGGGCCGAACGGGGGTCGCCAGTGGCGCGGGCGTCGCGCTGTTGCTGCTCGTCGTCGCTGAGGGAGTGCGATCCGGGGCCGAGGTCCTGCAGGTGTCGATCATCGTGGGCCGCGCGGCGTTGATCGTGGGCCTCGGACTGCTTCTGGTCGTGCTGCTTATGCGCTTGCAGCGCCGGATCGCCGAGCAGTCGGCGAGGGCGATCGACGCCGCGCGCCGCTCAGCGTGGGATGCCGCGACACGCGAGGAGCTCGAGGAGCATCTCGCCGACGGCGACCGGCTGGCTCGGCCGCTGCTCGAGCGGGCGGCTCGCGGCGCGGGGGAGGATGCCGCCGGTCGCGCTCGCGCGCGAGCGATCGAGGGACATCTGCGTGACCGTTATCGCGCGGGGCGCCTGCTGCACGGCGACGTCGCCGACAGGGCCGCGGCGGCGCGCGAACGCGGTGTCGACGTCGTCCTGCTCGATGACGGGGGCCCGCATGTCGACGCCGCCGCTCTCGCCGCCCTGGCGCCCTGGCTCTCCGCTCTCATCGCCGCCGCCCGAGAACGCGTCGTCGGCCGTCTTCTCCCGGACGGCTCATCCGTGCTCGCGCGCACGGTCGTCGATGGCTCGATCCACGAGTTCCCGCGGAAACCACCGGAATCGGTGGCTGAAACGCCGAGGGGAGAAGCGGACGTTTCCGTAGCGTCACCCCTGTCGTGATTTCCGATGCTGGGGAGGCAATCGTCATGAACAAGCTTGCAAAAGGCTCGATTGCGGCGGCGGCGGCCGTCGTTCTGCTCGGCGGCGGGATGGGCTCGATGGCGTACTGGAACGCGAGCGTCTGGCTTCCGGGGGCGAACTTCAGTACGGGGGAAGTGTCGATGTCGGCGGCCCCTAATGACTACACGTACTACGTCAACGGCGACCGGGTGACCTCGGAAGAGCTGGCGGCCACCGCCCTGGTGCCGGGGGATGTCGTGGACCTCGATGTGGAGGTCACCGTTCGCGCGATCGGCGCCCCCGCGGTCTTGACGCTGCCGACGCCGGAGTTCTCGGGGAACGCAGGGCTCGCGAGCACATTCGACTACACCCCGCAGATCCGCAATGACGAACCCGACCTGGAGATCCGTAACACGGTGGTCGGCAACAAGTTCAACGTGTCCGGCGAGGGGCAGTTCATCTTCCGTCGGACTTTCACGTGGGCGAGTTGGAAGGATACTCAGATGCTCGCGAACGTCCAGTCGGAGCTCCTCATGAGCAACCTCGTGCTCGACCAGGTGACCGAGCCGCTCGAAGAAGACAACTCTTGAGGCGGAGGGGCGTGGACGGCGTCCACGCCCCTGCCGTTCCCCTGCCCCGCCGCAGAGACTCCCGCGGGCGTGAAGAGGTGCCGACATGACCGACATCCGTGATCCGGATGCTGCTCCAGAGGTCGCGGAGTCGGCGGGAGGACCCCGACGATCCTCCTCGGCCCGCGCGGTGTGGCGGGCAGTGTTTCGGGGGGCGGGGTGGGGGTGCTCTGCGCTCGTCGCGCTGACCGTCCTGGTCATCTTCGTCGTTCCCGGCGTGACGGGCGCACAGCGCTACTCCATCGTGGGGTCGTCGATGGAGCCGACCCTGCCGCTCGGTGCACTCGTCGTGGTGCGGCCGACCGACGCGGTCGACATCGAGGTCGGCGAGATCATCACCTTCCAGCTCCGCTCCGGCGAGCCGACGGTCGCGACGCACCGCGTGGTGGGGGTGGCGCTCGGTGGCGATGGAGCCCGCATGCTGCGGACCAAGGGCGACAACAACGACGCCGCCGACGCCGACCCGGTCCGGCCCGAACAGGTGCGCGGAGTCGTGATGTACTCGCTCCCCCTGCTCGGATACATCAACGCGGTCATCACCCCGCAGATGCAGGCGTGGATGCTCCCCATCGTCGTGATCGGCCTCTTCTGCTACGCCGGCTGGATGTTCATCGGGGCGTGGCGCGATCGCCGCAAACGGGGCGGCTCGATGTCGGACGACTCCCGGCGCTCGGCCCCGGGGCCGCGGCATCCGGACCCCGGCGCACTAGGCTGAGTCGGTGCTGCCCGACACAGATCACACCCCCGCCCGCCGTACCTACAGCTACCTCGGCCCCGCCGGTACCTTCACCGAGGCCGCGCTCGCTCAGGTGCCCGAGGCGCGCGACCAGATCTGGCGGCCCGTCCGCAACGTCGGTGAGGCGCTCGCGGATGTCGTCGAGGGGCGATCGGATGCCGCGATGATCGCGATCGAGAACTCGGTCGACGGCGGCGTCTCCACCGCGCAGGACGCGCTGGCCACGGTGCCGGGCCTGCGCATCGTCGGCGAGTACCTCGTGCCGGTGAATTTCGTGCTGGTGGCGCGCCCCGGCGCGACCCTGTCCGACGTCTCGCTGGTGGCCGCGCACCCCGTCGCGTACGGCCAGTGCCTCAAATGGCTGAGCGAGCATGTGCCCGCCCACGCGCACCTGCCCGCCGAGAGCAACGTCGCGAGCGCCCTCGGTGTTCTCGACGGCACGAGCGCCGCGGATGCCGCGATCGCCGCGCCCGGCATCGTCGCCCACCACGATCTCACCGTGCTGGCCGAGAACATCGGCGACAACCCCAACGCGGTCACGCGCTTCGTGCTCGTCAGCCGCACGGTGGCTCCGGCCCCGCCGACGGGCGCCGACAAGACCTCGCTCATCGTCGAGCTGCCCGAAGATCACCCGGGTGCCCTGCTCGAACTGCTCGAGCAGTTCGCCACCCGGGGCATCAACCTGAGCCTTCTGGCATCCCGCCCCATCGGCGACGCCCTCGGTCGTTACCGCTTCGTCATCGACGCCGACGGGCACGTGCAGGACGAGCGCATGGCCGATGCCCTGCTGGGCCTTCGCCGTTTCAGCCCGAAGGTGATCTTCCTCGGGTCGTACGCGCGCGCCGACCGCGCGATCGTCCGCTACCCGCAGCGGTACAGCGACGACGTCTTCGTCGAGGCCCGCGACTGGCTGCGTGGCCTTCTGAGCGGCGAGCCCGAGGCCTGACGACCCTCCCGAGCCCCGCCCCGCCGTGCCGTCCGGCGGAGTCCCTGTCGGACGCGCCGGTTCGGGATGCCGTGGCCTCGGCGTGTCGAAGGCGATCTCCGCCTGGCGGTACAGGCCGCAGGCCATCGCCCGCCGGCGGCCGTCTCCACGCCCGGCCGTGCGCGTGACGGTTCGGCGGGCCCCCTCGAGCCCGGCCGTGCCGTCCGGCGGAGTTCGTGCCGGACGCGCCGGTTCGGCGGGCCCCCTCGAGCCCGGCCGTGCCGTCCGGCGGAGTTCGTGCCGGACGCGCCGGTTCGGGATGCCGTGGCCCCGGCGTGTCGGAGACGAACTCCGCCTGGCGGTACAGGCCGCAGGCCATCGCCCGCCGGCGGCCGTCTCCACGCCCGGCCGTGCGCGTGACGGTTCGGCGGGCCCCCTCGAGCCCGGCCGTGCCATCCGGCGGAGTTCGTGCCGGACGCGCCGGTTCGGGATGCCGTGCCTCGGCGTGTCGGCGGCGATCTCCGCGCGACGGCACAGCCCACAGCCCGCCGACCCGGCCCCGGCGCCCAGCCGCGAGCCGTCAGGCCGCGACGGCCGCCGGCGCCGCGATGAGCTCGAGCGTCTGTGCTCGCCCCTCGGACCCTTCGCCCTCGTACGCGCCCGCGACAGGCGACACCATGATCTCGTCGACCCCGTGCTGCGCGGCGAACGCGGCCAGCTGCCCCTGCACGTCGGATCCCGTTCCCACGAACCACTTCTGCCGCGTCGAGGCCATGAGCGACTGAGCCATCGCGTCGAACGGATCGGCCTTCGCCTGCTCGACCGTCTCGAGGGGCGTGAGCGGACGGTTCGTGCGCAGACGCGCCATCATCCGCAGCTGCGGCAGGGCACGCTCCTCGGCCTCCTCCGCGGTGGGGGCGGCGACGACATTGGCGGTGACGAACGTGCGCGGGCCCTCGCCCGATTCGTTCGGGACGAACTGGTCCCGGTACAGCCGGAGCGCGTGCTCCAGCCCTTCGCCGGCGAAGTGGTTCGCGAACACGTACGGCAGACCGAACGAAGCCGCGAGCTGCGCGGAGTAGTCGCTCGAGCCGAGGAGCCAGACCTGCGGCACCCCGGATGCCGAGGGCGTGGCCTTGACCTGATACTCGGTGCCCGAGGTGAACCGGACCGTGGCACCCTCGGGGGAGGTGAGCGCCATGATGTCGGTCACGTGGTCGGGGAAGCGCGAGACGTCGCTCGTGGTGCCGGAGCGATTCAGCAGCTGCGTGATGACCGGGTCACTGCCGGGCGCGCGGCCGATACCGAGGTCGATGCGGCCGGGGGCGATCGCCTCGAGTGCGGCGAACTGCTCGGCCACGATGAGCGGCGAGTGGTTCGGCAGCATCACACCGCCCGACCCCACGCGGATGCGCGAGGTGCGAGCGGCGGCGGCGGCGATCAGGACGGGGGGAGTCGTCGACGCGACAGCGGGCATGTTGTGATGCTCGGCGAACCAGTACCGGCGATACCCGAGGCGGTCCGCGCGCTCCACCAGGTCGAGGGCCGCGGCCACGGCTTGAGCGCTGGTCTGTCCCGTACGAACCGGGACGAGGTCGAGAACAGAGAGGGAGGGCATCACCCCGGTGTCAACCTCGCGGCCACGTCGTGTATTCCGTCAGAGCGGTCACGGCAACCCCCCTCGCGGCTTCGGGTCGAGCCCCCTAGCCTCCCGGGCATGAACGACGACCAGGCCGGTGACATGCAGCCCGACGCGCAGACGATGGTGCGGACGCAGATCGCTATCGACGAGGCATCCTTCTTCCTCGCGCAGGGGCAGGACCCCGTCGCACTGGGGGCGCGGATCGAGGATGCCGTCCACGCGGGCGGCGGTTTCGTGTCGTTCGTCGTCGTCGGCAATCGCGAGGTGAGCGCCCTCTTCACCCCGCACTCGCGAGCGATCCTCTCGGTCGAGACCGTGCCGTACGACGCGCGCGACACGGGGGACTCCGACGTCCCGTACGGCGGGTTCTTCGACGACTGAGCCGGCGGCACCCATCCTCAGCTTTCTCTCAGAAAATCGCCGTGACGAATCCGCTTCCCGCCCCGTCTTACCTATGACATCGCGGGACACACGGTCCCGGAGACGACGGAAGGAAAGTGACATGGCCACCCCCACGAACACCACCCCCACCACCGCCACGAAGGACGGCGGCTCGACCGTCATCGTCGACGCCGTCGTCGCCAAGGTCGCCGGCATCGCCGCAGCCGAGGTCCCCGGGGTCCACGCCCTCGGCGGGGGAGCTGCGCGCGTGATCGGCAACATCCGCCAGGCCGTCGGTGCGAAGGACTACGCGCAGGGCGTGAGCGTCGAGGTGGGCGAGACCGAGGTCGCCGCCGACATCGCGATCCAGGTCGACTACCCCGAGCAGCTGCAGCGCGTGGCCTCGAACGTCCGCGCGGCCGTGCACCAGGCCATCACCGAGCTCGTCGGCATGAAGGTCGCCGAGATCAACGTGACCGTGGTCGACGTCTACATCCCGGGCGAAGACGACGAGGACGACGCCGAAGAGGCCCGCGTCAACTGACATCCATCGTGAGAAGGGGCGTCACCGAGAGGTGGCGCCCCTTTCGCGTGCCCGGATGCCGGGAGGTCGGCGCAGCGACACGGCGACGAAGGTCGGGCTCAGCCCCCGTGCCGCACCTCGGCGTACGCGTCGAGCGCGCGCCGACGCGTCTCGCCGAGGTCGACCATCGGCTCCGGCGGGTTCTCGCCGAGGTACTCCGGTGCCCACTCCCGCACGTACTCGTCGTGCGGGTCGAACTTCTTGCGCTGCGTGTCCGGGTTGAAGACGCGGAAGTAGGGGGCGGCATCCGCGCCAGATCCCGCGACCCACTGCCAGTTGAAGGGATTGCTCGCGGCATCCGCATCGACGAGGCAATCCCAGAACCACTGCTCCCCGTGCCGCCAGTCGATCAGCAGGTTCTTGATGAGGAAGGATGCCGTCACCATGCGCACGCGGTTGTGCATGACGCCGGTCTTCCACAGCTGACGCATCCCCGCGTCGACGACCGCGACGCCCGTTCTGCCCTGCTGCCAGGTCTCGAGGTGCGCGCGGTTCAGGCGCGGCCAGGGGAACGCGTCGAAGTTGCGGCGCCAGTTCACGGTCGCGATGTCGGGGGAGTGGTACGTCACGTGCCACGCGAACTCGCGCCACACGAGCTCCGACAGGAACCCGCTCGCGCTCTTGGCGTGCTCTCCCGAGCCGCGGTGCTCGATCGTGTCGTGCCACACCTGGTACGGGCTCAGCTCTCCCCAGCGCAGGCGCGGGGAGAGGTTCGAGGTGGCGCCACCCGCGAACTCGTCGCGGTACTTCGCGTAGTCACCGAGGTCGTCGTCGAGGAACTCCCGCAGCCGTGTCTTCGCGGCGGGCTCGCCCGGCTCCCACGTCTCGCGCAGGCCGCCGGCCCAGTCGGGCTTCGTGGGAAGCAGGTCCCATGCGCCGAGGTCGTCGCCGTCGACGTGCCCGTCGAACCCCGGGACTTTGCGCGCCTCCGGCATCGGCGGTCGCGGCGCGGGAAGCTTCTGCACCGCACGCGCGAACGGGCTGTAGACCCCGTAGGGCTTGTCGGCCTGCGTGCGGACCGTCCACGGTTCGTAGAGCAGGTTCGCCGCGAATGATGCGACGGTCACCCCGTCGCCGCGCAGCTTCTCTTTGAGTCCGGCGTCGATCTCGCGCTCGACCCCGCCGTAGCGTCGGTTCCAGAACACCGCCCCCGCGCCGATCTCATCGACCACGGCCGGGACGACCTCGGCCGCGCGCCCGCGACGCAGCAGCAGCCGTCCACCTCGCTCCTCGAGGCGTTCGCCGAGGGATGCCAGAGACCCGTGCAACCACCAGCGCGCCGCTCCGCCGATCCGGCGCACGCCGTCCGACTCCTCGTCCAGGACGTAGAGCGCCAGGATCGGCTCCTCGCGGTCGAGGGCCGCGCGCAGCGCGGGGTTGTCGGTCAGTCGGAGGTCGTCGCGGAACCACACGATCGAGGGCGAAGCCATCCCCCGACGCTATCCACCGCGGCATCCGTCGATCCGGGCTTGACACCCGCCCGCGCGATCGGCCCGCCGGCCCCGTCAGAGCGTCGAGACGTCGTGCCCCTTCGGCAGTGCCACGACGAGACCGTCCGCCACGATGCGCGTGTAGATGCGCGTCGCCTCGCCGAACTCGTCGCCGTCGAGCTCGATCGGCTGTGCCGGGGCCGTCGCGAGCTCGATGCCCGTGCCGCGGAGGTACCGCACCGACGTGTCCTTTCGGCGTTCGAGCACACGGCGACCGGCGCGGAAGCGGCGCAGAACGGAGTTGTCCCACACGATGCTTCTCCACACGCCCAGCCAGCCCAGCACTCCGGTCGGCTGGAGCACGGCTACGTCGAGGCGACCGTCGGCGATGGAGGCGTCGGGGATCAAGGCCACGCCCCCTTGCAGGGCGCCGCAGTTCGCGAAGAGCACGCTGTGCACCTTCGCCGAGTGCAGGCGGTGTTCGTCCAACTGGTACATCACGCGGAACGGCTTCGCGTTCACGAGGGAGCGGGCAGCGCCGTCGACGTACGCGACCCAGCCGACCTGCTTCTTCAGGTCGTCGCGGGTGTTCTGGATCATCGCGGCGTCCAGGCCCATGCCGGCCATGACCGAGAACCCGTGTTCCTCGACCTCGCCGTCGGCGCGGCGGATGCGAGCCAGCCCGGTGTCGATGGAATGGATGTCGCCCTCGAAGGTGGCGCGGATCATCGCGTCGGTGTCGGTCAGCGGGAGGTTCAGGTTGCGCGCGAGGAGGTTCCCCGTGCCGCTGGGCACGATCGTGAGCGGGACGCCGGTGGAGGTGAGAGCCTCGGCGACCGCGCGCACGGTACCGTCACCGCCCGCCACGAGCACGGCATCCACCTTCTCGTCGAGAGCGGCGCGGGTCGCGTCATCGCCGAGGTCGTCGACGGTCGTCTCGTAGAACAGCGGCTCTGCCCACCCGGCGTCGGCGGCGAGCTCGGCCACCCGGGCGCGCAGCACCTCGGGCTCGACCTTCGTGGGGTTGTAGACGAGAGCGGCGCGCTTCTTCCGCGTGGGCTCGGCGTCCATCGGAGCCTCTTCGCCCTCGGCGTCGACGCGCTGCGTCTTGCCCGGGATCTCCGCCGACGAGTCGGGCGCGACGTCCTCCGGCTGATGGATGGTGTCGTCCGGCTCCGCGGCGTCCTTCGGATGCGGGACGTCCTTGCGCGGATGATCGGCCACGTCATCGCCCAACCGAGCGGCGTCGAAGTGCTCGTGGGAGCCATCGGCCGCGGCCGCGTCGGCTTTCACCTCGTCGGGCGCGTCGAAGGGGACGTTCTCGGGGGACTCCGCGTCGTCACGCGGCTCGTCAGGGGCGGCCATGCGTCAACCATAGGACCGCGATCCACTGCGGAACGGGCGAATCGTCCGGGCTTGACGACCGGATGCCGTTGGCCCATAGCCGTCGCGACGCGCCCGGGGTCCCCGAGCTCGGTGCGTGCCGTCCGGGCGCGGATTCGCAGTCGGCGCCGACCGTAGGATGGACGCGTGATCGACCTGACTCTGCTGCGTGAAGATCCCGAGCTCGTGAAGCGCTCCCAGATCGCCCGCGGGGAGTCGCCGGATTCGGTGGACGAGGCCCTCGCCGCCGACCGCGACCGCCGCGCCGCCATCACCGACTTCGAAGAGCTGCGCGCCGCGCAGAACGCGCACGGCAAGAAGGTGGCGCAGGCGCCGAAGGACGAGAAGGCCGCGCTCGTGGCCGAGGCCAAGCAGCTCAGCGAGCAGGTCAAGGCCGCACAGCACGCGGTCAGCGAGGCCGAGGCCGCCGCCGACGAAGCACTGGCGAAGATCGAGAACATCGTGCTCGAGGGAGTCCCCGCCGGCGGCGAGGAAGACTTCGTCACCCTCCGCACGCACGGCGAGATCCCGACCTACGACTTCGAGCCGCGCGACCACCTCGAGCTCGGCGAGAAGCTCGGCGCCATCGACATGGAACGCGGCACGAAGGTCTCGGGCAGCCGCTTCTACTTCCTCACCGGCATCGGTGCCCGTCTCGAGCTCGCGCTCATGACCCTCGCGCTCGACCGCGCGCTGCAGGCCGATTTCACGCCGATGATCCCGCCGACGCTCGTGCGCCCCGAGGTGATGCGCGGCACGGGCTTCCTCGGCCAGCACGCCGATGAGGTCTACCACCTCGACAAGGAAGACCTCTACCTCGTCGGCACGAGCGAGGTCCCGCTCGCCGGCTACCACATGGACGAGATCCTCGACCTCGAGCGCGGCGCGAAGCGCTACGCCGGGTGGTCCACGTGCTACCGCAGCGAGGCCGGTTCTTACGGCAAGGACACCCGGGGCATCATCCGCGTGCACCAGTTCAACAAGCTCGAGATGTTCGTCTACACCGACCCGGCAGATGCCGAGGCCGAGCACGACCGTCTCGTCGCGATGCAGGAGGGCATGCTGCAAGACCTCGGGCTGGCGTACCGCGTGATCGACGTCGCCGCGGGCGATCTCGGTTCCAGCGCCGCGCGCAAGTTCGACATCGAGGCCTGGGTCCCGACGCAGGACGCCTACCGCGAGCTGACCAGCACCTCGAACTGCACGACCTACCAGGCGCGCCGGCTTGAGACGCGTTTCCGCCCCGAGGGGGGCGGCAAGACCCAGCCCGTCGCCACTCTGAACGGCACGCTCGCGACCACGCGCTGGATCGTCGCCCTGCTCGAGACGCACCAGCGCGAAGACGGGTCGGTGACGGTCCCCGAGGTCCTGCGCCCGTACCTCGGCGGCCTCGAGGTCATGGAGCCGATCGCGTGACCGACGAGGCCGCTCTCCCCGACACCGGCGCCGTCGAGAGCGCGCCCAAGCAGGAGGCGGCTGACGTCGTCGCCGACCTCGCCGACGCTCCCGTCGCGCGGATGCTGATCGCGCTCGACGTTGACGGCACCGTGCTCCTCGAAGACGACACGCTCAGCCCCGGCGTCGTCGAGGCCGTCGCCGATGCTCAGGCGGCGGGCCACGAGGTGATGCTCGCCACCGGTCGGAGCTGGGACAGCACCCACACGATCATGGACCGCCTCGGCATCCGTCCCGAATACGCGGTGTGCTCGAACGGTGCGATCGTGATGCGTCGGATCGGAGAAGGGGATGCCGCGCCCTACGAGCGCGCGCACATCGAGACGTTCGATCCGACCGAGGTGCTCACCCTGCTCGGAGAGCACCTCGCGGGGGCGCACTTCCTCGTCGAGCTTTCCGACGGCTCGCGCCTGTTCACCGACTACCTCGACGACTGGAACCTCGAGGGCGCTAACCGCGTGACCTTCGATCAGCTGTCCGAACGGCCGGTCTGCCGCGTCGTCGTCGTCGCTCCCGAGAAGACCGACAAGGACTTCCTCCAGCTCGTCGAGCGCATCGGCCTCAGCCAGGTCTCGTACGCGATCGGCTGGACGGCGTGGCTCGACATCGCCCCGCAGGGCGTCGACAAATCCACCGCGCTCGAACTCGTGCGCGGGTGGCTGGGCATCCCGGCGGAGCGCGTGCTCGTCATGGGCGACGGCCGGAACGACATCGAGATGATGCAGTGGGCCGTCCGCAACGGCGGCCGCGCGATCGCGATGCACCAGGGACCCCCCGAGGTGCACGCTGCCGCCGGCGAGGTCGGCCTCTCGGTGACCGAGGGTGGCGTCGCCGCGGTATTGCGCGCGCTGTAGCCCCCTAGATGTGCGCGGCGTGCCCCGGGCGGTGGCTCGCGACGCTCGCGACCAGCCACGCCAGCAGCCCGAACGGCGGCAGAAGCAGCAGCGCTGTCGCCCACGTGGCCTTGAGACCGACGGAGACGTGCGCGTCACGGACGGTGACGACGGTGGCCCAGATGGATGCCGCATAGATGAGCGCGAAGACGATGAGCATGGGGTTCCCCTCCTTGTCGAACAGGGCCCGCTGCGGAGGGCTGTGGGCTGTTTTCCCCGGTTTACGCCTGCTCGCGGGCGGATTCAAGCGGCGATGGTGTGCGCTGGGAGAACCGATACCCGCGGCTTAGCGTTCGTTCAGGAACGGATGCCGGACCCCGCCCAGGCCTCCTGCATCGCCGTCCGCAGGACCCGCGTATCGCCCCGATCGAGCGCGCGTCGACTGCGGTCGAACGCCGCGCGCGCGGCATCCCGAAACATGCCCGCGCGGTTAGGTGCGGTCGCGGCGAGTGAGGCGAGGCATTTCTGGAGGCGCACCTGGACCTCGATGTCGGCCGCTCCGTCGCGCGCGAGTGGGCGGAAGGCGTCGTGAACGAGGTCTCCCCACGTCGGCGGGGTCACGGAGACGCGCTCATGCTCGACATCGCGCGTCGGCTCGGTGAGAAGGGCCCGGGTGAAGACGCGCTGCAGGGCCGCGATCACCTCGATCGCCGTTCCCGGGTCGTTCGTTGCGGCCGAGAGCGCGCGGCTGCCGATCTCGGTGAGGGCGATCACCCCGAACCGGGGATCCTGTTCATAGGTGCGGTGGTGCTCGATCCGGAAGCAGCGACGGATGCCGGATCTCAGGCTGTCGTCGCTCGTCCCGCGCACGAACACGAGGGGCACTCGTGCATCGGTGATGCGCCCCGGTGCGGCGTGCACGTGGAGGTCGACGTCGTGGGAGCGCGCAAGTCGATCGAGGCCGGCGATGTCGACGTGCGTGACGTAGCCCACCTCGTCCGCGACGACGGCTTCGGCATCGGCGGGGATGCCAGTGCTTCGACGTGCACCGAGCGCGGGGGAGGCGGCGAACACCTCGAGCGAGGTGGTCGCCGCCTTTTCGACGCGGTCGATGACGTCTGCCATGCGCCCGAAGGTGGCGAGGTGCGAGATCCACCGCAGGAGCGTCATGACGACGATTGCGATGATGACGATCGTGCCGACGAAGAGGATCGTCCGGCCCTGGTCGGTGTAGTACCCGGTGGAGAGCGCGACGATTCCGACGAGAGAGAACGCGAAGGCTCCGACGAACGTCGACACGGCGTTCTGCGAGGTCGGGTCGGCGATGAGAAGCGAGGTCGAACGCGGGGTCGCCGTCGTCGTGGCGGATGAGAAGGCGGTGACCATCGCCGTCACCGAGAAGGTGCTCACGGTCAGCATCGCCGTGGCGATGATCTGCAGGAGCGATCCGACCGCGTTCTGCCCGAGGTCGATCGAGAGCGAGAACGGCAGCAGCGGCCCGAGGAACCGCGCGGCCAGCGCGACGAGCACCGCGATCACCGTGAAGATCGCCGCGCGCACCCACACCTGGCGCCCGAGACGAAGGAAGAAGGATGCCACCGACCCGCGCGCTGCTCTCGCCATGCGCTCGACGCTAGCCGGGCCTCCGCGTGGGGAGCGGGGGCTGGACGCGCGCTCCGCCGCACCCTCGGTAGACTCGGACGACCGGGAGGGTTGTCCGAGCGGCCGATGGACCTGGTCTTGAAAACCAGTGGGCAGCAATGTCCCGTGGGTTCGAATCCCACACCCTCCGCAACGAGAGAACGCGGGCCCCGCAGGGGTCCGCGTTCTCTCGTTATGACCGGCTGAGCGGGATCCGAACGGAGTTGGGCCCACGCCGCCGGAGGCTCCGCCGAGTGCGAAGCGGTCGGTGGAGGGGCGGTGGGGAGAATCCCACACCCTCCGCAACGAGAGAACGCGGGCCCCGCAGGGGTCCGCGTTCTCTCGTTATGACCGGCTGAGCGGGATCCGAACGGAGTTGGGCCCACGCCGGCGCGCGGCCAGGAAAGCCGCGAACCTTCCGTCGCTTGCGGCTCCGGACGCCTGTATTGCGTTCTCCGTACCACCCGCCCTCACCCTCACAGCATTTCGATAGGGTCCAGTCAGTCGACGGAATCGGGGGCTGGCTCCACGTGCAGAACCGGGAATTCGAGGAGTACACCACTCCACGGAACCGCCCTTGCCTGGCTGGTGTCCGCCGATCGGTGATCGCCCTCCTCGCCGCCCTTCTCGTCGTTCTCCTCGGCGCGATGCCGGCCGTGGCATCCGAGCGAGGCGAGCCCGCCGACCTCGTCCCGCGAAACGGTGCGTATTTCGGGTCGATCCTCGACTGGAGCAGCGACAGCGTCGTCGACCAGGCCGAACGACTCGGTGCACCCAGCGCGATCTATCAGCGCGATGTCTCTTATCCCCTCACGGATACGGACAAGGGATATCTGTCGGGCTTCTTCGACCAGACCGCAGCGGTCGGGGCGATCGTGGTGGTCGCTGTGACCCCCACGGTGCCGCTCGCCGAGCTCGATCGCGGGGACGCGGAGGCCTTCGTCGACGCGCTCGACCAGATCGCTCAGCCCCCGGGCGCACCCCTGTACCTCAGCTTCGCACCCGACATGAACACCACGTGGGTGGGGTGGGGCCAGCGCCCCGACGAGTATCGCCCGGCGTTCGCGCTCTTCGCCGACGTGGTGCACGAGCGGCTCCCCGGTGCCGCGGTCGTCTGGTCGCCGTTCTGGGGCGGGGACTACCCCTTCGCGGCGACGTCCACCCCCGCGCCCGCGGGGACCGACACCGACGGCGACGGCGCTCTCACGTTCGCCGACGATCCCTACGCGCCCTATTACCCGGGCGACTCCGCGGTCGACGCGGTGGGTCTGTCGCTGTACTTCGACGAGACGGGCGGGGTGGAGGCCCGCAACGTCGTGCCGTCACCGGATGCGTTCGTCGCGCGCCTGACCGGCACCGACGGGTCCGGCGCCCCCGACTTCGCGGGCACGTACTCGTCGCCTGACCGGCCCCTGCTCATCGAGACGGCGGCCTTCTATAGTGCGAGCGTCGGCGGCTCGTCCGAGCTCGAGGTCAAGTCGGCCTGGTGGCGGCAGATCGAGGGGGCCGTGGCATCCGGTCGGCTTCCCTCGCTCGCGGCGGTCATCTGGGAAGACACGACCACCAGACGGGGTGCCGTGGGCGAGACCGTCATCGACTGGTCTGTGACCCTGTCGTCGGATGCCGTGCGCTCGGCTTTCGTCAGTGACCTGCGCTCATCCGACCTGGTGCTCGGCCCGGTGCGCGAACCGTCGGGCGAGTCAGCCGCGTCGATGCCGGTGCAGGGGTGGTTGGGCTGGATCCTCGTCGCCGTGGTCGTCGCCCTGATCGCCGGCCTCGTGATCTTCGCGGCACGCGGCTCGGCCCGGGCGCGGCGATTGCGGTACGTCGGATCGCCCGCGAGAGACGCCCGCATCGACCTCTTGCGCGGTCTCGCGATCGTCTTCGTCGTCGTGAATCACCTCGGTCTCGCGAGCTATCTCCAGATCGGGACGCAGGAGTTCCTGGGGGTTGTCTCGGGCGCGGAGCTGTTCGTCCTGCTCTCGGGCGCCGTGCTCGGTCTCGTCTATCGACCGAAACTCGTGTCGGGCGGCATCGGGGAGGTCGTGATCCGCACCGCCGGGCGCTCGTGGAAGCTCTACCGCACCGCGCTGGTCGTCGTGGTGCTGATCTTCTTCCTGTCGCTCCTTCCCTTCCTCAACGGTCGGGCGGTCACCACCTTCACCGATCAGGGCACGGGGGCCGCCGGTACCGGTGCGACGGGGCGGGTGTACGACCTCTACGCGGGAGCCGACCGCCTGCTGCAGTACCCCGTCGATCCGCAGGTCGTGATCGACTTCCTGCTCCTGCGGATGGGGCCCTGGCAGTTCAACGTCATGGGGCTGTACGTCGTCCTGCTGCTGATCTCTCCGCTCGTGCTGTGGGCGCTCGGGCGGCGGTGGTGGCCGTGGGTGCTGGGCGCGAGTCTCGCGCTCTACGTGGTGGGCCACGTCACGCGGTTCCGGTTAATCCCCGCCCAGTTCGAGGATTCCTTTCCGCTCCTGGTGTGGCAGCTGCTCTTCGTCGTCGGGATGGTCGCCGGGTTCCATCGCCGAGAGATCATCGCCTGGTTCGCCACGCGGGCGGGCCGGGTCGCGTTGATCGCGATCGTGGCGGTCGCCGTCGCGCTGATGCTGTTCTCCTGGAACAACCCGTATGCGCCGGCCCCGGGCGACCCGCGCCTCGCCCTGGTCTCCGACAACGCCTTCCGCGGCGTCTACGGGGCGCTGTTCGAACGCACCTATCTCGCCCCGGGTCGGCTGCTGAACGTCCTCGTGCTCGTGGTGACTCTCTACGCGCTGCTCACGGCCTTCTGGAAGCCGATCGCCGCTGTTGCCGGCGGCTTCCTCATCCCGCTCGGCCAGTCCACGTTGTACGTGTTCGTCATGCACGTGTTCTTCGCCCTCGCGGTCGCCAGCATTCCGTTCCTCACCCGTGGCGACCTCCTGCTCGACACCCTCGCCAACGTCGTGGTCCTGGCCCTGTTGTGGCTCATGGTGCGCACGCGATTCCTCTTCGCGGTGGTGCCGCGATGAACGGGCCGGAAAGGACGGATGCCGTGACCGACGACACGCGTATCAGCGAAGGGCGACTGCTCGTCCTACGGATCGTCGTCGTGCTCACGGTCCTCCTCGGGGTCAATTACGTCTCGTGGCGGTGGTTCTTCTCGCTGAACTGGGACGCGTGGTGGATCGCCGTCCCGCTCATCGCCGCCGAGACCTACAGCCTGATCGACGTGTGCCTGTTCGGGATGATGATGTGGAAGGCCCGCGGCCGACCGGCGCCGCCCCCGCCGGCCGAGGGTCTCGCCGTCGACGTCTTCATCGCGACGTACAACGAACCGATCGACCTCGTGATGACCACGGCTCTCGCCGCGCAGCGCATCCGCTACCCGCACCACACGTGGATCCTCGACGACGGCGGCCGCGCCGAGATGCGCGAGCGCGCCGAGGCCGCCGGTATCGGGTACATCTCGCGCGGGGCCGAGTGGGACGATCGTCCCCGGCACGCGAAGGCCGGCAACATCAACAACGCCCTACAGGCCACCGACGGCGAGTTCATCCTCATCCTCGACGCGGACATGATCCCCCGACCCGAGATCCTTGACCGCACGCTCGGCTACTTCACCGACCCGCTGGTGGCGCTCGTCCAGACGCCTCAGGTCTTCAGCAACGTCGCCACGGGCGATCCCCTCGGCAGCCAGGCTCCGCTGTTCTACGGTCCGATCCAGCAGGGCAAGGACGGGTGGAACGCCGCCTTCTTCTGCGGCTCGAACGCCATCCTGCGACGCGAAGCCCTCATGCAGCTCGGCATCGTCGGGTACGTCCGCGAACTCGATCAGTCGGTCGCCCGCGCGTTGCGCAGCGCGACGCGCGTGATCGAGAAGGCGCGCACCTCACCCGCGGCATCCGACCCCGCGGTCTCGGCGGCTCTCGACGAGGTGTCGGCAGGGGTCGCCGAAGCCCGGTCGCGCCTGCGGGCGCGTGAGCCGCTGGGCGAGGTCACGTATCGCCTGCACCGCCGAGTGGATGCCGCCACCCAGTCGATCGTGGCGTCCGACGTCGCGGGGATCGACGACGACCTCCGCGAGCTGGCCGCCTTGGCCGGCCCCGCGGGCGCGGGATCGAGCCCCGAGGAGCAGGCGTTCGACGTGGAGCAGGCGGTCGCGGCGCTCGCCACGCGCGAACTGTCTCCGCTGAACGCGCTCGAGGCCGTGCAGGCGGTGCTGCGCACCATCGGCGTGGACCGCGCGGGTGAGGCGCAGCCGGTCATGCCGCTCGCGACCATCTCGGTGACCGAGGACATGGCGACGTCGATGCGCATGCACGGCATGGGCTGGAAGAGCGTTTACCACCACGAGCTGCTCGCCGACGGCCTCGCCCCCGAGGACCTCGGCACGATGCTCACCCAGCGGCTGCGCTGGGCGCAGGGCACGATGCAGGTTCTCCTGCGCGAGAACCCGCTCGTGCAGTGGGGCATGTCGCTGCCCCAGCGACTGATGTACTTCGCCACGATGTGGAGCTACCTGTCGGGGTACGCCGCCGTGGTCTACTTCGCCGCCCCCATCATCTTCCTGGTGCTCGGCATCCTTCCCGTCCACGCGTACGCGGGGGATTTCTTTGCGCGCTTCATCCCGTTCATGCTCGTCAATCAGCTGCTGTTCTTCGTCGCGGCGAAGGGGGCGCCCACGTGGCGCGGGCAGCAGTACAGCCTCGCGTTGTTCCCGGTGTGGTTGAAAGCGTGCTCGACGGCGTTCACGAACGTCGTCCTGCGGATTCCGCTCGGTTTCGCCGTGACCCCGAAGACGCGTCCGAGCACGAACGGGCCGCAGTGGCACCTCATCAAGACCCAGCTGGTCGTCATGGCGATGCTCGTTGTGGCGATCATCGTCGGCGCCATCCGCCTGTTCGTCAACGGTGCCGAGCCGATCGGTACCGCCGTCAACATCGCGTGGGCGATCTACGATCTTGTGGTGCTCAGCGTGCTCTTCCAGGCGGCGACCTTCACCGGGTACGACCCCGTCGCCGAGGCTGAGCGGCTCGCCGAGCACGGGCGACGGTCGTCGCGAAAGGAGCGCCGATGAGTGTGACCATTCCGCAGTTCGACGATGCGGCTCGGCAGCGGGCGATCGAGGAGCTCGGCATCCTCGACACCCCGCGCGACGAGCGCATCGACCGCGTCACGCGCCTCGCCCAGGAGGTGTTCGGCGTGCCCATGGTGAGCGTGACGCTCCTCGACCGCGACCGGCAATGGCGCAAGTCCGAGATCGGTCTCGGCGGGCGCGAGGCGCCGCGCGAAGATGCGTTCTGCGACTTCACCGTGCGAGAGGGGCGCACCGTCGTCATCCCCGATGCGAGCGCCGACGAGCTCTGGGCCGCGAACCCCTTCGTCGAGGGAGACCCGCACCTGCGCTTCTACGCCGGTCATCCCCTGCAAGCGGCCGGGGGCGAACGCATCGGGACCCTCTGCCTGCTCGATACGAAACCCCGCTCGCTCGACGAGCGCGAGGAAGACCTGCTCCGCGACCTGGCCGCGTGGGTCCAGTCCGAGATCCTCCGGCAGAACGAGCTCGATGACGCCGTGGCGGTGCAGGGCACCCTGCGCCCCCGCACGGCGCCGGAACTCCACGGATACGAGATCGCGGCCGTCACCGTCGCCGCGGGCCAGATGTCGGGCGACCTCTACGACTGGTACCCGGTCGGGGACGGGGTTCGCTTCACGCTGGCCGACGTCATGGGCAAGGGCCTCGGCGCGGCCCTCCTGGCGGCCGGTCTGCGTGCCTCGCTGCGCACGCTCCCCGATCGGGGACTCCTGGATGCCATCCGCGAGGCGGACCGCCTGCTCGAGGCCGACGTCGCCGACCTCGGCACCTTCGCCACCGCGTTCCACGCGCAGCTGGAGGCGCCGACGGGCGTCCTGCGTTTCGTCGACGCCGGGCACAGTCTCGGCTACATCCTGCGCGCGGACGACACATGGGAGCACCTCTTCTCCACCGGGATGCCGCTGGGGATGGGACTGGCGGACGCCCGCGCCGAAGCCGAGACGAGGCTCGCTCCGGGCGACATCTTCATGGTGTGCAGCGACGGCCTGCTGGATGTGCTGGATCCGTCCGATCCCCTCGGGCACGTACGGCGTGTTCTTCGCGAGCGCGGCATCGCCGGGGCGCTGGATGAGGCCGCGCGTCTCGCGCGCGGCGCGGCGGCGACGGACGACGTGACGGTCATGGTGGTGGCGCGCGAGAGCGACGTCGCCCGGGAAGGAGCACGATGAACATCGAACGACGCGAGTCTGCGGAAGCGGTCGTCCTGGAGGTCGAGGGAAGGCTCACGGCCGCGGTCGCCCCGCAGCTCCGAGCGGAGGTCTCGGATCTCGTCGCGGCGGGTCGGACCCGGCTCGTCGTCGACCTCGAGAAAGTCGACTTCATCGACTCCTCGGGTCTCGGGGCACTCATCGGCGCGTTGAAGGCGACACGCGTCGCCGGGGGAGACCTGAGGATCGCCGCCGCAGGGGAACAGGTGCGACAGGTGTTGCGCCTGACCAACCTCGATCGGGTCCTCCACGTGTACCCCGACGCCGACGGTGCGTTCGACGGTGTCTGAGATCACCGTCACCCGGGAGGGGGCCGCGACGCTCGAGTTCGTCGAGGGGCTGCACGCCGCGCTCGAAGAGCTTGCCGGGAGCGCCCCGCACATCACCGAGGACGATCTCTCACTCTTCTCTCTCGCGGTGATCGAGATCGCCACGAACATCGCGGTGCACGCACCGCAGGGCGGTGACGTGGTGTCGTTGTCGGTGGAGCTGTCGGCCGGCGACGAACTGCGCGCGGTCCTGCGCGACTCCGCGCCGCCGGTGCACCTCGACCTCACCGCCGCCACGATGGCCGACGCGCTCGCCGAATCGGGCCGCGGTCTTGCGATCGCGGCGGCGGTCTGCGACGAGCTCTCGGTCGAGCGCCGCCGAGGGAATCTCTGGCGCCTCGTCCGCCGTGTCGGTCCGCGCTCCATGTGAGATTCCCCTGACCCTCACACGATTCTCAGCCGTGCGTCCCTAAGATGGCTCCGACCTGTGGCCGCGGCCCAGGTGTGATGCGATGCCCGGCCGATGGCATCCGTCCCCGAAAGGACCCGAGTGAGCAAGAGCACGACCCCGCGCGGGCAGAGAACCGTCGCGCGTCACGGACGTCTGCGGACGCTCAGCCCCGCCGGCCAGATCCTCCGCGGCGTCGCCGTGGGCCTGGCCGTTCTTCTCGTCGCCGGCTTCGGCGTCGGTGCGTACGCGATCTACGACCTGTCGTCGAGCTTCACCGCCGACGCGGTCGAGCTGAAGGGCCAGCCCGCCGTTCCGCCCGACATCGGCGAGCTCAAGGGCGGCGTCAACATGCTGCTCGTCGGCACCGACGAGTGCGAGCCCGCCTTCGCCTCGCTGTTCGGCGACCGCTGCTCGGGCGATGACTCCGAGGGCAGCCTCAACGACGTCAACATGCTCGTGCACATCTCCGACGAGCCGCGGCGCGTGACCGTCATCTCGTTCCCGCGCGACCTCATGGTGCCGATCCCCTCCTGCACGGACGCCAACGGCAACGAGACCTCCGCGATGAGCAAGCAGCAGATCAACAGCGCTTTCTCGTACGGCGGACTGTCGTGCGTCGTGCAGACCATCTCGAAGCTCAGCGGACTCGAGATCCCGTTCGCGGCGAAGGTCAGCTTCGGCGGCGTCATCAACATCACCGACGCGATCGGTGGCGTCGACGTGTGTATCGCGAACGGCATCAAGGACCCGTACACGGGCATCGACTGGCCCGCCGGAATGCGCACGGTGCAGGGCCTCGACGCGCTCCAGTTCCTGCGCACCCGCCACGGCGTCGGTGACGGCGGCGACCTCGGCCGCATCTCGAACCAGCAGCAGTACATGTCGCGCCTGGCCAACAAGCTGAAGAGCCAGGAGGTGCTGTCGAACCCGGCGACCCTCTACAAGCTCGCCTCGACCGCGCTTCGCAACGTCGACCCGTCGACGTCGCTGACCAACCCGCTGACGCTCGTCCAGATCGCGTCCGCCGTGAAGGACGTCCCGTTCAGCGAGATCGTCTTCATCCAGTACCCGACGTTCACCGACTCGGCCGACCCGAACCGTGTCGTGCCCGACTACGACGCGGCCGACACGCTCTGGGCCGCGCTCGCGGCGAACCAGCCGCTGCAGCTCTCGGGCAACCTGAGCGACGGAGACGGCGTGGTCGTCGACGAGAACGCCCAGCCCACGCCGACCGACACGGCCACCCCGGCGCCGACCGACAGCGCCGCGCCCACCCCCGACCCCTCCTCGTCGGCGATCACGCTGCCGTCGGAGATCGCGGGCCAGACGGCGGCGCAGGCGACCTGCTCGAACGGCAACGTTCGCTGACGCTCTCGCCCTGGCATCCCGGCCGGTTCGGATTCGGATGCCAGGGCGCGAGCGGGTAGTATGAACCGGTGTGCTCGCGCCTTCGGCGCTGATCACCTGGAGACGTCGCATAGTCAGGCCTAGTGCACCACCCTGCTAAGGTGGAGTCCCCGTAAGGGGACCGAGGGTTCAAATCCCTCCGTCTCCGCACAACGAGAAAAGCCCCGGTTCGCCGGGGCTTTTCTCGTTGAATGCGTCAGTCGAGCTTCTGCTCGGCGAGGGCGGCGACGACGGTGTCGATGAGCAGATTCGTCTCGTCGGCACCCACGGCGAAAGGGAGGAGCCGGTCGCCGCTGGTGGTCAGGAGGATCCCCGCGGGCCGCTCCGGAGGAACGCCGAGGGACTCGGCGAACGTCCCCGACAGATCGGTGTGGATGGGTTCGTCCGTCGCGGGCCGATGATCATCTCCCACGGCGCCGATGAGGCGGACGTCGATGGTATCCAGTTCGGCCAGGTCGGTCGTCGCGCGCTCGATCAGCGCCTCGCACGGCGCGCAGCCGCGCCGCACGAACAGCAGCAGCTGCGCGCGACCGCGCAGGGCGCGCTGCCGCGGAACCACCACCGTTCCGTCGGGGGTGAGCAGGGGCAACTCCGCCGCCGAGGTCGCCGTCGCCGAATCGGGCCGGAAGGACGCTCCGATCACGGCGATCGCCGCAACGACGATGACGAGCGACACGGCGGTCAAGGGGTCGCTGAGCGTGCGCGTGAGGAGAGCGTTGGACGGCGGGTCGATGATCGCGCCCGCCAAGGTCGCCGACGCCAGGACTGCGAGGGCGACGTTGCGCGCCGTCATCCACGGGCCGACCCGGGTGGATGCCACCCGCCCGAAGCATCCGCATTCGTCGGTGGAGTGCTGCTGCTGTGCGCGGACGGCCACGGCGAGGAAGGCCAGCGTCACGACGAGGGAGGCGACGGCCGCCCCGGAGAAGAGCTCGCGCGTGCCGAAAGCGAGCCCCAAGGCGACGGCGAGTTCCACCGAGGCCACCGCCGCGACGGTCGGTGGGGCGGGAAGCGCCCCGAGGCGGAGGGCCCGCATCGTCGTCGCCGCGGAGTCGAGATCGAGGAGCTTGCTCACCCCGCTGACGCCGAGGACGACGAGGAGCAGCAACGGAGGGAGCGTGGTGAGGACGGGCATCCTTTCAGCATCGCGCCGCCCGGCAGTGGACGAGGCAGCGTGTCGGGTGAAATTCGGCCACGACGGGGTGATGTGCTCTGCCACACTCTGACTCAGGGCGCGCTGGGCGTTCCGGACAGGGGGAGAGCCGTGACCACGGCAGAGAAGCACACCACTCGCACACATAAACACGCGCCGCACAAACACGCGCCACACCGACGGGAGCACCGAAGGACCCACACCGTTTGGTTCTTCGTGGGCGGGCTACTCATCTGGCTTTACATGGGCATCGTTCTTCTGCACCTGTTGCGAAACGTGCTCGTTCTGCCGGCGTGGGTCTTCATAAGCGCAGCACTCGTGCCCGCGACGGTCTTTTGGATCATGCTGCACCGTCTCCGGACGACCGACACAGTCACCGCGATCAACCTCGTTGTGGCGGCGGTCATCGGTGGGACTCTCGCCGTCACACTCGGCGCGACGCTGGATCAGCTCGTGGAGCAGCTTCCGCAGCCTCATTTCGGGAACCAGGGGGTGATCGCCTTGCTGTCGGCCGGCTTCGTCGAGGAGTTCGCCAAGGGGGTGCTCATCGTGGCCGTGGGGTGGAAGATCGCCAAGAGCGCTCGCAACGGTCTGTTCATCGGCGGGTCGGTCGGTCTCGGCTTCGCGGTGCTGGAGTCCATGGGCTACATCAACATGTCGGCGACAGGTGCCGACCCCATCATCTCGGCGGTGTTCCAGGCGTACGACCGCGGCCTTTACGCCCCGTTCATGCACGTTCTCTGGAGTTCCCTGCTGGGTGCCGCCCTTTTCGCGGCCGCCGCGAAGAAGGGGCGCTTCCGCTTGTCGTGGCTTGTGCTCGGCACGTACGTCGGCGTCGCCGTTCTGCACGGGACCTGGGACGGTGTGGCTCCATTGGTCCTCGGTCTCACCAACAACGATCTGCTTTTCGCGGTGACGCACTGGAGTTGCGTCGTTGTCGTGATTTTCGGCGGGGGATTCATCTGGCGACACGTCGCGCGGAAGGCGCCTGCGCCGCCGGTCCAAGACGCTGCGCCCGTGGAGGATTCCGCGAAGGCTGTCCCTGACAGCCCGGTCTCGGTCTGATCCCCGTCGCGTCTCAGTGCTGGGGGGTGCGTTGTCCGCAGCGCGCCCCTCAGGGTCGCCGACGCCGATATCCTCGCTGGAGGCCTCTCGCCGCATCCCCTCGACCCCGGAGAACCTATGTCTGTCGGTCTGCTCGCCGTTGTCGATGACATCCTCAGCGCCGCCATGAAGGCGAGCGCGAAGACCGCGGGCGTCGTCATCGACGATGCCGCCGTGACTCCGCAGTACGTGCAGGGGCTGACACCCGCGCGCGAGCTCCCGGTGGTGTGGAAGATCGCGCTCGGCAGCATCATCAACAAGTACGTCATCATCATCCCGATCGCGCTGCTGCTGGAGGCGTTCGCGCCGATGGTGCTTCCATACCTCCTCATCGTCGGTGGCGCCTTCCTCTGTTTCGAAGGCGCCGAGAAGGTGCTCGAGTGGTTCGGCGTCAGCCACGGAGAGCACGACGACGACGGCCCGCGCGATGAGAAGAAGCTCGTGCTCGGTGCCGTGCGCACCGACCTCATCCTCAGCACCGAGATCATGCTGATCGCGCTGTCGAGTCTCGACCCCGACTTCGGCATCTGGATGACGCTGGGCGCCCTCCTGATCATCGGTCTCGCCATGACGGTCGTGGTCTACGGTGCCGTCGCGCTGCTCGTGAAGATCGACGACATCGGCCTGCGGTTCATGAAGAGCCCCTCGCGCGGTGTCCGCCGCTTCGGCGTGCGGATCGTGGCATCCATGCCGGCGGTGTTCCGGGTCATCAGCATCGTCGGCACCGTCGCGATGCTGTGGGTCGGTGGACACCTCCTGCTGCAGAATCTCGCCGAGACGCTGTGGGCAGGACCGTACGACGTCGTGCACGTCGTGACCCACGCGATCGAGGCCGCCGGAGCGGTCGTCGTGTGGATCGTGGAGACGACGATGTCGGCGGTGTTTGGCCTGGCGATCGGGCTCGTGATCGTCGCCGTGATCACCGGGATCACGCGCCTGACGAAGCGCGGCGGGCCCTCCGGCGGGCACCGCACAGCAACGGCCGCCCACGTCGACGGCTGACCCCGCCTGACCTCTACGGCGGTGCCTTTCCGGCAGGGGCGGGGCTGCGAGAGAATTCGGAGTTCTCTCTTTTCCCTGATCAGCGGGTCCCCGCCCGTCCGCCCGTCAGGTCAGGATCGAGATGACCTTCGGCTGAGTCATCTCCTCGTAGGCGAAGCGCACGCCCTCGCGACCCATCGAGCCGTACTTCGCTCCGCCGAACGGCATCGCGTCGAGGCGATAGTCCGAGGAATCGTTGACCATCACGCCACCGGCCTCGATGGCGTCGGCGACGCGGAGCGCGCGCGAGAGATTCTGCGTGAAGACCCCGGCCTGCAGTGCGTACTCGCTGTCGTTGGCGGCCTCGATCGCGGCCTCTTCGGAGTCGAAAGGCTCGATGACGACCACCGGCGCGAAGACCTCCTCGGTCCACACCGTGCACGTGCGCGGCACATCGGTCAGCACCGTCGGCGCCATGACGGAGCCCTCCACGGTGCCGCCGATCCGCAGGTGCGCTCCGGCAGCGACGGCGTCGAGCACCGTCTGACGCGCCGCGTGCGCCGCACTCGCGCTGATCATCGGACCGATATCGGTCGTCTCCTCACGCGGGTCGCCGTGGACGAGCCGCCCGGTCGCCTCGACGAACGCGGCGACGAACCGCTCGTACATCTCTCGCTGCACGAGGAGACGCTGAGCACCGATGCAATTCTGCCCCGCGGCCCAGAACGCCCCCGAGACGCACGCCGACACCGCGCTGTCGAGGTCGGCGTCGGCGAAGACGATAACGGGTGCGTTTCCCCCGAGCTCCATCGCGAGCCTCTTGATGCCGGCGGCCGCGGCGATCGCGCGCCCCGTTGCGAACCCGCCGGTGAACGAGACCAGACGCACCTCGCGTGCGGAGACGAGCGCCTGAGCGACCGACCTGTCACCGCGCACGACGGTGATGACGTCGTCGGGCAGGCCCGCCTCGACGAGCACGTCCACCATCAGCTGCGCCGTGAGCGGGGTGTGCGGGGAAGGTTTGAGCACGACGGTGTTGCCGCCCGCGATCGCCGGGCCGATCTTGTGGGCGACGAGGTTCAGGGCGTCGTTGTAGGGCGTGATCGCGACGATCACCCCTAGGGGTTCGCGGCTGAACCAGCCGCGCCGACCCTCACCGCCGGGGAAGGACTCGAACGGGATGACCTCGCCGGCGTTGGCTGTCGCCTCGTGCGCCGAGAGTTTCAGGGTGTTGATCGCTCGTGAGACCTCCTTGCGCGCCTGGCGGATCGTCTTGCCGGCCTCGGTGACGATGAGATGCGCGACGTTCTCGGAGCGCTCGTCCAAGATGCGGGCGGCGCGTTCGAGCACCGCGGCCCGTTCGTGCCTGGCCGTCTTCGCCGCCGCGGGCGCCGCCGCGACGGCGCGTGCGAGGGCGTCACGGGCTCCGTCGACGTCGTTCTGGGGCAGAGCGGCGACGACGTCGCCCGAGAACTTGTCGTAGACGAGCAGATCGTCGACGGTGAGGACGTGGAGTGTGTGCGTGTCAGACACGAGCGGCATCCTTCTCGAAGGCGTCGATGCTGATCAGGTCGGCGATCAGCGCGTAGGCGGTCTCGATGCGGCCGGCACCCGGTCCGGTGACCGTGACCGTGCCAAGCAGATCGGTGTCGAACGAGACGGCATTGGTCGCGCCGGGAACATTCGCCAGCGGGTGATCGGCGGTGACGGCCTCCGCGGCGACGCGGGCCGTGACGGCGCCGTCCTGGTCGCGTTCCGCCGAACCGATGAGCTTCCAGCGTCGACCCTCGCGGGCCGCCGCGGCGACGTCGTCCGCGGTGATGTCCTGGATGCCGAAGGTCTCGACGTCGGCGGGCGAGATGTCGGCGCCGAGCAGTTCGTTCGCGAGGATGGTGACCTTGAGCTGAACGTCCGACCCCCCGATGTCGGCGGTGGGGTCGGCCTCGGCGTAACCGTGGGCCTGGGCCTCGGCGACGGCGGCGTCGAGGCTCAGCCCCGCCTCCATACGGCTGAGGACGTAGTTGCTGGTGCCGTTGAGAACGCCCTGCACGCGCGAGAAGCCCAGCCCGGCGAGCTGCCGGTGGGCGAGCCCGAGCACCGGCGTGCCGCTCATGACGCTGCCCTCGTACGCGAAGCGCACGCCGTTCGCGGCGGCGATGGCGTTCAGGGCGGCGCCGTGGAGGGCGACCGGGCCCTTGTTCGTGGTGGTCACGTGCTTGCCGCTCTCGAGCGCCCAGCGCACGTGCGAGGCCGCGGGTTCTCCGGTCTGCGGGTTCGTGAACGTCGCCTCGACCACGACGTCGGCCGGGCTCTCGCGGATCACGCGTTCGTTGTCCGCTTCGGCGGAACCGCCGTCGTGGCCCGCAAAGGTCGTGCCGCGGGGCAGGGCGAGGATCTCGCCGAGATCGACGCCGTCGGCCTGGATGAGAGAACCCATCGCGAGGTCGGTGATGGCGACCACCTTCAGCTCGAAGCCGAGCTCGCGGAAACGGGGTTGGTCCTCGTCGATGAGCTGTGCGAGGGCACGGTTCACTCCACCGAAACCGATCAGGGCCAGATTGTACGAACGCATCGAAACTCCTTAGACGGGTCTTTCCTCCAGGTTCGAGGCGAAGGTGCACCGCGCACCAGCGACGATCCGCTCCCCGCACCGAGCGGATCGCTCGTCGTCGAGGTGCGGTGCGAGCCGTTGTCCTGTGGTGCGGAGGGCCGAGGGTGCCGCGTGCGGTGGGGCTCAGGGGGCGAGCAGATCGAAGGTGATGCGACCGGCTCGTCGATCCGCGTCGCGCCGGGCGGTGAGCTCGGCGCGCACGTACGACACGAACAGCGCCGTAAGGGGGTTGGGCTGACCCGACAACCACACGATCGTCAGCGGCGTGCGCGCCCATTCCTCCGAGATGGTGGCGAAGTGCACGCCGGGGATCGGAACGAAAGACGAGATGTACGGCATGAGCGACACGCCCAGGCCGCAGGACACCGTGCTGAGAATCGACAGGTCGTTCGTCGCGTGCAGGATGATGCGGGGGTTGAAGCCCGCTCGCACGCAGGAGAGGACGAGACGGTCGTACGCCTGGGGGGAGTCCTCGCGGTTGAACATGATGAAGTCCTCGTCCGAGAGCTCGGCGAGCGAGATCTCGCCGCGTCCGGCGAGCCGGTGAGTCGCGGGAAGGGCGGCCACCAGCGGCTCCATCGCGACACGGTCGAACTCGAAGCGATCGTCGACGGTTCGGACTCGGGTGAATCCCAGATCCGCCGTCACCCGGGCCAGATCGAACAGGATCGGACGCTCCTCCGCTTCCTCGATGAGCACGCGCGCTTCGCGGTGCGACCCCGTGAAGGCCCGCACGACAGGGGGCAGCAGTCCGGCGAGGACCGAGCTGACACTGACGATGCGCAGGGGATGCAGTTCGGCAACGGCGGAGTCGAGGAGCGACTCGGTCTGCTCGACCTGCTGCAGGATGCGGCGTCCTTCGCGGACGAGGAGGTGCCCCGCCGGGGTGAGGCGCGGCGCGGCTCGAGAGCGCCTGTCGAACAACCGCACCCCGAGTTTCTTCTCCAGCTGACTGATGGCACGGCTGAGGGGCGGCTGGCTCATCTGGAGACGGGCGGCGGCCCGCGTGAACGACAGGTCTTCGGCGACGGCCATGAAGTAGGTCAGTTCGCGGATTTCCATGGGGCCTCCTCGGCGGCATTCATACCTGCTGGGTATCACAACCATCGAAAATTGTATTTGGCGAAGCCAGCGTGCGCTTGAGCAGACTGATGCGCACCCCGGCACACCGGGAGGGAAAGGCAGCATGTCATGTCAGACAACTTTTTGGATGCCGACGTCATCGTCGTCGGACTCGGCGCGTGGGGATCTCAGGCCCTCTGGCGTCTCGCCGAGCGCGGCGTCCGCGTCATCGGGGTCGAACGGTACGGGATCGGTCACCACCTGGGCTCGACGCATGGCACCACGCGCGTCTTCCGTGTCGCCTGCCACGAGCACCCCGGTCTCGCACCGATCGCGACACGAGCTCGCGACCTCTGGTACGACCTCGGCGAGCGCACCGGCCAGACGCTGCTGCGGCAGACCGGCGGTCTCATGGTGGGCCCGCCCGACGGTCACGTGGTCGAGGGGACGCTGCGCGCCGCCACCGATGCGGGCCTCAAGGTCGAGGTCATCGAGCACGACGAACTCGGCGAGCGCTTCCCGCAGTATCGAGGCTTCGGTCCCGACGACATCGGCGTGTGGGATCCTGCCGCCGGCGTCTGCTACCCCGAGCTCGGCGTCAGAGCAGCCGTAGAGGTGGCCGTCTCGCTGGGCGCGACGGTGTTGACCGACACGCGGGTCACCGACGTCCGTCTCATCGACGACGGCGTCGAGGTCGAGGCGGGAGGGCGGACTCTGCGCGCCCGTCGTGCGGTGATGACCGCCGGCGCGTGGACCTCGAAGTTCCTCGACCTGCCCCTGTCGCCCCGGCGCATGCCCATGTTCTGGTTCGAGAGCTCGGACCCCTCTGACATCGAGCCCGACGGGCAGTTCGACCTCTCGGCCTTCCCCGTCTTCATCCGTCAGCTTCCCAGCGGTCTGGCGCTCTGGGGCCACGGCGCGGATGCGACGGACGGCGAGGGCTACGCGGTCAAGATCGGCCTGCAGGACATCGGTGGTGTGTTCACCGACACCGATGCGGACACCGTCGACCGCTACATCCGCCCCGCCAGCGACTATGCGACCCTGTCCAAGGCTGTCGACGGGGCGTTCCGCGATCTCGAGCCGACGCCCGCGAAGGCGATCCCCTGCATGGTGACGAACACCCCCGACAAGCAGTTCCTCCTGGGCCGTGTCGCCGGAGACCCCCGGCTCGTCCTCGCCGGCGGCGACAGCGGTCACGGCTTCAAGCACGCGCCCGCCATCGGAGAACTCCTGGCGGAGCTCGCCCTCGACGAGGAACCGTTCACCGACATCCAGTTCATGAGCCCCGACCGTGAGTACGACGGCACGTCCTGGGCCGACGACCCCCACCACCCGACCAAGAAAGCAGCCTGACCATGAAGCGCTCCAAAATCCTTTTGGCCGCCACCGCGGCCGTCGCCCTCGGCCTGAGCCTCTCGGCCTGCGCCGGGCCGAGCGCCGGCGGCTCCGACGACGGCTTGAACACGATCTCGAGCGGCACGCTCCGTATCGGCACCACGGGCGACACCAAGCCCTACGCCTACACCGACAACGGCGAGCTCCAGGGCTTCGACGTCGAGATCGCACGCGAAGTGGCCAAGCGTCTCGACCTGCAGACCGAGTTCGTCACGCAGGAGTTCTCCGCTCTCCTGCCGGCGGTCGCGAACGGTCAGCTCGACCTCGCCGCCGCCTCCATCAGCGACACCGAGAAGCGTCGCGAGACGGTCGACTTCAGCGACCACTACTTCATCGCCTACATCTCCGTGCTCGCCTCCCCGGCATCCGGGATCACCGACGACGAGGCGACCCTGAGCGGCAAGCGTCTGGGCGTCGTGCAGGGCACGATCCAGGACAGCTACGCCCAGGACAACTTCCCCGGCGTCGAGATCGTGCGCTTCCCCGACAACAACAGCGCGATCGCGGGTCTCACGGCGGGCACGATCGACGCGCACTTCCTCGACTTCCCCGTGGCGGAGGACTACGCGGCTCAGTCCGGCGGACGCCAGGAGATCGCGATCAACATCCCCGTCCCCGACTACCCCGTGGGCATGGCCGTGTCGAAGCAGAACACGGCGCTGAAGGATGCCGTCAACGGGGCCCTGGCCGACATGATCGCCGATGGGACCTGGCTGAGCATCGACATGAAGTTCTTCCCCGACCAGCCGGTTCCCGACCAGTTCCAGCCGACGAAGTGACCCATGGACCTCGCTGACACCCTGGGCAACATCGCGCGCAGCTTCTTCGACGTCACGTCGATGCTGCGAGCGCTGCCCGACATGCTCGCCTACGGCATCTGGAACACCCTCCTGCTGTCGCTCGCGGCCACCGTCATCGGCATCGTGCTCGGACTCGGCCTGGCCGTCATGGGCACGAGCCGGTCACGTCTGCTGCGCACCCTCAGTCGGATCTACACCGACATCTTCCGAGGGCTCCCGGCGATCCTGACGATCCTTCTGATCGGAACGGGGCTCGCCCCGCTGTTCAACGGCATCACCCGCGGAAACCCCTACCCTCTCGGCATCCTGGCGCTGAGCCTCATCGCCAGCGCCTACCTCGGAGAGATCTTCCGCGCGGGAATCCTCGCGGTCGACAAGGGCCAGCTCGAGGCCGCTCGCGCGCTGGGCATGACGCACCGCGACGCGATGCGACTCATCGTGATCCCGCAGGCGGTGCGTCAGGTGCTGCCGTCGCTGGTGAACCAGTTCATCGCCATCGTGAAGGACTCGTCGCTGGTGTACTTCCTCGGCCTGATCACGTCGCAGCGCGAGTTGTTCCGCATCGGGCAGGACGCCGCCATCACCAACGGCAACCTCTCGCCGCTGGTGCTCGCCGGCATCTTTTACCTCATCATCACGGTGCCCCTCACTCACTTGGTCAACGTGATCGACCGTCGCCTCCGTGACGGGCGTCCGCTGGGCCGTCGTCGTCGCCCGGCGAACGACGCTCCGGCTGAGACGGTGCTTCCCGACCCCATCCTGTCGGCAGGTCCGACCACCGCGCCGCAGAACGGAGCACAACGATGAGCGACATCCTCACCGCCCCCACGGGTGCTTTCACACCGGCGGCGGGCTCGCTCTCCGTGCGGGGGCTGACGAAGGACTTCGGACCGGTTCGCGTGCTACACGGCGTCGACATCGAGGTTCCCGCCGGGAAGACCACCTGCATCATCGGTCCGTCGGGATCGGGCAAATCGACCGTGCTGCGCTGCATCAACCGTTTGGAAGAGGCGTCGGGCGGAGCCGTCCTGCTCGACGGGGTCGACGTCCTCACGGGGTCGGACGACGCATTGCGCCGCCGGATCGGCATGGTGTTCCAGCACTTCAACCTGTTCCCGCACCGGACCGTGCTCGACAACATCGTGCTCCCCCTCCGGCGGGTGCGCGGCGTGAGCGCGGCCGCGGCGCGGGAGGTCGCGCACAAGCGCCTCGCGGAGGTGGGGCTCGCCGAGAAGGCCGACATGCGCCCGGCATCGCTCTCGGGCGGTCAGAAGCAGCGCGTGGCGATCGCCCGTGCTCTCGCCATGGAGCCGGAGGTCATGCTCTTCGACGAGGCGACGTCGGCCCTGGACCCCGAGCTGGTGAAGGGCGTCCTGGCGTTGATGCGTCGGCTCGCCCGCGCCGGCATGACCATGGTCGTCGTGACGCATGAGATGGGCTTCGCCCGCGAGGTCGCCGATCAGGTGGTCTTCATGGACCGCGGCGTGGTCGTCGAGGTGGGTCCTCCTGCATCCCTTTTCGACAATCCCCAGACGGAGCGCCTGAAAGCCTTCCTCGACCAGGTCCTGTGACCTGTCCTCACCACCAGGAGAATCATGATCATCGATGCCCTTCCCTCCGATCTCGCTCTGACCTCGAAGGGTCTGGTCCCGGATGCCACCTCCGGCGACCCCGAGCAGTTCACCGCCCCGATCGCGAGCGGTGGCGGCCTGCGCGTGGGCACGTGGATGTGCGAGCCCGGTGAATTCCCGTGGTCGTGGACGCACGCGGAGATGTTCCACATCATCGAGGGCGAGGGGACGCTGACCGACGCCGATGGCTGCGTGCATGTCATCGCTCCCGGCCGCGTGTTCTTCATGGAGGCCGGCGACACGGGCACCTGGGTCGTGACCAAGACCATCCGCAAGAGCTGGGTCGTCCCCGAGCAGGTCTGACGGCCGCAGCCGCAGACCCGAGAACGAGAACGAGAACGGACGACGATGAACGGCTCCCCTTCCCCCCACGGGCGACGGAGGGGCGCCGCTCATCGCCCCGCCGGGACTTCGGCGGCCCCACCCTGCCGCGGGGTCGGGATTCGATCGCATCCACGATGCGGGGCATCCCCCGACCCTCGAACGAACACGAGGCGGTGGCCGTTCGCGGGGTGGCGGCCACGGTCCCCTGTCGAAGGCAAGGCTTCCCATGCGCCGACTCGATGACATCGATGAGCAACTCCTGCGAGAGCTCCGGCGCAACGCCCGCGCGAGCCACGCGATGCTGGGAAGCGTCGTCCGACTTTCGCGCAACGCCGTTCGTCAGCGCGTCGAGAGACTCGAACGCGACGGGCACATCGAGGGCTACACGATCCGCGAGGCGATCACGGTCGGCCCCGGTGCCGACGCGGCCGTGGCGACCTTGCTCGTCCAGCGTCATGACCGGATGCGAGGCGACGACGTCGTGGCATCCCTGGAGGCGATTCCGGAGGTACGCCGGTGCGACGTGGTCGCCGGCGAACTCGACCTCGTCGTGCACGTGGAGGCTGCGAACACGACCCGCGTGAGCGAGATCTGGCGCCTCGTCGCGGGCCACCCGGGTGTCAAGGACATCACCACGGCGGTGACGCTGAGCGTCGTCATCGACAGGTCCCGGGCATGAGGAGGCTTCAGAGTGAGGTGCCGCCGAAGCGCTCGCGCAGCTCGGCTTTGATGACCTTTCCGGATGCCGTGCGGGGCAACGCCTCGATCACGACCACCTCTTTGGGGAGCTTGTAGCGCGCCACCTGCCCGTCGAGGTGCGCGCGCACGGCGGTGGTGTCGACCATCGTCCCCTCGCTCACGGTCAGCACGGCCAGCGGGACTTCGCCCCAGCGATTGTCCGGGATGCCGATGACGGCGACGCCCGTGACTCCCGGTATGTCGGCGATCAGGGCTTCGACCTCGGCCGGGTAGATGTTCTCGCCGCCGGAGATGATCATGTCTTTCGATCGTCCGCAGATGTAAAGGTAGCCGTCGGCGTCGAGGTAACCGAGGTCGCCGGAGCGGAACCACCCGTCGTCGGTCTTCGCCGCGCGCGTCGCTTCGTCGAGACCGAGATAGCCGGCGAAGACGTTCGGTCCCGTGACGTGGATCTCTCCCACGGTGCCGGCCGGGACCGGGCGCCCCTCATCGTCGACGACGCGTACCTCGGTGAAGAAGTGCGGGAGACCGACACTGCCCTGCTTCGCCCGCGTCATGTGCGGAGCGAGCGAGGTCGCCCCGGGCGAGGTCTCGGTCATGCCGTACCCCTGCGAGAACGACAGTCCGCGCTCTTCCCACGCCCGCAGGATGCGGTCCGGGACGGCGGATCCGCCGCAGGTGAGGGTGTGCAGGCTCGAGATGTCGGTGCTCGCCCAGGAAGGATGGTCGGCCATGAGCTGGAAGGTCGTGGGCACGCCGGAGATCATCGTCACGCGGTGCTGCTCGACGAGGTCGAGCGCGCGGCCGGCCTCGAACCCCTTCTCGAGGACGAGGGTCCCGCCCTTGAGGACGACGGGGAGGGCGCCCATGCCGAGCGAGGCGACATGGAAGAGCGGCGAGATCATGAGCGCCACATCGTCCGAGACGACGTCGTAGTCGATGATCGTGTTCACGGCCACGGCTGTCAGGTTCTCGTGCGTGAGTACGGCGCCCTTGGGGCGACCCGTCGTGCCCGAGGTGTAGACGACGGCGGCGGGGGCGCCCGGTTCGGCGATCACGAGAGCGGGGGCGGGGCCGGCGGCATCCATTCTCCGATCGAAGCCCGGTTCGCCGTTGCGTCCGGACGCTCCCGTGCGGATGCGTCGTGGCGGGCTCGCGAGACCGGCCTCGATCGCGTCGAGCCGGTCGTCGAACACAGCGTCGTGGACGAGCACGCGGGCGCGGCTGTCGGTGAGGACGTGGGCGATCTCGGGCCCCGCGAGCCGGGTGTTGACCGGGACGAAGACGGCGCCCATGCGCACCGCGCCGAACAGCGTGACGAGGAAATCGGGACTGTTCTCGCCGAGGTAGGCGACGGTGTCACCGGCGCCGACGCCCTCCTCGACCAGGACGGCGGACACCGCCTCGGCGCGGTCCGCGAGCTGTCGGTAGGTCAGTCGCTGGTTCTCACCGAACACCACGGCGGTCTTCTCGGGCGATCGCAGCCTGCGGCGGGGGAGCCAGGCTCCGAGTCCTTGGGTTCTCATGCGCGGTCTCTTCTTCGAGTGCGGATTTCGCGAAGGGGTTCGGGGCCCGCGCGTGGCGGGCCCCGGGCGGCTCACGCGTAGAAGCGGTAGAGGCCGCGTGCGACGACGGCGGGCTTGCTGCCGCCCTCGATCTCGATCGTCTGGTCGACGGCGAGCTGGTAGCCGCCGGCGATCTCGGTGATCTCGGCGACGACGGCGTTCATGCGCACGCGGGCGCCGACCTTCACGGGCGAGATGAAGCGGACCTTGTCGAGGCCGTAGTTCACCTTGGTGGTCACGCCCGTGACGTCCAGCAGCTCTGTCCAGAACTTCACGGCGAGCGACAGGCTGAGGAACCCGTGGGCGATCGCGCCGCCGAAAGGGCCGCCCTTCGCGCGCTCGGGATCGGTGTGGATCCACTGGTGGTCGTCGGTCGCGTCGGCGAAGAGGTCGACGCGGTCCTGCGTGATCTCGAGCCAGTCCGACCAGCCGAGGTCGGTGCCGGCGAGGCCCGCGATGTCGTCGTAGGCGATGGTGGTGGTCATCAGTTCTCCTTGGAGGGGGTCGAGAGGCCGAGGAGGCGCGCGGCGTTGTCCTTGACAATCCCCGGCATCACCTCGGTCTTCAGGGCGGTCTGCTCGACGTCGCGCATCCAGCGGTCGGGGGTGAGCAGGGGAAAATCCGAGCCGAACAGGATGCGGCTCTTCAGGAAGGAGTTGGCGGCTCGCACGAGCTGCTCGGGGAAGTACTTCGGGCTCCATCCCGACAGGTCGATCCACGTGTTGTGCTTGTGCGTGGCCACCGAGATCGCCTCGTCCTGCCACGGCACCGAGGGGTGGGCCATGATGATCTGCAGGTCGCCGAAGTCGGCCGCGACCGCGTCGAGCAGCATCGGGTTCGACAGGCCGAGGCGCAGGCCCCGCCCGCCCTTCATCCCCGCCCCGATCCCGGTCTGGCCCGTGTGGAAGAGCGCGACCACGCCCGCTGCCTGCAAGGCGTCGTAGAGCGGGTAGTGGCGCTCGTCGCTGGGGTCGAAGTTCTGCACCGTGGGGTGGAACTTGAACCCGCGGACTCCGGAATCCTCGATGAGCCGACGCGCTCGATCGACGGCGTCGACGCGGTTCGGGTCGACCGAGCCGAAGGGGATCAGGACGTCGTTGTGGCGCGCGGCCCCCGCGGCGATGTCCGCGCTGGAGAGAGGAGGGTGATCGAGGTGGCTCTCGGCATCCACCGTGAACACGACCGCGGCCATCGACCGTTCGCGGTAGTACTCCGCGATGCTGTCGAGGTCGGGGCGAGCGGCATCGACGGCGAAGTAGCGACTCGCGGCTGCCGCCAGGTCGTCAGGCAGCGACGCGTGGCCGTGCCCGTCGACCTCGATGTGCACGTGGACGTCGATGGCCTTCAGCGCCTCGACATCGATGGCGGACTCATAGCGGACCATGGTCGTCAGGCGGTCGGAGTGGGGCGCTGCAGCTCGGTGGGCAGGGCGGGGAACCGCTCGCCGACGCTCTGGAGTTCTCCGACCGCCTCGGCGAATCCGTCGTTCAGGGCCTCGAACGTCCAGCCGCCCTCGCGATACGCCGTCGCGACGGGCTCGGGGTGCGACCACAGCTGCAGGCGGTCGCCGCCGATGCCGATCGCCTGACCCGTCACGCCGGCGGCGGCGTCCGAGGCGAGGTAGGCGACGAGACCGGCGACGTCGTCGGAGGTGCCGAAGCCGAGGTCGTGTCGGAAGAACGCGGGCATGGGCTCCCCCGCAGCATCGGCCTCGACGGCGGCGGCGAAGTAGGGGACCGTCGCGGTCATCGCGGTGGCGGCGACGGGGATCACGGCGTTCGCGGTGATGCCGGCCTTCTTGAGCTCGAGCGCCCAGGTGCGCACCATGCCGACGATGCCCGCCTTGGCGGCCGCGTAGTTGGTCTGGCCGAAGTTGCCGCGCTGGCCCGTGGGCGAGCCGATGCAGATGATCCGCCCGGGGATCTCGTTCTGGCGCATGTACGTCGCGGCGGCCCGGACGGTGGTGAAGGTGCCGCGAAGGTGCACGCCGATGACGGTGTCGAAGTCGTCGTCGCTCATCTTCCAGAGGACCGTGTCGCGCAGGACCCCG
Organism: Microbacterium sp. SORGH_AS_0969; assembly: GCF_030818255.1. NCBI lineage: Bacteria > Bacillati > Actinomycetota > Actinomycetes > Micrococcales > Microbacteriaceae > Microbacterium > Microbacterium sp. SORGH_AS_0969. The sequence goes on from NZ_JAUTAG010000001.1 coordinate 1,915,295, forward strand.
GCGTTGGTCACGAGGATGTCGAGGCGTCCGAAGTTGTCCACCGCGGCCGCGACGAGTGCATCGGCGGTCTCGGTCGGGCCGACCGGGGCGGCGACGGCTACCGCGCGTCCGCCCGCGTCGACGATGGTCTTCACCGCGGCGTCGGCGGTGGCGGCATCCACGTCGTTGATGACGACCGCTGCCCCCTGCCGGGCGAGCTCCTGGGCGTAGGCGAGGCCGAGGCCGCGCCCCGAACCCGTGACGATGGCGACTTTGCCGGTGAGCGACATGGTGAACTCCTTCGTGTCGCCGCCATCGTGCCATCCATTCGTTGAAAATGTCAATGATTGAGTTTCGCTACACTGTCCTCATGACTCCCGCGGCCGACGACGACGCCGGCGAGGCGTCGCGGCTGGAGCACGCTCCCCTCGCCGACGACCTCGGCTTCCTGCTCGCGCGCGCGGCGGCGGTGTCGCAGGCGACGGGCAATGAGGCGCTCGCGGCGCACGGGCTGAAGGTGCGTTCGTACTCGGTCCTCGCCCTCGCCGTCACCGGCGGGCGGCCCTCGCAGCGGGAGCTCGCGGCCTTCTTGCGGCTCGACCCGAGCCAGGTGGTTGCCCTGATCGACGACCTCGAGCGGCGCGGGCTCGTCACGCGAGAGCCCGACCCGCGCGATCGCCGCGCGAACGTCGTGGCCGCGACCCTCGAGGGGCGGGCGCTCTACCGTCGTGCTCTCGTCGACGTCGAGGCGGGGGAGCGGCGCGCGCACGCGGCGCTCTCGCGCGCCGATCGGGCGGAATTGGCGCGGCTGCTGCGAGCGGCGGCGTTTCCGGCCGAGGGCTGAGGGGCGCCCGCCCCGGGCATTAGCCCCCGGTTTCCCGCCCGCGGCTCAGGCCCCGGATCCGCGCCCCGGGTTCGCGCCTCGGCTCACGCCCCCGGGTTTAGCCGGTCCAGCAGATCCAGCCCGTGCCGCGCCCAGGCGATCTCGCCCTCCGCGCGGTCGAGGAAGCCCTCGTACGTGAACACCTTGAAGGCCACGATCGCGTCGTGATCGTGCTCGGTGTCGCTCGCGAGGCGACGCTCCACGATCGGGTGCGTGCGTCGGCGGATGGCATCCAGCTGCGCCTGCCACTGGGCGCGGCGCAGCTCGTACTGCGCGATGTGCTCCTGCAGGTGGCGTCGCGCGACCTCGGGCTCGGTCCACTCGAAGTAGGCCGCGCGCAGGTGCGCCGGATCGCGTTCGTTCGGGTAGTCGATCGGCTCGCGCATCCAGGCGCGGAACGCGGCGACGCCCTCGTCGGTGACGGAGTACTGCGTCTTCGTCGACTTCTCGCCCCACGGCACCGACTCGTCGACCAGCAAGCCGTCGCGGACCATGCGCTTGAGCTCGGGGTAGATCTGCGAGTCGGGGGCGTGCCACACGTGCCCGACCGACACGTGGAAGGCCTTCGCGAGGTCGTATCCGGTCATGGGCTGGGCGGTCAGCAGGGCCAGGAGGGCGTAGCGCAGGCTCACCGGCCGCCTCCTTCGTGCTTGCGGATGCCGAGCTTCCACCGTATCTTCTCCGCTATAACTATCGCGATAGTGAGTGGACAAGGGAGTGCACCATGCAGGAGACAGTGACCGCGAAGCTACTCGACCACCCGCGGAACGCGTGGTACGTCGCCGCGTGGGACCACGAGGTCGGGCGCAAGAAGATCCTCTCTCGGACCGTCGCGGGTCGTCCTCTCGCTCTCTACCGGACCGAGGACGGTCGCGCGGTCGCGCTCGCCGACGCCTGCTGGCACCGTCTCGCGCCGCTGTCGCAGGGCGCGCTGGTCGGCCCGGAAGACATTCGCTGTCCCTACCACGGCATCACCTACGACGCTCGCGGGCGCTGCACGAGCATGCCGGCGCAAGAGACGATCAACCCCAGCGCCCTCGTCCCCTCGTTCCCCGTCGTCGACCGGTACCGCTACGTGTGGGTGTGGGTGGGTGATCCCGCTCTCGCCGACCCCGCGCTCATCCCCGACATGCACCAGATGACGGATGCCGCCTGGACCGGCGACGGCCTCACGATCCACGCTCCGTGCAACTACCAGCTCATCCTCGACAACCTGATGGACCTCACGCACGAGGAGTTCGTGCACTCCAGCAGCATCGGCCAGAAGGAGCTCAGCGAGAGCGAGTTCGTCACGAGCCACACCGACACCACCGTCACCGTCGAGCGGTGGATGCACGACATCGAGGCGCCGCCGTTCTGGCTGAAGAACATGCGCGACAAGTTCCCGGGCTTCTCGGGCCGCGTCGACCGCTGGCAGATCATCCACTTCGAAGCGCCGTCGACGATCTGCATCGACGTCGGTGTCGCCAAGGCCGGCACCGGGGCGCCCGAGGGCGACCGCTCGCAGGGTGTCAATGGCTACGTGATGAACACCATCACCCCCGAGACCGCGCGCTCGAGCCACTACTTCTGGTCTTTCCAGCGCAACTACCGCCTCGACAGCCAGCTCATCACCACGCAGCTGCGCGACGGCGTGCACGGAGTCTTCGGTGAGGACGAGGCGATGCTCGCCGCTCAGCAGGCGGCGATCGACGCCAACCCCGACTACGAGTTCTACAGCTTGAACATCGACGCCGGCGGCATGTGGGTGCGCCGGATCCTCGAGCGGATGCTGCTCGCCGAGGGGCGCGACCACGCGCCCGCTCCGCGCCGCGGCGCCCAGTTGGTGCGCTGACGTGGCGGTCTCACGGACCGAAGCCTGGCAGGGTGGCACGGTCGTGGCATCCCGCCCCCTCACCCCCGAGATCCGCCGCATCGAGATCGAGGTCGACGACCCGGCACCGGTCGCGCCGGGAGCTCACGTCGACGTGCGTCTGACGATCGCGGGCGAGCGGGACCGGCGGTCGTACTCGATCGTGGATGCCACTGACGACGGCCGCCGCATCGCGCTCAGCGTCTACGCCTCACCGGTGAGCCGCGGGGGCGCGGCCGTCATGAACGCCCTCGCGCCCGGTGACCGATTGGAGCTCACGCAGCCGCTGAACGACTTCCCGCTGAGGCCCGGGGCTGAGCGTTACGTGCTCATCGCGGGAGGCGTCGGCATCACCGCGATGATCGGAATGGCGGCGAGTCTCCGCTCCCGCGGAGCCGACTACCGCTTGCTCTACGCCGGTCGCAGCCGCGCGCTCATGGCGTACGTCGACGACCTGCGCGACACACACCGAGACCGTCTGAGCCTGCACGTGCGGGACGAAGGGACCTCGCTGTCGATCCCCGATCTCGTCTCCGGCATCGACTCCGGCGCCGAGGTCTACGTCTGCGGGCCGATCCGACTGATGGATGCCATCCGCCGGGAGTGGATGAAACAGAACCGCCCGATCGCGGACCTCCGCATGGAGACGTTCGGCAACAGCGGATGGTTCGACGCGCAGGAGTTCACCGTGCGCATCCCGGCGACCGGGATCGAGGCGCGCGTGCGTCCGAACCAGTCGATGCTCGAGGCTCTCGAGGCGGCCGGCGCCGACATGATGTGGGACTGCCGCAAGGGCGAGTGCGGTCTGTGCGAGGTACGGGTGCTGGGCCTCGAGGGCGACATCGACCACCGCGATGTGTTCTACAGCGAGCGCCAGAAGGACGCCCGCTCGAAGATGTGCTGCTGCGTCTCGCGCGTGGTGGCTCCCGCAGACGGCGCCGCCGTGGTCGAGATCGTCACGAGCTGACGGGGTCGCTCTCCCGCGATGCAGGGGTGAGACTGCACGCTGCTGACATCTCCATTGCAGCGTGCAGTGGAGATGTCAGCTGTATGCAGTCTCGCGGCCGCGGCCGCGGCGGGGCGCCCGGCGGAGCGCGGAGCCGGGGTCAGTCGAGCCGCGAGTGCTCGCCGAGGCGGTGCCAGGTGCGGTTGTGGTAGACCAGCGCGGCGCCCGGCTCGCCGGGCTCGAGGTCGCGCTCGACGTCGACCTGCAGGGCCTGTGCGGCGATCACGGTCGAGCCACCGGCATCCATTCGACTGACGATCTTGCATCGCAGCCAGGCGCGTACGCCGTGGTAGACGGGCTCGCCGGTGGGAAGGCGCGACCACGTCGACGTGTCGGCGAAGCGATCGAGCCCGCTGGTCGAGGCGGTGCGCGCGAGACCGATGTCTTCGGCGTCGAGCAGGTGCACGACGATCGTGTCGGCCGCGACGATCGTCGGGGTCGCCGATGACAGCGCCGACACCGAGAAGATCAGCAGCGGCGGGTCGGCGCTCACCGACGACACCGACGATGCGGTCAGCGCGACGGGCCCGTTCTCGCCGTAGGCGGTGATCACGGCGATGCCGCCCGGGTGTCCGCGGAAGGCGCGCTTGAAGTCGTCCGCCGAGACCGAGGTGCCGATGGCCGGGGTGCTCTCGGGAGCTTCGTGCGGAAGGGAAGTCATACCTCAAACGGTAGGCGCTTCCGCGTGCCTCGGCGTCGCCGCGTGCAACACGGCGACACGCTTCGCGCGGTCGACCGCGGTCCTGAGTCACAGAGTGTGAAGCTTCACATTTATCTATTCGTGATGATGTGGCTGCGAATATCTCTTGACACAGCTGAATGTGTGAGCGCTAACATTCACGAGTCAGCCCACCCGAGGGGGCTGCATCACATGAACCGGCAGCGGTGCCGGCGAAACGAGGAGGTTTCAACATGAAGGCGAAGAAGATTCTTGCCGGGTTCGCTCTGGTGGGCGCGATCGCTCTGACCACGGCCGGCTGTGCCGGTGGGGGCAACACCGCCGGCGGCGGGGGCGGCGACGACAAGGTCATCACCGTCGGCTTCGCGCAGACCGGCTCCGAGAGCGGGTGGCGCAGCGCCAACACCGAGTCGATGAAGGAGGCGTTCTCCGAGGCGAACGGCTTCAACCTCATCTTCAACGCGGCCGACAACAAGCCCGAGGCGCAGATCGCCGCGGTCCGCAGCTTCATCAACCAGGGCGTCGACGCGATCGTGCTCGCGCCGATCGTCACCGACGGCTGGGACGACGTGCTGAAGGAGGCGAAGGATGCCAACATCCCCGTCATCCTCGAAGACCGCACGGTCTCCGCTCCCGAAGACCTGTACGCGAGCTGGGTCGGCCTCGACTTCAAGAAGGAAGGCGAGACCGCGGGCACCTGGGTCGCCGACAACTTCGGCAAGACGCCCACCAACCTGGTCGTGCTCGAGGGCACCACGGGCTCGTCGGCAGCGACCGACCGTGCCGCCGGGTTCGACGAGGCCATCAAGGGCACCGACATCAAGGTCCTCGACTCGCAGACGGGCAACTTCACCCGCGCCGAGGGCAAGACGGTGATGGAGGGCTTCCTGCAGAAGTACGGCTCCACGATCAACGTGCTGTTCGCGCACAACGACGACATGGGCCTCGGCGCCCTCGACGCGATCAAGGCCGCCGGCCTCAAGCCCGGTACCGACATCAAGATCGTGACGATCGACGCCGTCAAGGACGGCATGACCGCCCTGGCCGACGGCGAGTTCAACTACATCGTCGAGTGCAACCCGCTGCTCGGTGACAAGGTCGCCGAGGTCGTCAAGAAGGTCGTGGCCGGCGAGTCCGTCGACAAGAGCTACATCGTCGAGGACCAGGCGTTCGACCAGGAGCAGGCCAAGGCCGCTCTGCCCGACCGCAAGTACTGATCCCTCCCTCCCGGGGTGTGCGGGGCCGTAACCGGCCCCGCACACCCTCCCGGTACCCCAGAAAGCGATCGAGCATGACATCCGAACGTGCTGCTGCGGCCCTCGGCCCGCGGGCCACCGTGGTCGAGATGCGAGGAATCAGCATCTCCTTCCCCGGAGTGAAGGCCCTCGACGGGGTCGACTTCACCCTCTACCCCGGCGAAGTCCACTCCCTCATGGGCGAGAACGGCGCCGGCAAGTCCACGCTCATCAAAGCCCTCACCGGTGTCTACGGCATCAACGCCGGCACCATTCGCGTCGATGGCGAGCAGCGGCTCTTCCGCGCCACCGCCGACGCACAGGCGGCGGGCATCGCCACCGTCTATCAAGAGGTCAACCTCTGCCAGAACCTCACCGTCGGCGAGAACGTCATGCTCGGTCAGGAGGTCCGCCGCGCGGGGATGATCGATTGGAAGGCGACCCACGCGGCCGCCGAACGTCATCTCTCCGAGCTCGGCGTGCGCATCGACACCCGTTCGATCCTCGCCAGCCACTCGATCGCGATCCAGCAGCTCGTGGCGATCAGCCGCGCGATGGTCGTTGACACCAAGGTGCTCGTCCTCGACGAGCCCACGTCCAGCCTCGACCGCGGCGAGGTCGAGCAGCTCTTCGGCGTCGTGCGCGATCTCCGCGATCGCGGCGTCGCGATCCTGTTCGTCTCGCACTTCCTCGACCAGATCTACGAGATATCCGACCGCCTGACCGTGCTCCGCAACGGCACGCTCGTGGGGGAGTACCCCGTCGAAGAACTCGGCCGCGAGCAACTCGTCGCCAAGATGATCGGCCGCGAGCTCGGCGAACTGGATGCCATCTCTGCCAGCGCCGAGCGCCCCATCGACCGCTCCGGCACCCCCGTGCTGCGCGCCGTCGGCCTCGGCCGCAAGAACGCCCTCGAGCCCGTCGACCTCGAAGTCTTTGGGGGCGAGGTCGTCGGGCTCGCGGGACTCCTCGGCTCCGGCCGTACCGAGCTCGCGCGACTCATCGCCGGGGCCGACCGCACCGACGGCGGGTCGATCGAGGTGGCGGGCACATCGGCGCGCACCGGATCGCCCCGCCACGCGCTCGACCGCGGCATCGCCTTCTCGTCGGAGGACCGTCGCGCCGAGGGCATCGTCGGCGACCTCACGGTGGCCGAGAACATCATCCTCGGTGTGCAGGCCCGCCGCGGCGCACTCCGTCGTGTCGGCGCCGCCGAGAAACAGGCGATCGTCGACGAGTACATCACCGCTCTCGGCGTTCGCCCGGCCAACCCGAACGCCCTCATCCGCAACCTCTCCGGTGGCAACCAGCAGAAGGTGCTGCTCGCCCGCTGGCTCGCCACCGCACCGGAGCTGCTCATCCTCGACGAGCCCACGCGCGGCATCGACGTCGGCGCCAAGGCCGACATCCAGCGCAAGGTCGCCGAGCTCGCCGAGAAGGGCCTGTCGGTCATCTTCATCTCGTCGGAGCTCGAAGAGGTCCTGCGCCTCGCCCAGCGCGTGGCCGTGCTCCGCGACCGTCGTAAAATCGGCGAACTGGCCACCAAGGACGTCGATCTCGACGGCCTCGTGGCGTACATCGCCGAAGGTCAGGCCGAGACGACCACGCCCGCAACCGCCCCCGAGACATCGCCGTCCGATCGGGAGAAGATCGCATGAAGAAGTTCCTCACGCACCGCCTGGTCTGGCCGATCGCGGCGCTCATCGCGCTGATCGCCGTCAACACCATCTCGCGGCCCTCGTTCCTCAGCATCACGGTGCAGAACGGCCAGTTGTACGGGTCGTTGATCGACATCCTGCGCAACAGCGCACCGCTCATGCTCGTCGCGCTCGGCATGACGCTGGTCATCGCCACGCGCGGCATCGACCTCTCGGTCGGTGCGATCATGGCGGTCTCCGGTGCCGTCGCGCTCACGATCATCGAAGCGTCCCCCGAACCGGGGAACCTCGGCGTCGTGATGATCGCGATCGTCGCCGCGGTCGGCACGGCCCTGCTGCTCGGGGTCTGGAACGGCTTCCTGGTCTCGGTGCTCGGCATCCAACCGATCATCGCCACGCTCGTGCTCATGCTCGCCGGCCGCGGGGTCGCCCTGCTCATCACCAAGGGCTTCATCACCACGATCAACAGCGATCCGTACCAGTTCATGGCGCAGGGATACGTGCTGGGCCTGCCCTTCGCCTTCTACGTCTCGATCGTCGCCGTGATCGTGGTCGGGGTCCTCGAGCGTCGTACTGCTCTCGGCATGCTCACCGAAGCGGTCGGTATCAACCCCGAGGCGAGCCGTCTCGCTGGCGTCCGCTCGCGCGGCATCATCTGGGGTGCCTACATCGCCAGCGGCACTCTCGCGGGTATCGCCGGCATCCTCTACAGCTCGAACATCATGGCGGCCGACGCGAACGCCGCGGGGCTCTATATCGAACTGGATGCCATCCTCGCGGTGGTCCTCGGCGGCACCTCGCTCGCGGGCGGAAAGTTCAGCATCGCCGGCACCGTCGTCGGCGTGTTCACGATCCAGACGCTCAAGAGCACCATCACCTTCCTGGGCGTCCCGCCCGCGGTCAGCCCCGTGTTCATGGCCGCGGCCGTGCTCGTCGTGGTGCTGCTGCAGTCGCCGCGGTTCCGCTCGTTCTTCCACGCGGCCGGTCGTTCCGCCGCCCGCCCGCTCACCCGCCGTCCTGACGCAAAGGTGCTGTCCTGATGACCACTCTCACCGCCCCGGAGCGCGGCGCCGCGTCGTCGACGAGCGCGTACCGGCGCTTCCTCAGCCGTCACATCTCGTGGGTCCCGGTGTTCGCCGCCGTGGCCATCCTGATCATCATGATCGCGGGCTCGATGGCCTACTTCCCGAACTTCCAGCTGCCGCGCATCATGTCGTCGATCCTGCTCGACAACGCGTACCTCCTCGTTCTGGCCGTGGGTATGACCTTCGTCATCCTCACCGGGGGGATCGACCTGTCGGTCGGCGCGGTCATGGCGTTCACCGGCATCCTGTGCGCCAAGCTGCTCGGTGACGGGGTCCCCGTGGCCGTGGCCGTCCCCGCGATGGTGCTCATCGGTGCCGCGATCGGGCTGCTGATCGGTGTGCTCGTGCAGTTCTTCGACGTGCAACCGTTCATCGCCTCGTTGATCGGCATGTTCCTCGCCCGCGGCCTCGCGTTCGTGGTGAGCCTGGAGTCGATCAAGGTCGAGAACGACGGCATCCTGTGGCTGCAGTCCACGCGATTCTCGTTCGCGGGCTGGTACATCACCCCCACGGGCATCATCGCCCTCCTGACCGTCGCGATCGCGGCCTTCGTGCTCCGGTACACGCGCTTCGGCCGCACGGTGTACGCGGTCGGCGGCAACGAGCAGTCGGCACGACTCATGGGTCTCCCGGTCGTCCGGACGAAGCTGTCGGTCTACGTCATCAGCGGCGTGTGCGCGGGCCTCGCGGGCATCGTCCTGACGGCGTACTCCGGTGCCGGATACCCCCTCAACGGCGTGGGGACCGAGCTCGACACGATCGCCGCGGTCGTCATCGGGGGGACGCTCCTCACCGGCGGCAGCGGGTTCGTGATCGGCTCGATGATCGGCGTGTTCGTCTACGGCCTCATCCGCACGATCATCTCGTTCTCGGGCGCCGAGCAGTCCTGGACGCGCATCACCGTCGGTGCGCTCCTGCTGCTGTTCGTGGTGGTGCAGCGCATCATCGTGTCGCGCTCCGCGCTCAGCCGGTGATGCTCCCGTGCCGTGTTAGCGATCACCGCTTCACGCGGGCATGATTGACCCCATGTCCACCGTCGCTCCGCCCCTCCTCGAGGTGCGCGGAGCGACGGTGCGTTTCGGTGTCGAATCGGCGCTGTCCGACGTGGACTTCCGCCTCCTCCCTGGCGAGGTGCACTCGCTCATGGGCGAGAACGGCGCCGGCAAGTCCACGCTGATCAAGGCGATCACCGGTGCCCTCCGTCTCGACTCCGGGCGGATCGAGCTCGACGGCCGTGACGTGCGGTTCTCCTCTCCGGCCGACGCGCAGGCGGTCGGAATCTCCACCGTCTACCAAGAGATCGATCTGCTGCCGAACCTCACGGTGGCCGAGAACATCTCGCTCGGCCGTGAGCCCCGACGATGGGGCGTCATCGACCACCGTGCGATGCGCGAGCGGGCGGTCGAAGCGCTGACCTCGCTCGGCGTCGACGTCGATCCGGCCTCCGTCCTGTCGTCGCACCCCCTGGCGGTACAGCAGCTCGTGGCGATCGCCCGCGCGGTCTCGACCGAGGTCAAGGTGCTCGTGCTCGACGAGCCGACGTCGAGCCTGGATGCCGACGAGGTCGCCGAACTGTTCCGCGTCATCCGCGACCTCAAGGCGCAGGGCATCGCGATCGTCTTCGTCTCGCACTTCCTCGATCAGGTGTACGAGATCTGCGACCGCGTCACCGTCCTTCGCGGAGGACGCCTGGTCGGCGAGTACGGGACCCGCGAGCTGCTGCGCATCGATCTCGTCGAGAAGATGCTCGGCGCGACCGCCGACGTCCTCGCGCCGCTCGGCCAGCGCGAGGTCGAGACCACCGAGGGGCCCTCGGTGCTGAGCGCCCGGGGGCTGGCATCCGGGGTCCGTCTTCGTGAAGCCGACGTCGACATCGCCGAGGGAGAGGTGATCGGGGTCGCGGGTCTTCTCGGATCCGGCCGGAGCGAGCTCGCGCGCTCCCTCACCGGAGTCGACCGCCCCGACGGCGGGGAGCTGCTCATCGACGGTGAGCCCGTCCGCCTGTCTTCCCCGCGCGAGGCGATTCGCCGTCGCGTGGCCTACTCCTCCGAGAACCGTCGCACCGAGGGGGTCATCGGCGATCTCAGCGTCCTCGACAACATCACGTTGGCGCTGCAGGCGCAGCGCGGGATCTTCCATCGGCTGAGCACCGCACGGCGTCGCGAGCTGGCGATGAGCTGGGTCGAGGCGCTCCACATCCGACCCGCCGACATCGACCGACCGGTTCGAACGCTGTCGGGCGGCAACCAGCAGAAGGTGCTCCTCGCGCGGCTGCTCGCGCTGTCGCCACGGCTCATCGTGCTCGACGAACCCACGCGCGGCATCGACGTGGGGGCCAAGGCGGAGATCCAGCGGCTCGTCGGCGAGCTGAGCGACAACGGCCTGTCGATCGTCTACATCTCGGCCGAGCTCGACGAGGTGCTGCGCGTCGCGCATCTGGTCGCGGTGATGCGCGACGGCGTGCTCGCGCAGATCGTGCCCGCCGCCGACCTCACCTCCGACGCGCTGCTCGCGCTCGTGGCCGGCCACACGAGCGGAGACGAGGGCAGCGGTGCCTGACGACAAATCCTCACGGACCGCCAACATCTTCGATGTCGCGCGTCTCGCCGGTGTGTCGCATCAGACGGTCTCGCGCGTGCTCAACAACATGCCGAACGTGCGGCCGGCCACCCGAGCGCGCGTCGAACAGGCGATCGCCCAGCTGCGCTACAGCCCCTCGCCCGCCGCTCGCGCCCTGGTCACCCGCCGCACCCGCACGATCGGCCTCGTCACCCCGGGCACGGTCGACTACGGTCCCACGTCGATCGCGACGAACTTCAACTTCGCCGCGCGAGCGGCGCGCTACAACGTCGACGCGATCAGCTCCCCGCAGAGCGACGTGGCCCCCGTCCGCGCGGCCATCGACGGTCTGCTGAAGCAGCGGGTGGATGCCATCGTCCTCGTCGTGGTCGACACCGAAGTGCTTGCGGCGGTCCAGGCGCTCGACATCGACGTCCCGATCGTCGCGGCGGCGGCCAGCGCTCGTCCCCACCCGCGGCTCGTGGCGATCGATCAGTACCGCGGGGCGCGCAGCGCCGTCCGGCACCTGCTCGAGGCGGGGTACGACACCGTCCGCCACATCGCCGGTCCCGCCCGCAACCCCGACGCCGTCGAGCGCATCCGCGGGTGGCGCGAAGAGATCGCGGCCGCTCGCGCCCAGTCGACCCCGGCCGTGCACGGCGACTGGTCGGCGGCGAGCGGCTACCGCATCGCATCCGAGGCCGATCTGTCGCCGGGCGAGGGCATCTTCGTCGCCAACGACCACATGGCCATCGGCGTGCTCTCGGCGCTGCGCGAGCGCGGGCTGCGTGTGCCCGAGGACATCGGGGTGGTGGGCTTCGACGACGTTCCCGAGGCCGCGTACGTCTACCCGTCGCTCACCACCGTGCGCCAGGACTTCGCCGCTCTCGGCGAGATCCTCATGCAGAAGGTGCTGCTGCTCGTCGAAGAACCCGACACGGTGACCGAGAGCACGCCGCTGCCGACGCGCCTCGTCGTGCGGTCGTCGGCGCCGCTGGCGCGCTGAGGTGCGCCGTTCGCTCGCGTGCTTGTTCGCGGGCGTCGAGCGTGTGCCGACCGCCCTTAGCGTCCCCGTCCCCGCCCCCGCCGCCGCCCCCGCGCCCCTCCCCGGTGCCGCCGCCCGCGCGGCGCATAAACGCGATCCACTCGCATAAACGCGGTGTGCACGTGTTTCTGTGCGCGAATAGCGTTTATGCGTCCACCCGACGGCGCCAGCGACGCGGTCCCGGCCCGCCCCTCGCCCCGCCCGACACAGAAGGGCCGCGGATGCCGTGGCATCCAGGGCCCTCCCGAGCGAAACGTTCAGCCCAACAGCGGCACCGCGCCCACCAGCACGCCGACGGCGAGCATCACGAGCGACACGATCGTCGCGCGCCACAGCACCTTCTTGTGGTGGTCGCCGAGGTTGACGCCCGCGAGCGAGACGAGCAGCAGGATCGCGGGGACCAGCGGGCTCTGCAGGTGCACGGGCTGGCCCGTGATGGACGCGCGGGCCATCTCGACCGGCGCGATCCCGTAGTTGGCGGCGCTCTCGGCGAGCACGGGCAGGATGCCGAAGTAGAACGCGTCGTTCGACATGAAGAACGTGAACGGGATCGACAGGACGCCGGTGATGACCGCGAGGAAGGGTCCCATCGACGACGGGATCACCTCGGTGATCCACGAAGCCATCGCCGTCACCATGCCGGTGCCGTTCAGCACGCCCACGAGGACACCGGCGGCGAGCACCATCGACACGACCCCGACGATGCTGGGCGCGTGGGCGACGATCTCGTCGGCCTGGCCGCGCAGCTTCGGGAAGTTCACGATGAGGGCGAGCGCCGCGCCGACCATGAACACGAACGCGAGCGGGAAGATGTCCATCACCAGAAGCACCATCACCGCGACAGTCAGCGCGAGGTTGAACCAGATGAGCTTCGGGCGGAGGGTGGCGCGGTGCGGGTCGAGCATCGTGTCGGCCATCGCGGTGTCGGCGGTGTCGACCAGCTGGGTCGCGGCGACGGCGTCGCGGCCCCCGCGGACGGTGACGATGTTGCCGGTGCGCAGCGACGCGACGGCGCCGGGCTTGGGCTCCGCTCCGCGGAACAGCTTCGGGGCGCCGAGACGACCGAAGACCCCGGGGGTGTCGAGCTTCGAGGTGTCGACGACGCCCGCGAGGCGCTTGCGCTCGGCGAGGCCCAAGAACCAGGCGAACGTGAGCGAGACGACCAGGCCCGCGAGCAGCGACGGGATCATCGGCACGAAGACGTCGGTCGGCTGGAGGCCCAGTGCGGTCGCCGCGCGGACGGTCGGACCGCCCCACGGGACGATGTTCATCGTGCCGTTCATCAGGCCCGCGACACAGGTGAGCACGACGGGGCTCATCCCCAGGCGCAGGTAGAGCGGCAGCATCGCCGAGGTCGTGATGATGAAGGTGGTCGAGCCGTCGCCGTCGAGCGAGACGGCGCCGGCGAGGATCGCCGTGCCGAGCACGATCTTGGCCGGGTCGTCGCCCAGCACGCGCGTGATCACGCGGATCAGCGGGTCGAACAGGCCGACATCGATCATGATGCCGAAGTACATGATCGCGAACATCAGCAGGGCCGCCGTGGGCGCCATCTTGCTGATCGCGTCGATCACCATGTCGCCGAGTCCGAGGCCGGCCCCCGCGATCAGGCCGAAGATCGTGGGCACCACGATGAGGGCGACCATGGGGGTCAGGCGCCGCGTCATGATCAGCGCCATGAACGACAGGACCATGAGGAAGCCGAGGGCGACGAGCACGCCGTCGGCGGGCGTGTAGGCCACCGCGTACTCTTCGGCTTCGGCCGCAAGGATCAGGGGGGTCATCGCGACTCCTTCGTCGGGACGGGCGCGTCTCTCGCGCTCTCGATGCGGCGACCCTACGGATGCCGAGACCTCGACCGCGCGCTTGCTCGCATTGCGCGGGGTTATGCGCGTACCGTGTGTTCTGCGCATTTCGCGCACGCCGTCGCGGTCACCGCCGCGCGCGACGACGCCGAACCCGGAGGTCCCCATGCGGTTCGCCACCCGGATGCTCGTCGTGCAGATCGCGACCCAGATCGCCGTCGTCGCGGTGTGCACCGCGGTGTTCGCCTGGCTCGGCGTGCAACAGCTCAAGGCCGAGGCCGACTCGTCGGCGCTCAACATCGCCCGCGCGGTCGCCGAGGCCCCCGAGGTACGTGACCTCGTCGCCCGGTACTCCGCCGACCCGGGGACTCCGGATGCCGCCTCCCTCCGCGACGGCACGCTCCAGCACTACGCCGCCGACGTCACCCAGCGCACGCGCGGCCTGTTCGTCGTGATCACCGACGACCACGGCATCCGTCTGGCCCATCCCGATCCGGACCGCCTCGGACAGGTCGTCAGCACGAGCTTCGCCGATGCCCTCGCCGGGCGCGAGGTCGTGACGTGGGAGACCGGCACGCTCGGGGAGTCCGCGCGGGCGAAGGTGCCCGTGTACGCGCCCGACGGGGGCCCGCCGGTCGGTGAGGTGAGCGTCGGCTTCGAACGCGCGAGCGTCTTCGACGATCTGCCCGCGCTCGTCGGCGGGATCGCCGTGGCCGTGGCGCTCGCCGTCGCGATCGGGGCGCTCGTCGCGCTGCTCATGCGCCGCCGACTCGAGCGCCTCACCCTCGGCGTCCAGCCCGAGGAGCTCGTCGCCCTCGTGCAGACCCAGACCGCCGTTCTCGAGGGAGCCGACGAGGGCGTCCTCGCGATCGACGAGACGGGGGTCGTGCGGGTGTGCACCCTCACCGCCGAGCGCCTTCTCGGGATCACGGATGCCGTCGGCCGCCCCCTCTCCGACCTCGATCTCGCCCCGGCCGTCGCCGCGGCCCTGGCCGGTGACGGTGCGAGCACGGGGCTGCCGGTCGCAGGGCGGGTGGTGTTCATCGACGTACGCCCGGTGCGCCGCGGCGCTCGCGCGCTCGGCCGGGTCGCGGTGTTGCGCGACCGCACCGACGTGGCCGCGCTGTCGGGGAGGCTCGACAGCGTCCGCGCGATGGGAGACGCCCTGCGTGTGCAGCGGCACGAGAACGCCAACCGCCTGCACGCGGCGGTGGGCTTGCTCGACGCCGGCCGCGCCGACGAGGCTCGCGCGTTCCTCGCCGACCTCGTCGACCGCGGCTCGGTGGACTGGGCCGTCCCGGGGATCGACCTCGTCGGCGACGCGATGCTCCAATCGTTCCTCGGCGCGAAAGCGCTCGCCGCGCGCGAACGGGGAGTGGTTCTGCGCGTCTCCGACGACACCTACCTCCGCGGCACCGTCGACGACGTGGAAGACGTCGTGGCCGTGCTGGGAAACCTCGTCGACAACGCCGTGACCGCCACGGCATCCGGCCCCGAACCTCGAGAGGTCGAGGTCGCCGTGCTCGGCGACGGTGACGCGATCGTGCTCACGGTGACCGACACCGGGGGCGGGATCGCCGACGTCGACGCCGCCTTCGCCCCGCGCGAGCGCGACGACGACCCCTCGGCTGTCCACGGCCTCGGTATCGGTCTGCCGCTCTCGCGCGAGTTCGCGCGACGCCGGGGCGGCGACGTGTGGGTCGTCGATCCCGGTGGCGACGGTCACGGCGCCGTCGTGGCAGCCCGTCTGCCCGGAGTCCTTCGAGGAGAGAACGAATGACCGGTATCCGTGTCCTCGTCGTCGACGACGACTTCCGCGTCGCGGGACTGCACCGTGACGCGGTCGCCGCGCGCCCCGGCTTCGTCGCGCTCGAGCCCGCGCGCACGGTCGGCGAGGCCCGAGCCGCCCTCGCCGCGCACCGCCCCGATCTGCTGGTCGCCGACGTGTACCTGCCCGATGGTGACGGCGTGGAGCTCGTCCGCTCGGCCGGGATCGACGCGTTCGTCCTCTCCGCGGCGACGGATGCCGAGACCGTCCGGCGTGCTTTCACCGCCGGGGCGCTCGCTTACCTCGTGAAGCCCTTCGACACGCGCGTGCTCGCGGAGCGGCTCGACCGTTACGCGCGATACCGCAACCTGCTGACCAGCTCGCGGCCCCTGTCGCAGGACGACATCGACCGCGCGGCATCCGTGATGCGCGGGGAGCGCGAGGGGCCGTCGCTCGCGCGCTCGGCCACCGAGCAGACGGTGCTCGCCGCTCTCGGCGCGGACGAGGCCTCGGCGACCGAGGTGGCCGAGCGCATCGGCGTCTCGCGCGCGACCGCGCAACGCCACCTGACCGCTCTCGCCGAGCGGGGTCTCGTGCAGGTGAGTCTGCGCTACGGCTCGACGGGTCGCCCCGAGCACCGGTTCCGCGTCGGCGCCTGACCCGCGGAGCGAGGACGGTCACGGGTCGCGGTAGGCGGTGGCAGGGCTCGTCAAAGCCGCCTCCGGCAGGGGTGGCGTGAGGTGACTGAGCTTGTCGAAGCCACCGGGGTGCGACGGCCCCGGTCCCTTCGACAGGCTCAGGGACCTGCCTTCGACATGCTCAGGGACCTGCCTTCGACATGCTCAGGGACCCCGAGGGGGTCACGCTTCCAGGACGACCCACCCGCGCGACGCGAGCTCGACGCGCCCGTCCATCGGCCACCCCTCGCCGGCCACGGGGGTCAGCCCGTCCGCGACCGGCAGCGACACCGGCTCGTCGCCGACGTTCAGCGCGACGACGACCGCGTCATCGCCGACCGCCGTCCGCAGGGCGAGAGCGGTATTGGCGACCTCGATCACGTCGGTATGCGCCCGCCACAGCCACGGCTTCCGGCGGCGCAGCGCGATGAGCGCGCGGTGGGCCTGCAGAATGCGCTCGTCGCCCTGCGCTTCCCCGGGGGTCGAGGGGAACGCGGGTCGCACCGCGTCGTCGCCCCCGACGCGTTCCTCTTTCACTCCCGTCCACCCGAACTCGTCGCCCGCGTACACCGACGGCGTCCCGGCGACCGTGAAGAGCACCGCGAGGGCATGCGGCACGAGGTCGCGACCCACGGCCGAGGCGATCCGCGTGACGTCGTGGTTCCCGACGAACGTCTGCGGCACGAAGGTCCGCAGCATCTCGTCGTGGCGCTCGATGGCGTGCCGCAGCTCGAAGAGGTTGCGGTCGGCGATGCCGTGCCAGATCCCCTGCCACAGCTCGTACTGCGTGAGCGAGTCCATCGTCGACTCCCGCACGATCGCCGGAGCGTCGCCGTGGATCACCTCGCCCAGGAACCACCCTTCCGGGAAGCGCTCCCGCACGCGGGGGAGCACCTCGGCCCAGAACGACGACGGCACCGCGTACGCGGCATCCAATCTCCAGCCGTCGATGCCCCGCTCGAGCCAGTGGCACATGACGTCGGCGACGAGGTCGACCACGGCGGGGGAGGAGTGATCCAGCGCGACGAGCGCGTCATGCCCCTCGAACACGTCGGCCTCGAACCGTCCGTCGATCCAACGCCCGCGGAACAGGCCCGGCCCGTTCTCGGTCAGGTCCCGGAAAGCCGCGTGACCGCGCCCCACATGGTTGAACACGCCGTCGAGCAGGATCCGGATGCCACGCTCCCGAGCCGCCGCGACGAGTCGGTCGAAGTCCCGGTCATCGCCCAGTCGCGGGTCGATGCGGAAGTGGTCGACCGTGTCGTAGCCGTGCGTCTCGGAGGCGAACACCGGTCCCAGCAACAGGCCGTTCAGCCCCAGCTCGATGACGTGGTCGAGCCACGGCTCGAGGCGGTCGAGGCGGTGCACCGGCGCGGCATCCGGACCCTCGTTCTCGCGGATCGGGGCGTCGACGAAGCCCAGCGGATAGACGTGCCACCAGATCACGTGTTCGGGCCACGAGGGCATCCGGTCTCCTCTCGATCGGGGTCGAGGTTCTCGACGCTATCCGGGGGGTCCGACACGGCGAGGGGGGCTTGCCCCTCACGCCCGCGCCCGGTCCTCGGGCAGGGCGAACGCCTCGAGATCGAGCGCGCGAGCGCGCGCCGACTCGACGGCGGCGGAGACGGCCCCGATCGACACGATGTCGGCCCCGAGCGTCGAGGCCACGATCCGCGGCGCCGGAAGGTGCAGCGAATCGGGGATCGCCTCGATCGCCGCGGCGATGATCGGTCCCGCACCGGCAGCGATCGCTCCGGACACCACCACGCGTTCCACGTCGAAGAGGCTGCCGAAGATCGCCGCCACTCCGGCGAGCGCCGGGCCGACCGCGCGTGCCGCGGCGAGGGCTCCGATATCGCCCGCGGCGGCGAGGTCGAGCACGGTCTTGGCATCGAGGCGCTCGGGATCGATCCCACGTAGCGCGCTGTCGACCGGAAGGGTTCCGGATGCCAGAGCCGCCCGCGCCGCATCCACGCACCGCGGTGCGAGGCCCCACGCGCTGCCGACGCCCTCGACCTGATCGAAGGCGACGGTCTCGCCCGCCCCTCCGTGCGCGCCGCGGAGCAGATGACCGTCGACGCTGATCCCCGCGCCGAACCGCTCGCCGGCGAGCAGCGCGACGAAGTCGTCGCAGCCCACCGCCGCGCCGTGCGTCCCTTCAGCCACCGCGGCGAGGGTGGCGTCGTTCTCGACGCGTACGACGGGCGCCCACGCCGCGAAGGTGTCGACGAAGTCGGGGTTCATGCGCGCCCAGAAGCCGTCGTGGTGGACGGGGGACCGCCCCGCCCGGTCGACCGGCGCGGGCACGCCGACACACAGCGCGACGAGGTCGTCGCGCGAGCGCCGCGCGCGCGTGAGGGCCGCGTCGACCGTCGCCTCGGCGGCGCGGCGGCGTCGCTCGGGCGAATCGAGTTCGGGGTCGACGGTGAGCCGCGAGGTCGCGAGGGTCGTGCCGCGGAGGTCGGCGACGGTCGCGGTGAGGTGACCGCGTCCCGCGTCGACCCCGACCACGAGCCCTGCGCCGGGTTGGAAGGCGAAGCGGCGCGCGGGGCGCCCCTTCGAGTACTCGCCGACCGCGCGGGCGTTGGGCATCTCCGCGAGGAGCCCGCGTGCGGTCAATTCATCGAGCACGTCGATGGCCGTCGAGCGGGTCAGCCCGACCGCGGCGATCACGTCACTGGCGGTGAAGGCGTCCTCGTCCCAGACGCGGGTCAGCACCGCGTCGAGGTTGTGGCGGCGCAGCGACGGCGTCGTCGTCATGGCATCCATCGGCTCTCTTGACCCCCCTGAGTTCTCCTGCAATACTGCCTGCACGACATTGATTTGGCGAGTAGATTTACTCACCGACACAACATATTCGCAGTGCAGCGGAGGAGGCAGCTGGTGTCGACGAAGACGAGGGCCGGGCGACGATGGGTCGCCGCGACCGCGGTGGGGGTGCTCGGGGCGGCGATGCTCGCGGGCTGCTCCGCCGACGGTCGCGAGACGATCCGCTTCACCTTCAGCAAGCGCGAGGCGCTGTCGTTCATGAACGACGTCGTTGCCGAGTACAACGCCTCGCAAGACCGGGTGCGCGTCGAGATGGACAGCTCCGGCGTCGACGTCGTGTCGGCCAGCTTCGTCCGCGGCAACCCGCCCGACATCATGCTCGCGAACTACAACTACGAGACCGCCCGCTTCGTCCAGCGGTGCGCGCTGAGCGACCTCTCGGGCACGACGGCCGCGAGCACGGTGCGCGACGACCTGCAGCCCCTCATGGACCAGTACGGCTCGTGCGAAGGGCGCACCAGCGCGCTGCCCTACTCGGTCATGGCGGCCTCGGTCATCTACAACAAGCAGATCTTCGACCAGTACGGACTCGAGGTTCCGACCACGTGGGACGAGCTGCTCCAGGTCTCCGAGACGCTGAAGGCCA
Organism: Microbacterium sp. SORGH_AS_0969; assembly: GCF_030818255.1. Taxonomy (NCBI): domain Bacteria; kingdom Bacillati; phylum Actinomycetota; class Actinomycetes; order Micrococcales; family Microbacteriaceae; genus Microbacterium; species Microbacterium sp. SORGH_AS_0969. Next base: position 1,934,941 of record NZ_JAUTAG010000001.1, read on the forward strand.
ATGGCGTGACGCCCTTCTACGGCACCTTCAAAGACGACTGGACCGTCGGACAGGGCTGGTACGACTACTCCGTCGGCGGATCGCTCGACGTCATCGACTTCTTCGACGCGCTCGCCGCCGAGGGCGACGAGGTCGGGCCGCAGTCGGCGGTGTCGTTCGCGAAGGACTTCAGCGAGCCGATGGACCGCATGCTCGAGCTCGCCCGGAATTACACGAACCCGGATGCCGAGAGTCGGGCCTACGGCGACGGCAACCTCGCGTTCGCCCAGGGGCAGGCGGCCATGTACCTGCAGGGCCCGTGGGCGCTCGGTGAGATCGCCAAGACCTCGCCCGACCTGCCCGTCGGCACCTTCCCGCTGCCCATGACCGATGACCCGGCAGACCTGAAGGTCCGCGTCAACATGGACCTCGCGGCCATCATCCCCGAAGCGTCCCGGCACAAGGATGCCGCGCGCGACTTCCTCGAGTACCTGTACCAGCCCGGGGTGATCGAGACGTACAACGAGTCGCAGCTCGGGTTCGCGCCGACGAAGGACGCCCCCTCGCCGAGCGACCCCCGGGTCGCGGGAATGGTTCCGTACTACGACGAGGGCCGCATCTACCAGGGCGCCTCGGTGCTCGTGCCCAAGACCATTCCGGTCTTCAACTACGCGCAGGCGATGCTGTTCGGTGCCTCCCCGCAGGCCACCCTGAACACCCTCGACCAGGACTGGTCGCGGCTCGCGTTCCGCCAGCCGCCGGCTTCGACGAACGACGCATCCGGCGAGGAGGCCGCGCGATGAGCACCACCACCACGATCGTGACCGGCGGGAAGGCGACCGCGCGTCGCAGCACCCGCCGGGTCGAGCCGATCTACTACTTCTTCCTGTTGCCGACGCTCGTGCTGTTCACGCTGGCGATCACGGTGCCCGGGATCATCGGCATCTTCTTCAGCTTCACCGACTCAATCGGTCTGGGGGAGTGGAACTTCACCGGCCTGACGAACTACATCGCCATCTTCAGCGACCCGGCGATCCTGCAGAGCTACCTCTTCACCTTCGGGTTCTCGGTCGCCACGGTCATCGTCGTCAACGTCGCGGCGTTCCTTCTCGCGGTGGGCCTCACCGCGCAGATCCGCTTCAAGAAGGCGCTGCGCACGGTCTTCGTCATCCCGATGGTGATCTCGGGCATCATCATCGCCTACGTCTTCAACTTCCTCTTCAGCAACTCCGTCCCGCAGGCCGGAGCCTCGCTCGGCATCCCGTGGCTCGAGACGAGCCTGCTCGCCAACCCCGATCTGGCGTGGGTCGCGATCGTCATCGTCACCGCGTGGCAGGCGATCCCCGGCACGCTGCTGATCTACATCGCGGGGCTGCTGTCGGTGCCCGGCGACGTCTACGAGGCCGCCGGCCTCGACGGGGCGAGCAAGACCCAGCAGCTCCTTCGCATCACGCTGCCGCTCGTGGCCGGATACGTCGTCATCAACGTCATCCTGGGCTTCAAAGGCTTCCTCAATGCCTACGACATCATCGTCGGTCTCACCGGCGGAGGCCCGGGTACCGCGACGCGCAGTGTCGCGATGTCGATCATCCTCGGCTTCAACGGAGGCGATTACGCCTACCAGATGGCCAACGCGGCGCTCTTCTTCGTCGTGGCCGTCGTCATCTCGCTCCTCCAGCTCTCCCTGACCCGGGGAAGGAACACCCTGTCATGACCGCTCTCAACCAGCCCGCGCTCGCGTTCGAGCAGGCCGAGATCACCGTCCCCGCGAAGCAGCGGTCCCGTCCCCGCATCCGCCGTGTCGGCGCCGAGCGCATCAACTGGTCGGCGACGACCATCCTCGTGCTCTGCTCGCTGACCGTGCTGCTGCCGCTGTACGTGACCATCTCGATGGCGCTGAAGAGCGGGACGCAGGTCGTCGACGGAAACGCCTTCTCGTTCCCCTCGCCGATCAGCTTCGACGGCTTCGTACAGGCGTGGACACTGACGAAGTTCCCCGTCGGTCTCGCCGTTTCCCTCCTGGTCACCGCCGGCACGGTCGCGGCGACGATCATCCTCGCGGCCTTCGCCTCGTACGCGATCGCCCGCAACTGGGATCGCAAGCTCTTCCGGTACTCGTTCTTCTACCTGCTCGCGGCGATGTTCATCCCGTTCCCGGTCGTCGCGCTCCCGCAGATCCAGCTCACCGGCCGGGTCGGTCTCGACAACCCGGTCGGCGTGATCATCCTCGCCACGATGTTCCAGCTGAGCTTCAGCGTGCTGCTGTTCACGGCGTTCCTGCGCTCGATCCCGCTGGAGCTCGAGGAGAGCGCGCGCATCGACGGCGCGACGACGTGGCAGACGTTCTGGCGGCTGATCTTCCCGCTGCTCGCCCCGATGAGCGCCACCGTCGGCATCTTCGCGTTCCTGTACGCGTGGAACGACTTCATGATGCCCTCGCTCATCATCAGCGATCCGGCCTTGCAGACGCTGCCCGTGCGCCAGAACCTGTTCCAGACGCAGTTCAGCAACAACTACAACGTCGCCTTCGCCTCCTACCTCATGGCCATGGCCCCCGCGATCGTCGCCTATCTCTTCACCCAGCGATGGGTGATGGCCGGCGTCACGCAGGGCGCCGTCAAGGGCTGATCGTCCCTCCACCCCGAAAGGAACCCCGCACGTGACTACCACCGCCCCCTCGGTGCAGACCCGCGACCTCTCCGACGCCCCCGACTGGTGGCGCCAGGCCGTGGTGTACCAGGTGTACCCGCGCAGCTTCGCCGACACCGACGGCGACGGCCTCGGCGACATCAAGGGCATCACCTCGCGCGTCCCGTACCTCGCGGAACTGGGGGTGGATGCCGTCTGGCTGAGCCCCTTCTACCCCTCGGCGCTCGCCGACGGAGGGTACGACGTCGCCGACTACCGCGACGTCGACCCGAAGCTCGGCACCCTGGCCGACATGGACGAGCTCATCGAGCGGCTCCACGCCCATGGCATCCGTGTCGTCGTCGACATCGTGCCGAACCACACCTCGAACGACCACGCCTGGTTCCAGGAGGCGCTGGCCGCAGGCCGCGGGTCGGCCGCGCGCGAGCGGTACATCTTCCGCGAGGGCACCGGGATCGACGGCTCCGAGCCGCCCACCGACTGGCTCTCGGTGTTCGGCGGTTCGGCGTGGGAGCGCGTCGAAGACGGCCAGTGGTACTTCCACAACTTCGACGTGTCGCAGCCCGACCTGAACTGGTCCAACCCCGAAGTGCGCGCCGACTTCGTGAAGACCCTGCGCTTCTGGAGCGACCGCGGCGTCGACGGCTTCCGCATCGACGTCGCGCACATGCTGACGAAGGACCTCAGCGAGCCGCTGCCCTCGCGGGCCGAGCTCGAGGCGCTGCCCTTCGACGGCAAGCACCCCCTGATCGACCGTGACGACGTGCACGAGGTCTACGCCGAGTGGCGTGCGGTGTTCAACGAGTACGACCCGCCGCGCACCGCCGTCGCCGAGGCGTGGGTCCACCCCTCCCGCGTGCCGCTGTACGCGAGCATCGAGAGCTTGGGTCAGGCTTTCAACTTCGATCTGCTCGAGGCCGATTTCGATGCGGGGCAGTTCCGCCGCATCGTCGCCGACAACCTCGCGCTCGCCGCGCAGTCGGGTTCGTCGACGACGTGGGTGTTGTCTAACCACGACGTCGTCCGTCACGCCACCCGGTACGGGCTCCCGGATGCCGAGCGCGGAGCCGACGGTCGCCCCACGCTCAAGCACGGCAACGAATGGCTGCTCTCGGGCGGCCAGTCGCCCGCCCTCGACGCCGCGCGCGGCGAGCGCCGGGCCCGCGCCGCCGCGACGTTCGTGCTGGGCCTCCCGGGATCCGCGTACCTGTACCAGGGCGAGGAACTGGGGCTGCACGAGGTGGCCGACATCCCCGACGCCGACCGGCAGGATCCGACGTTCTTCCGCAGCCCAGGGATCGACCAGGGTCGGGACGGATGCCGCGTGCCCCTGCCGTGGACCGCGGACGGCCCCGCGTTCGGCTTCGGCTCGACCGGTGCGCACCTCCCGCAGCCGGAGTGGTTCGGTACCTACGCGGTCGATCTGCAGGATGGCGACCCCGCCTCGACGCTGTCGCTCTACCGCCGCGCGCTCGACCTGCGCCACGAGCTGCAGACCGACGAGCAGTTGGAGTGGATCGACACGGGCCGCGATGACGTGGTGGCCTTCGAGCGTCCGAACGGCTGGACCGTCGTGACGAACTTCGGCACCGAGCCGGCCGCGCTCCCCGCGGGCGAGGTGCTTCTGTCGAGCACCGCGCTCGAGGGCGACACGCTCCCCGCCGAGACGACGGTCTGGCTCCGCCGCGCCTGACCCACCGCCCGCGGGAGCCCCGCACCCCTTTCCGGGCGCGGGGCTCTCTCGCGCGCCACTCTCGTCGACTGTCCAAGACACGCCGTAACTCCCCGCGCGGTTACGGCGTTTCTCGGACACTCAACCGCGATCCGTGCGCACCCACGCCTCACCCCGGCGCTCGATCGCGCCGGCCGCGGCAAACGCGTCGAGCCACCCGCCCATCGGCCACTCGCCCCACCGCTCATGGAACCTTGCGCGCCGTTGCGCAGGATGTCGTCGAGGTGCTGCCACGGGGGAGAGGACACCGGATGCCACTGGTGGAACGCATCCGCCCCACCGATCCAGCGCATCTCGACGCCTCGCTCGCGCGCCGTCCACGCGAGGTCGGTGTCCTCGGCGCCGTACCCCTCGTAGCCGGGGTGGAACCCGCCGATCCGCCGCCAGGTCGCGGGCGTCACCGCGAACGACAGTGACCAGAACAGGTCGTACTCGGCGGCGGTCGCGGTGCGCGCCTGACCGAGAGGAAGCGCCGGTCGCGCGCGGTGCGGGCGCCGGAGAAACGGCAGGTCGGAGGCGCTTCCCGGGCGCTGGACGCTCGCGAGATAGGTCACCGGGCCCGCCAGGAGAGCGGCTGGATCCGTCCGCGCCGCCGCCCGGTACGCGGGCAGCAGCTCCGGACCCGGCAGGCAGTCCACGTCGAGGAAGACGAGCAGCTCGGCCCCTGCGTCGCTCGCCCGCTCGGCGGCACGATTCCGCCCCTCGCCGACCCTGATTCCCCGGGGTCCGGGCGGCACGTGCAGCGTGTGGGTCCCGACATCCCGGATGCCATCCGGCAACGTCTCGTCGAGCCAGGCCTCCACCCGCACGATGTCGTTCGACACCTCGGCGAGCACTCGCCGTTGACGCTCGAGATGCTCGCGCCTGGCTGCGGAGGCGACCGTGATCACGGCGGTCCTCACGGCAGCATCCCCTCGATCGCCGCAGCCATCCGCGTCGCGGCCCCCGAGACCTGCCAGCGCGTCCAATCGGGGTCGTCGTCTCCGGCTCGCTCGATGACCGAGGCCAGTTCAGCGGCCGAAGCGGCGGAGTCCGCCGTTCGCGCGAGTCCCGACCTCTCGAGAGCGTCCGCGGTGGCCCGCTGTTCGTCGAAAGGTCGGTCCTGGGCGATCACCACGGCTCGAGCCCCGGATGCCGCGAGGTCCGCGACACTGTTCTGCCCGGCCGCGCTCACGACCACCGTGCTCCGACAGAGCAGCGGCCACGGATCGTCGACACGGGCGTGGTCGTCGTGTCCTATGGAGCGGACATCCCATCCGCCGGCCGAGAGTCGGGTGGTGAGCTCGGTGTGGACGGCGGGGTCGAGGATGTGTCCGAGCAGAAGAACCGCCCGTGGCTCGCGGGCGTTCTCGCGTGTGCGTGCGTCGAACCGCGAGATCCCCCCGGTCCAGACGACGCGATCGGCATGCGCCGTGAGGCCGGGGGTCGACACCGCGCCGTGCGGCCACGGCGCCACGATGCGATCCGCCAGTCGGTAGGCGAGGGCATGCGGAGCGTCGGTCCGCGCGCCCGGCTGGGTCACCGCGACGGTGCGCAGGCCCAGGAGGCGAGCGAGAGCGACGACCTCGGCACTCACGTCGACGACGAAGGCCCCGAGGTGTCGCTCGGCGGCGACGCGGGCGATCGTCGCAAGTCGGGCGCGATGTCCGGGATGATCGTGCGGGGCCCAGTGCAGCGCCCCTCGTGCCGTCGGATCCGCGCTGCGCGGGTCGAGGACGGTACCGTCCGCGGTCTCGACGGCATCGGCATCCGGGGGTAACTCCACCCATTCGACCGCGGGGTCGAGTCCGGCGGGCCGCGTCGACGACGAGAACGCCACGACGGGAACCCGCAGGTGGGGCTGTACGGCGAGGAATCGAGCGATGTGCCCGAAGCCGTGGTGGTGGACGTACCAGCCGATCACCACGACACCGCCGGCGCGCGTCGCGCGGCGACGGGCTGAGCGGTGTGCGACAGCACGCGCTCCACTTCCCGGTAGCGCTGCGCGAGAGAGTGCTGCCGCACCGCGGCCCGCCGCGTCCACACCCGGGTCAGGGGCTCGCGCGCGCCCCGGGCGGCGAGCTCGGCCGCGGCCTTCCCGAGCGCGACGACGTCGCCGGGTGTGACGGTCGCCGATCCCGGCATCCCCGCGAGCACCTCCGACACCCCGCCGATGTCGAACGCGGCGACGGGGGTGCCGGTGGCCAGCGCTTCGGCGATCACCAACCCGAACGGCTCTTCCCACATCGGCGTCACGAGGGCGACCGCCGACGACCCGACCAGGCGGCACAGATCGGGCTGGCGCAGCGGCCCGACGTAGCGCGCGTGCGGTCCGAGCCGGGGCACGACCTCCTGCTCGAAATAGTCGACGTCGCCGATCCGCCCGGCCAGCACGAGGTGCGCCCCGACGGCGCGCGCCGCTTCGATCGCCAGGTGAGGAGCCTTTTCCGGCACCACGCGACCCGACCACACCCACGAGGGTCCACCGTCTCCGCGCGTCCACTGTTCGGTGTCGATGCCGTTCGGGAAGACGAACGCGTCGACCCCCTCCACCGACCACGCGCGTGCGGTCGCCTGGCTGACGGCGACGAAGCGGTGAGCGCTGTCACGCACCTGCCCGGCCGCTTCGAGCAGCGGTTCGAGGGGAGGGGTGTGCAGGGTCGTGACGACCGGGATCTCGGCCTCTCGGCTCCACCGGATCGGCGCCGGATGAAGGCTGTGGTTGTCGACGACGTCGTAGAGGTGGCGGTCGGCGATCAGTCGATCGCGCGCGGCCTCGAAGGCTGCGTCGACGGCCCCGGCGTATCCCAGGGGATAGTCCGTGTCCGACGACTCCTCGGGGCGCGTCCACGCGGGCGTCGGCAAACGGAACTCGGGCACGTCGCCGAGGTAGTCCGATCCGTCCGCCGCGCACAGCGTGACGTCGTGGCCGCGCGCTTGCAACCACCGCACCCGGTCCCAGACGCACGCCTCCAGCCCTCCTGCGTGGGGCTGGCGCAGCGGATAGCGCGACGGCGCGACGACGAGGACGCGCAGCGGACGCGACGCGCGGCTCATGCGGCGTCCGTCGTCTGGAGAGCCCGGCGGTAGATCTCGAGGTGTGCGGCGCGTATCCGGTCACGCTCGGCGGATCGCTCGCGACGTCGCCGAGCGACCTCCTCGGCGCGCCGCTGCGATCCGGATGTCGACCACGCCGGTGCCGTGGCATCCGTGATCGCCCGCGCGAGCGAGACCGGTTCCCCCACGGTGAACGCGTGGAAGTCGTCCGGGTGTTGCGCCGAGATGTGACCGACGCGCGTGCCGATCACCGGTACCGCGAGGTCGAAGCACAGCTCCGCCCACCCCGATTGCGTGCCGTGCCGGTACGGCAGCAGACATGCGTCGAGGTCGGCGAGCCAGCTCGCCAGCGCGTCGTCGTCGAGACGGTCGCCGCGTTCCCACACCACGCCGTCGGCTTCCGAGGCGAGTCGATCGATGGATGCCGCCGCCTCCGCGTCGCGGACGCGCTCGTTCATCCGCACGACTGCCTCGACGCGCGCGCCCTCGGCGCGGAGGTCGGCGATCGCGCGCACCAGAGTCGCCACGGTGCCCACCCCGTCGATGTTCGGTCGCAGGTCGCGCAGGTGCACGCCCACCCGGGTCGTCGCGTGTGGCGTACCGATGGGCGGGTCGTCCGTGCCGAGGAGCGTCGGGTGCGGGACGACGGTCGTCGACCGGCCGTACACGCGGCGCACCTCGGCGTCGGCGGATTCGGTCAAGGTGATCAGCTGGTCCGCCGCGGCCGTCAGGACGGCGAGCGACGCGCGATGGGCGTCCTGCGATGCGAGCTGAGGGTTCTCCAGGTCGTGGACGGTGTACACGAGCGGACGCCGGACCCACCGCAGCGCGGCTACGGTCTCTGCGAGGTCGTCCGGGCTGTACGACTCGATCCCGAAGTGCAGGTGCACGAGGTCGAACTCCGCCGCGTGTGCTTCCAGCCAGGCCGGGAGCAGGACCTGCGGCGGCCACCACTGGCCCTCGGGCGAACCGGGGACCGCGGGGTCGCTGAGCAGGGTCACCGCGTGGCGGTCCGTGACGGCGTCCACGTACGGATGCGACGACGGCACGGCGGCCACCCGGATCGGGGGGATGGTGGGGGCGTCGATTCTTTTTCCTCCTCGTGCAGCGGCTTCGTCGGTGCGCGTACCGCATCGACGGAGACATCGCAATGCAACGGGGCGGTTGGGACGACGACGGCACCGACGGATACGTTCACAGCATGAGCGGCGACGAGGGTGGCAAGACGAGCCTTGCGGACCACGGCGGGACGGTGATAGCGCGCCGTCGCCACTACGCGGAGTTCTTCGGCGAGGCCCCGCTTCCCGCCCGCTTCGGCGTGGTCGTCGGCAACTGCCAGGCCGAGTCCCTGCGTCTCGTGATCGCCTCCGACGCGCTCCCCACCATCCGGGTTCCGGCCGTGCACGAGCTCACCAAAACCGACGCCGTGCGCCTGCATGACGTGCTCGCGCGGGCCTCGTTCCTCGTCGCACAGCCGGTCCGTGACGATTACCGGGGCCTCCCGCTCGGCACCGCGCAGCTGCGGGCGTCCCTCCCGAGCGGTGCCCGCGTGGTCCTCGTCCCCTCGATCCGTTACGCCGGTCTGCACCCGTTCCAGGTCGTGCTGCGCCTCCCCGGTTTCGAGCCCGATCCGCCGCTGGTCGCCTACCACGACGTGCGCCTGCTGGCCGAGGCCGCGGGCCTTCCGGTCGCCCGCGAGCTGCCGGCGGAGTCCGTACGCGAAGTCGCTGCGGACTCGATCGCCGAGCTGCGACGGCGTGAGGCGCTCGGCCTCGACGTCGCGGCATCCGACCTGTTCACCCCCGTCGTCGCCGACCTCGCCCGCACGGTCAACCACCCCGGCAACGCCGTCTTCCTCCCTCTCGGCGAGCGGGTGGTCGCGGCCCTCGGCGCGCCCGGACGAGCGGTCGATCCCGGGCGTCCGATCCTCGCCGGGGTGCGCGCCCCGCTCGAGGAGTGGGTGGTTGATGCCTGGAACCTGGATGCCGAGCCCCAGCCCGACTGGACCGTCGGGGGCGAGATCCTCCCCACCGCGACCGTGTCCGAGGCCCACCGCGCCTGGTATGCCGAGCGGCCGGAGTTCGTCGCCGCTGCCGTCACGCGCATCGCCCCGCTCCTGCACCGCTGGCGGGCGGCGTGACGGCCCCGGTCCTCCTCGTCCACCCCGGCCCTCACGGGGTCGCGGTGTACGGGCGTGACCTCGCCGACGCGCTGACGGATCTCGGGGCCGATCCTCGGGTGATCGACCCGGCGGAGATTTCATCCCTCACCCCGGGAACCCCTGTTCACGCGCAGATCACCGACCGGCTGTGGGGAACGTCGCCCGAGGACGCGACCGAGCACGTCCTGGCGCTGGCCGCCCGTCATCCGCTGACCGTGACCCTGCACGACGTTCCGCAAGCCTCGGATGGGGAGCGCAACCGGCCCCGCAGGCGAGCGTTCTACGCGGCGGTCGCCCGAGCGGCACGGGCGATTGCGGTCAACAGCGAGCATGAGCGCGCGTTGCTCGATGAAGAGGGCGTGTGGAGCGGGCCCGTCGCCGTGGTGCCGCTTCCCGTCACCGCGCACACGCTGTCGACCCGTCCCCGACTCGACGACGCCGTGGGGGTTCTGGGGTACTTCTACCCGGGCAAGGGACACGACGAAGCGCTCGCCGCGACCGTCGCGGCGGGACTGCCCCGGCTTCGCGTACTCGGGCGAGCATCGGACGGTCACGCCGACGAACTCGACGCCTTCGTCCGGCGCGCCCGCGATCTCGGGGTGACGACCGAGGTCACGGGCTGGCTCGACGACGCCGAGATGGCGGTGCAGGCACGCACGGTCGCTGTTCCGGTGATCGCCCATCGGCACGTCTCGGCGTCCGGGTCGCTGGCGTCGTGGATCGGCTGGGGCCGTCGACCCGTCGCGGTTCGGAACCGCTACGTCGACGAGATGTCTGCGCTGCGTCCGGGCACACTGCGCTCCGTCGAACCGGAGGCCCTGCCGGCTGCGATTCGTGAGGCTTTCGACGACCCGTCCTCGACCTGGCACGGCGTCGACCCCATCCCGTTCGATGGGGCCGAAGCCGCCCGCACGTACCTCCGGTGGTGGGCCGAGGTGCTCTCATGAGCGCACCCGGGTGGGTGGTCGGCAACCGGTGGGACGACGTCGCGGACGCACCGTCACGCCTCGCGCGGGTGAGCGTCATCGTGACGCACTACGACCAGCAGGCCGAGCTCGACCGGACGCTCCTCGCGCTGTCGCGTCAGGACTATCCCGCGCATCTCGTCGAGATCGTCGTCGCCGACGACGGCTCTCCCTCCGCGCCGATCGTGCCTCCGGGCGTCCGGGTCGTGAGCCAGCCGGACCTCGGGTTCCGGGCCGCCGCCGCGCGGAACAGGGGAGTCACCGCGAGTACGGGCGAGATCCTGTGCTTTCTCGACGCCGACACGGCGCCCGAGCCGGGGTACGTCCGAGCGATGACGCGCCTGCCCGGGCTCCTGCCCGAGGCGGTCACGGTGGGGCGACGCCGGCACGCCGCCCTCGCGGGGACCGACCCCTCTGCGCCGATCGCCGAGATCGCTCCGACCGTCGAGCTGCCCGAGCCGCAGTGGCTTCTCGACGCATACGCCCGCACCGAGAACCTCCGGCTCTCCGACGACCGCAGCTACCGGTACATCATCGGTGCCGTGATGGCCTGCTCACGCGCGATGTTCGACGACGTCGGAGGATTCGACGAGAGCTTCTCGTCATACGGCGGCGAGGACTGGGAATGGGCCCACCGCGCGTGGCAGGCCGGCGCCGTCTTCGCGCACATTCCGGATGCCGTCGCCTGGCATGACGGACCTGAGTGGGCCGAACGACCGGGCGTCGATCGCGCCCGCGAGGGCAATGCGCAGACACTCACGCTCGCCGACCTGATCCCCGTCGACGGATCCTCCGGTCGCGGCCTGCTGCCCAGAACCCCCGACCTCGCCATCCACCTGGACGGAGAGTTCGCGCCGGCGGCGACCTTCCTGTGCGTCGACTCGGTCCTCGAAGCGTTCCCTCGTGCAACGGTGATCCTGGATGCCACCCCCACCGTGCCAGTCCTGACGACCGACCCGCGGCTCGTGGTGGGGAACATCCCCGACGCTCGCGTGGTGCTCCGGCTGACGCAGCCCGTCGTCGTTCTCGACGCCGACGAACTGCGCGAGCGGCTCGCGAGGCTCGGACAGGGAGACGAGGGGCGTCTCATCGTCCGGTCTGCGGACGGGACGGCCATCGGCGAGGCGACCTCGCGTCGGGCGCGGCGCCGTGAGGAGCGATGGCACGGAGCCGTCGGGTTCACGACGGGCACCGTCGTGACGAACGGAGTACTTCCCGTGCGCGACGAGCCGCACCTCGAGTCGTGGGTCGGCCGATGGGGCGGTGTCGAGCGCTGGACCTGAGATCCGCGTCTTTCCGCGGTTTCGGGGGTGCGACACGCCCGGGCGGTGGTGTGGATTGGACGAGTGCGCGGGATCCGCGTAACTTATTACTTGTTCGCCCCACAGGGGAGAGCGGAGCGGCCGAAAGGCCCCGCGTCCTCTCAAGCGGTGAACCACCCCCAACGCGGCACTTGAGAGTTTCGATTCTCTGGTCTACAGTTGGGATCCTGCCACTCGGCGCCTGTCATCGACACAAGCTCTTCCTCTGGAAGTCTGTTTCGTCGTGTTGACTGCCGTATGTGGCACATATAGAAGTGAACTGCCTCACGGGTAGGTCGAGAGATCGTTTCTGTGGGTGCGTCCGTTCCTTGAGAACTCAACAGCGTGCACTTGTCAAATGCCAATTTATTCCTCGTCGGTCCGTTTTTCGGATTGCGAGAAATTCCTTTGGATCAAAGTCCAACCCTTTGGGGTTGGCATCTGGATAGTCAGTTTTGACTTCCTGTTTGGTCAGATTGAACTCGCTTGTCCCGACCTTATTCCGGTTGGGTGGGCATTTTTCTTTTACGGAGAGTTTGATCCTGGCTCAGGATGAACGCTGGCGGCGTGCTTAACACATGCAAGTCGAACGGTGAAGCCAAGCTTGCTTGGTGGATCAGTGGCGAACGGGTGAGTAACACGTGAGCAACCTGCCCTGGACTCTGGGATAAGCGCTGGAAACGGCGTCTAATACTGGATATGAGACGTGATCGCATGGTCGTGTTTGGAAAGATTTTTCGGTCTGGGATGGGCTCGCGGCCTATCAGCTTGTTGGTGAGGTAATGGCTCACCAAGGCGTCGACGGGTAGCCGGCCTGAGAGGGTGACCGGCCACACTGGGACTGAGACACGGCCCAGACTCCTACGGGAGGCAGCAGTGGGGAATATTGCACAATGGGCGGAAGCCTGATGCAGCAACGCCGCGTGAGGGATGACGGCCTTCGGGTTGTAAACCTCTTTTAGCAGGGAAGAAGCGAAAGTGACGGTACCTGCAGAAAAAGCGCCGGCTAACTACGTGCCAGCAGCCGCGGTAATACGTAGGGCGCAAGCGTTATCCGGAATTATTGGGCGTAAAGAGCTCGTAGGCGGTTTGTCGCGTCTGCTGTGAAATCCCGAGGCTCAACCTCGGGCCTGCAGTGGGTACGGGCAGACTAGAGTGCGGTAGGGGAGATTGGAATTCCTGGTGTAGCGGTGGAATGCGCAGATATCAGGAGGAACACCGATGGCGAAGGCAGATCTCTGGGCCGTAACTGACGCTGAGGAGCGAAAGGGTGGGGAGCAAACAGGCTTAGATACCCTGGTAGTCCACCCCGTAAACGTTGGGAACTAGTTGTGGGGACCATTCCACGGTTTCCGTGACGCAGCTAACGCATTAAGTTCCCCGCCTGGGGAGTACGGCCGCAAGGCTAAAACTCAAAGGAATTGACGGGGACCCGCACAAGCGGCGGAGCATGCGGATTAATTCGATGCAACGCGAAGAACCTTACCAAGGCTTGACATATACGAGAACGGGCCAGAAATGGTCAACTCTTTGGACACTCGTAAACAGGTGGTGCATGGTTGTCGTCAGCTCGTGTCGTGAGATGTTGGGTTAAGTCCCGCAACGAGCGCAACCCTCGTTCTATGTTGCCAGCACGTAATGGTGGGAACTCATGGGATACTGCCGGGGTCAACTCGGAGGAAGGTGGGGATGACGTCAAATCATCATGCCCCTTATGTCTTGGGCTTCACGCATGCTACAATGGCCGGTACAAAGGGCTGCAATACCGTAAGGTGGAGCGAATCCCAAAAAGCCGGTCCCAGTTCGGATTGAGGTCTGCAACTCGACCTCATGAAGTCGGAGTCGCTAGTAATCGCAGATCAGCAACGCTGCGGTGAATACGTTCCCGGGTCTTGTACACACCGCCCGTCAAGTCATGAAAGTCGGTAACACCTGAAGCCGGTGGCCCAACCCTTGTGGAGGGAGCCGTCGAAGGTGGGATCGGTAATTAGGACTAAGTCGTAACAAGGTAGCCGTACCGGAAGGTGCGGCTGGATCACCTCCTTTCTAAGGAGCATCTGGCACGGATGGCCTTCGGGTTGTTGGTGTCCAGGCGCCGGATCAGACCGAATGTGTCTGCCGGTTAGCTCATGGGTGGAACATTTGATGAGGTGTCAGGGACGAAGGTTCCGGGTTTAGTACGTGGCTTGCCACTGGAACGGTTCGGGTTGGAGTGTCTGATACATGCACGCTGTTGGGTCCTGAGGGGCCGGGCGCTGATCGCGCTAGTCGTGTGGCTGGTGGTGGTTGGTGGCTGTTTCCTTGAGGGCCTGTCTCGGTGCCGGTGTTCCGGTGGCTGGGGTGGGTACCGCCCGTACTTTGAGAACTACACAGTGGACGCGAGCATCTTCCATGCAACTCTTCGGGGTTGTGTGGTGTAGATGATCTTAAAGATCATTAGTCAATTTTTTGACGATTCAACTCATGTGATTTCAAGTCTTTAAGAGCAAACGGTGGATGCCTTGGCATCTGGAGCCGAAGAAGGACGTAGCAATCTGCGATAAGCCTCGGGGAACTGATAAGCGAGTTTTGATCCGAGGGTGTCCGAATGGGGAAACCCCGCCAGGGCGCGTGCGTACCTGGTGACTCCCGCCTGAATATATAGGGCGGGTAGAGGGAACGTGGGGAAGTGAAACATCTCAGTACCCACAGGAAGAGAAAGCAACAGCGATTCCGTGAGTAGTGGCGAGCGAAACCGGAAGAGGCTAAACCTAGCGTGTGTGATAGCCGGCAGGCGTTGCATGTTGGGGGTTGTGGGACTTTTCTGATTGTTCTGCCGAGCAGTCGACGTGACAAGAGGGTATAGACGAACGGTTTTGAATGGCCGGTCATAGAGGGTGCGAACCCCGTAGTCGAAATGCCTGTTCTTGGCGTGAAGAGTATCCCAAGTAGCACGGGGCCCGAGAAATCCCGTGTGAATCTGTCAGGACCACCTGATAAGCCTAAATACTCCCAGATGACCGATAGCGGACAAGTACCGTGAGGGAAAGGTGAAAAGTACCCCGGGAGGGGAGTGAAATAGTACCTGAAACCGTTTGCTTACAAACCGTTGGAGCCTCCTTAGTAGGGGTGACAGCGTGCCTTTTGAAGAATGAGCCTGCGAGTTAGCGATACGTGGCGAGGTTAACCCGTGTGGGGTAGCCGTAGCGAAAGCGAGTCTGAATAGGGCGATTCAGTCGCGTGTCCTAGACCCGAAGCGAAGTGATCTATCCATGGCCAGGTTGAAGCGACGGTAAGACGTCGTGGAGGACCGAACCCACTTAGGTTGAAAACTGAGGGGATGAGCTGTGGATAGGGGTGAAAGGCCAATCAAACTTCGTGATAGCTGGTTCTCTCCGAAATGCATTTAGGTGCAGCGTTGCGTGTTTCTTGCCGGAGGTAGAGCTACTGGATGGCCGATGGGCCCTACAAGGTTACTGACGTCAGCCAAACTCCGAATGCCGGTAAGTGAGAGCGCAGCAGTGAGACTGTGGGGGATAAGCTTCATAGTCGAGAGGGAAACAACCCAGACCACCAACTAAGGTCCCTAAGCGCGTGCTAAGTGGGAAAGGATGTGGAGTTGCTTTGACAACCAGGAGGTTGGCTTAGAAGCAGCCACCCTTGAAAGAGTGCGTAATAGCTCACTGGTCAAGTGATTCCGCGCCGACAATGTAACGGGGCTCAAGCACGCCACCGAAGTTGTGGCATTGACATTTTTGGTAGGCCTTCGTGGTCCAGCCGTGTTGATGGGTAGGAGAGCGTCGTGTGGCGAGTGAAGCGGCGGGGTGACCCAGCCGTGGACGCTACACGAGTGAGAATGCAGGCATGAGTAGCGAAAGACGTGTGAGAAACACGTCCTCCGAAAGACCAAGGGTTCCAGGGTCAAGCTAATCTTCCCTGGGTAAGTCGGGACCTAAGGCGAGGCCGACAGGCGTAGTCGATGGACAACGGGTTGATATTCCCGTACCGGCGAAGAACCGCCCAAGCTAATCCAGTGGTGCTAAGAGTCCTAGCTCAGAATGTTTCGGATCCCTTCGGGGTGATGATCGTCTGTGTGAACGCTCGACCCCATGCTGGTGCGGCTAGCGTATTAACAGGTGTGACGCAGGAAGGTAGCCCAAGCCAGGCGATGGTTGTCCTGGTGCAAGTGCGTAGGCCGACTCTTAGGCAAATCCGGGAGTCATTCAGGCTGAGACACGATGCGGATAAAAAGTGGGTGATCCTATGCTGCCGAGAAAAGCATCGACGCGAGGTTCTAGCTGCCCGTACCCCAAACCGACTCAGGTGGTCAGGTAGAGAATACCAAGGAGATCGAGAGAATCGTGGTTAAGGAACTCGGCAAAATGCCCCCGTAACTTCGGGAGAAGGGGGGCCATCCACTTATTAGGACTTGCTCCGAAAGGGTGTGGTGGCCGCAGAGACTAGTGGGTAGCGACTGTTTACTAAAAACACAGGTCCGTGCCAAGTCGCAAGACGATGTATACGGACTGACGCCTGCCCGGTGCTGGAAGGTTAAGAGGACCGGTTAGCCGCAAGGCGAAGCTGAGAATTTAAGCCCCAGTAAACGGCGGTGGTAACTATAACCATCCTAAGGTAGCGAAATTCCTTGTCGGGTAAGTTCCGACCTGCACGAATGGCGTAACGACTTCCCAACTGTCTCAACCGCGAACTCGGCGAAATTGCATTACGAGTAAAGATGCTCGTTACGCGCAGCAGGACGGAAAGACCCCGTGACCTTTACTACAGCTTGGTATTGGTGTTCGGTGTGGCTTGTGTAGGATAGGTGGGAGACGTTGAAGCATTCACGCCAGTGAGTGTGGAGTCATTGTTGAAATACCACTCTGGTCACTCTGGATATCTAACTTAGGACCGTGATCCGGTTCAGGGACAGTGCCTGGTGGGTAGTTTAACTGGGGCGGTTGCCTCCCAAAATGTAACGGAGGCGCCCAAAGGTTCCCTCAACCTGGTTGGCAATCAGGTGGCGAGTGTAAGTGCACAAGGGAGCTTGACTGTGAGACTGACAGGTCGAGCAGGGACGAAAGTCGGGACTAGTGATCCGGCAGTGGCTTGTGGAAGCGCTGTCGCTCAACGGATAAAAGGTACCTCGGGGATAACAGGCTGATCTTGCCCAAGAGTCCATATCGACGGCATGGTTTGGCACCTCGATGTCGGCTCGTCGCATCCTGGGGCTGGAGTAGGTCCCAAGGGTTGGGCTGTTCGCCCATTAAAGCGGTACGCGAGCTGGGTTTAGAACGTCGTGAGACAGTTCGGTCCCTATCCGCTGCGCGCGTAGGAAGTTTGAGAGGATCTGACCCTAGTACGAGAGGACCGGGTTGGACGAACCTCTGGTGTGTCAGTTGTTCCGCCAGGAGCACCGCTGATTAGCTACGTTCGGGATGGATAACCGCTGAAAGCATCTAAGCGGGAAGCCGGCCTCAAGATGAGACTTCCATACCTTCGGGTGAGAGGCTCCCAGCCAGACTACTGGGTTGATAGGCCGGATGTGGAAGCGTAGTAATACGTGAAGCTGACCGGTACTAATAAGCCGATGACTTGATAACACACCGTTTTTGGTGCTTGCGTCCACTGAGTGGTTCTCGATGTACGGTCGGGAACACAACAATGAAAGTAATCGTTGTTGGTTTTTGAAACATCAATAGTGTTTCGGCGGCCATAGCGAGAGGGAAACGCCCGGTCACATTCCGAACCCGGAAGCTAAGCCTCTCAGCGCCGATGGTACTGCAGGGGGGACCCTGTGGGAGAGTAGGACACCGCCGGACTTCTTCTAACGAAATGGCCACCCAAAGCTGGGTGGCCATTTCGCATTTACGGGTAGTTTTTTCCCGAGGAGGACTGTCATGTCGACCGACGACGCGAACGATCGCAAGGGCAACGGAGGGCGCTCGGGCGACCGTGCATCCGGTGGTGGACGGTCCTCGGGCGGAGCTCCGCGAGGGGATCGCCCCGCTCGGCGTGATGGGGATCGCCCTATCCGCCGCGACGGCGATGGACGTTCGCCGCGGGACGGCGGCCGCCCCTCCCGTCGTGACGGGCAGGGTGCTGGTCGCCCCGCACGCGAGGGCGATCGTCCGTTCCGTCGCGACAATGATGCGCGGCCGCCGCGGGATGGAGAGCGCCCGTTCCGTCGTGACGGGCAGGGTGCTGGCCGACCGCCGCGCGACGGTGAGCGCCCGTACCGTCGCGAGGGCGATCGTCCATTCCGTCGCGACAACGACGCGCGGCCGCCGCGGGATGGAGAGCGCCCGTTCCGTCGTGACGGCCAGGGTGCTGGCCGACCGCCGCGCGACGGTGAGCGCCCGTACCGTCGCGAGGGCGATCGTCCGTTCCGTCGCGACAACGACGCGCGCTCGCCGCGGGATGGTGAGCGGCCGTTCCGTCGTGATGGGCAGGGTGCCGGCCGTCCGACGCGCGACGGCGACCGGTCGTTCCGCCGGGATGGTGACGCGCGTCCGCAGCGTTCCTTCGATGGCCGCCCTCAGCGCGACGGGGAACGGTCCTTCGGTCGCGACTCTCGCGGTGCGGGTCGACCGGCCCGTGACACGGACCGTCCGTTCCGCCGTGACGGTGACTCGTCCGGTCGACCGCGGCGCGAGGGTGAGGGGCGCAGCTTCGGCGGCGGTGACCGCGGTCCGACCGGCGATCGTCGTCCCGGCGCCGGCGCGCCCCGACGCTTCGATCGTGAGGACTTTCGCGCGACGCGACCGCCCCAAGATCGCCGTGAGCGCGGACCGGAGATCCCCGAAGAGGTCACTGCATGGGACCTGCCGGGTGCAGCGCGCAACGAGCTCAAGACTCTGAGCAAAGACAACGCCGAGAACGTCGCCCGACACCTCGCCATGGCCGCCCGGCTCATCGACGAAGACCCCGACCTGGCGCACCAGCACGCCCTGGCGGCGTCACGCAGCGCCGGCCGCGTCGGAGTCGTTCGCGAGACGGTTGCCATCACGGCTTACGCGGTCGGTGACTTCGCCCTGGCGCTGCGCGAACTGCGCACCCACCGACGGATCACCGGCTCGGACGAGCAGCTGCCCCTGATCGTCGACAGCGAGCGCGGCGTCGGTCGCCCGGATCGTGCGCTCGAGGAAGGTCGGGCGGTCGATCGGATGACCCTCTCGGTTCCGGTGCGCGTGCAGCTCGCCATCGCGATGTCGGGTGCCCGCCTCGATCTCGGGCAGACGGACCGCGCCCTCCAGGAGCTCGACATCCCCGAGGCAGACCCGGACCGCGCCTTCGAATGGAGCCCCGCACTGTTCTCCGCGCGCGCCGCAGTTCTGGAAGAACTCGGCCGTCACGACGAAGCAGCCGAATGGGAGCGCCGCGCGCAGATCGCGTCGGACGCGCTCGACGCCGCCTCCGGTGTCGCTGATCGCGAGGTCATCGTCGTCGAGGAGATCGACCTCATCGACGATGAAGGTGGCGTGGATGTGGCATCCGGAGTCATTCCCGTCGCTGACGTCGACTCGGACGACGACACGGACGACGACGCTTCCGAGGAGACGCCGTGATCTTCGGGCGGAGCAAGCAGGAACAGACTCCGCTCGACGGAGTCGACGTGGTGCTGGCCGACCTGGACGGCGTGGTGTACGCCGGTCCGGGCGCGCTCCCGCACGCGGTCGACAGTCTGAACCGTGCCCAGGAGGAGGGGCGTCGTCTCGGGTACATCACGAACAACGCGTCCCGTACCGATGCCACCGTCGCCGCTCATCTGTCGTCGCTGGGGCTGCGGGTCGCGGCGGGCGATGTCGTCACGAGCCCTCAGGCGGCGATGCGACTCATGCGCGACCTCGTTCCGGCCGGCTCCACGCTCCTCGTGATCGGCGGAGAAGGTCTTGTCGTCGAGGTCGAGAAGGCCGGCTTCGTCGTGACGCGCAGCGCCGAGGACGCACCCGCTGCGGTGGTGCAAGGATTCGCGCCCGAGGTGGGCTGGGCGCAGCTGGCGGAAGCCGCCTACGCGCTCGCCACCCCCGTCGAAGAGGGCGGCATCCCGTGGGTCGCGACGAACACCGACTGGACGATTCCGCAGGCCCGGGGGATCGCGCCGGGAAACGGCACCCTCGTCTCGGCGGTCCACACCGCCGTGGGACGTCTCGCCACGATCGCAGGGAAGCCCGAGCGTCCCATCTTCGACGAGGCGGTGACCCGCACCGGCGCGAGGAATCCGCTGTTCATCGGCGATCGCCTCGACACCGACATCCAGGGTGCGCGAGCCGCCGAGATGGCGTCGCTCCTCGTCCTGACCGGGATCGATCGTCCGAAACAGGTGCTCGCGGCTCCGCCCTCGCAGCGTCCAGACTTCATCGTCTCCGACCTGCGCCAGCTGTTCGAGCCGTACCCTGCGACGATCGTCAAGGGTGAGCGGACTCGCGTCGGCGACGCTGTCGTCGAGATCGACGGCGTCGATCTCCGGATCGTGTCCGAGGGCTCGCGCCAGATCGATCTCCTGAGGGCGGGAGCGGCCGCGATCTGGAACTCCGGCCGTGCGATCTTCGGGTTCCGCGTTCCGGAGCAGCTCTACGCGGACCCGTTCCGCGTGCGCTGACGCCGGTACCATGGCATCCATGTCGGAGAGCCGAGAGCACGACGCCGACCTCGAGCTGATCAGCCGACTGCGCATCATCGAGGAGCAGCCGCTGGACACCCGGGCGGACGCGTACGCGGCGCTGCACGACGAGTTGGCGCGAAGGTTGGAGTCCGGCCCTCGCGACGCGCCGCCGGCCGCACGCGCATGACGCGCCTGGATGCCGAACTCGCGGCCCGTGGTCTGGCGCGATCGCGCTCGCACGCCACGCAGTTGATCTCCGCGGGCGAGGTCAGCGTCGACGGGAGGGCGGTCGTCAAGTCCTCCGCCGCGGTGGACGAGAACAGCGTGATCGAGGTGGCGAGCCCCGACCATTACGTCAGCCGGGGTGCCCACAAGCTGATCGCCGCCCTCGACGCTTTCGAGATCGAGGTCCCGGGCCGCGTCGCCCTGGATCTCGGGGCGTCGACGGGCGGGTTCACCCAGGTGCTCCGTGAGCGCGGAGCGCGTCCGGTTCTCGCCGTTGACGTCGGACACGGCCAGTTGTCCACAGCCCTCGCGGCCGACCCCGACGTGGTGTCGGTCGAGGGGTATAACGTGCGGTTCATGACCGCCGCCTCCCTCGCACAAGCCACGGGTGTCGCCGAACGCCCGACGCTCGTGACGGGCGACCTTTCCTTCATCTCCCTGCACCACGTGCTGCCCGCGGTGGTCGACACCGCCGCGGCGGACGCCGATGTCGTCCTGCTGGTCAAGCCGCAGTTCGAGGTCGGGCGCACCGCGGTCAAGGGCGGGCTCGTCACCGATCCGGCCCTGCGATCCGACGCCGTGCACAGTGTGCTCTGGGCCGCCTGGGACGCCGGGCTCAAGACGAACGGCCTGATCTCGTCGCCTCTCGTCGGAACCCACGGCAACCAGGAGTACGTCGTGTGGTTCTCGGCCGCTCACGGCACCGACCCCTCAGAATGGGAGAGCACCGTGACCCGACTGACCGGAAGCCGATGACCCCCAGCGATCGCCGAATCCTCCTCGTCGTCCACGCGCGCCGCGACGACACCGTCCAGGCCGCCCAGCGCATCATTTCCGCGGTGCTTGCGGCGGGGGCTGTGCCCGTGGTCTCGGCCGAAGACCGGCCCGAGCTCGCGGAACGCCTGTCGCTCGAGGGCGTTGCGACTCTCGGGACCGACGTGGGCATCGACGACGTCGAGCTCGCCATCGTGCTCGGCGGAGACGGGACGATCCTTCGCGCGGCCGAGATGGTGCGGGGGAGTACGGCTCCCATTCTCGGCATCAACATGGGCCACGTCGGCTTCCTCGCCGAGATCGAGCGCGACGACATGGACGACGCGGTGCGTCGCGTGATCGCTCGGGACTACACGGTCGAGGAGCGCCTCGCCCTGGCGGTCAAGATCCAGGATGCCGATGACCGCGTCATCTACGAGACCTGGGCCCTGAACGAGGCGACCGTCGAGAAGGCCAGCCGCGAGCGCATGCTCGAAGTGGTCATGGCCGTCGACGGGCGCCCCCTCTCGTCGTTCGGCTGCGATGGGGTGGTCATCGCGACTCCGACCGGGTCGACCGCATACAACTTCTCCGCCGGGGGTCCGGTCGTCTGGCCGACCGTCGAGGCGATCGCGGTGGTTCCGCTGTCCGCGCACGCGCTCTTCGCCCGACCCCTGGTCGTCGGCCCGGACGCGAGCGTCGCGGTCGAGGTCCTCGAACGCACGAGCGGAAGCGGCATCCTGTGGTGCGACGGGCGCCGTTCGCACGAGCTGCCCCCGGGTGCTCGGGTCGTCGTACGCCGCTCGTCGCGGCCGGTTCGTCTCGCGCGCCTGCATCCTGCGGCGTTCACCGAACGACTCGTGCGCAAGTTCCGTCTCCCCGTCACGGGATGGCGCGGCGCGTCGGGAGGTGCCTCGTGATCGAGGAGATGCGACTTCGCGACCTCGGCGTCATCGCCGACGCGACGCTGCCGATCGGGCGCGGCTTCACGGCGATCACGGGCGAGACGGGCGCCGGTAAGACCATGGTCGTCACCGGGCTGGGTCTTCTCCTGGGCCAACGCGCCGACTCCGGCGCCGTGCGCAAGGGCGCGGCGCAGGCAGCGGTCGAGGGCGTCTGGATCGTCCCCGAGGACGGTCCGGTCGCTGCTCGCGTGCGCGAAGCCGGCGGCGACGTCGAGCCCGTGGGCGAAGGATCCGCCGAGCTGTACCTCGGCCGCACGGTCTCGAGCGAAGGACGAGGACGCGCCACTGTCGGCGGTCGCACCGCTCCGGCGGGCGTGCTCGCTGACCTGGCGGACGAACTCGTCGTCGTGCACGGACAGTCGGACCAGCTGCGGCTGAAGTCGTCGTCGGCGCAGCGCGAGGCTCTCGATCGTTTCGGGGGCGAGACGATCACCGTCGCGCGCTCCGCCTATCGCGCGGCGTGGGATACCTGGCGGACTCTCGATGCCGAGCTGACCACGCTCACGACCGACCGCGACGCGCGCGCGCGGGAGGCCGAGGAGCTCCGCGCCGCGATCGCTGAGATCGAGGCAGCCGCGCCCCTTCCGGGCGAGGAGGAGGAGCTCGCCCGCCGCGCCGAGCGCCTCGCGAACGCGGAGGAGCTGCGGATCGCGGCGGTCACCGCGCATGCCGCGCTCTCGAACGAAGACGGCGCGCCCGACGTGATCACTCTGCTCGCCGAAGCGCGTCGCGCCCTCGACAGGATCGCCGGGAGCGACGACGCGCTCGCCGCGATCGGGGAGCAGGTCGCCGACCTCGGGTACCGCGCCACCGACGCGTCCGTCGCGCTGTCGGGTTATCTCGCCGATCTCGACGAGTCCGGGCCGCACGAACTCGCCGCCGTCGACGAGCGGCGCGCGGTGCTCGCCGGGCTGACGCGAACACACGGATCGGTGGAGGCCGCCATCGCGCTGCTCGAGACGGGCTCAGCCCGTCTGGTGGAGCTGGACGATGACGGTGACCGCCTGCAACGCCTCGAGACGCAGCGCGACGCGGCGGCGGCCGAACTCGACGCGGCCGCCGAGAGACTCACCGCGGCGCGGCGCGATGCGGCGGCGCGACTGGGCGCGGCGGTCACCGAGGAGTTGCACGCCCTGGCCCTGCCCGACGCGCGTCTGACCGTCGACGTCGCCCCCGCGACCCCCGCGGGTCACGGGCGCGACGAGGTGTCGATCCTGCTCGCGCCGCACCCCGGTGCCGATCCGCGTCCGGTGTCACGCGGTGCATCAGGGGGTGAGCTCAGTCGCGTCATGCTCGCGATCGAGGTCGTGATCGCCGGGGTCGATCCGGTGCCCACGTTCGTGTTCGACGAGGTCGACGCCGGGATCGGCGGCGCGGCGGCGATCGAGGTCGGGCGCCGTCTCGCGCGTCTCGCCGAGTCGTCGCAGGTCATCGCCGTCACGCACCTCGCGCAGGTGGCCGCGTTCGCGGGCAACCACCTCACGGTCGTCAAGGGTCACGACGGCGCGGTGACGGCATCCAGTGTCCGTCGGCTCGAGGGGGCGGAGCGGGAGGCCGAGATGGCACGCCTGCTCTCGGGGCTGAGCGACTCGGATGCCGCGCTGACGCACGCCCGAGAACTGCTCGAGACCGGGCGCACCGTCGACTGATCCGACGGATCGACCCGCGATCGTCACGACCCCGTGACGTGGATGTCGGAGGTCGGTGCCAGACTTCCGGACGAGGCGGAGAGGATCCGCGAGCCCACCGGACAGATGCGACTGATAGGATCGAAGCCCGTGATGCAGACTTCGGACGCGGCGGGAAATTCAGACAACAAGACCTTCACGACGAAGCACATCTTCGTCACCGGAGGTGTGGTCTCCTCCCTGGGGAAGGGCCTGACGGCGGCAAGCCTCGGCAACCTCCTCACGGCCCGCGGTCTGCGCGTCGTGATGCAGAAGCTCGATCCGTATCTCAACGTCGACCCGGGAACGATGAACCCGTTCCAGCACGGTGAGGTCTTCGTGACCGACGACGGCGCCGAGACCGACCTCGACATCGGCCACTACGAGCGCTTCCTCGACATCGAACTGAGCCAGGCGGCGAACGTCACCACCGGCCAGATCTACTCGCAGGTCATCGCGCGCGAGCGCCGCGGCGAGTACCTCGGCGACACGGTGCAGGTCATCCCGCACATCACCGACGAGATCAAGCGCCGCATGCGCCTGCAGGCGAGCGAGAGCCCGCAGCCCGACGTGATCATCACCGAGATCGGCGGCACGGTCGGCGACATCGAGTCGCAGCCCTTCATCGAGTCGGCGCGACAGATCCGCCACGAGCTGGGTCGCAAGAACGTGTTCTTCGTGCACGTCTCGCTCGTGCCCTTCATGGGCGCATCCGGCGAGCAGAAGACCAAGCCGACGCAGCACTCCGTCGCGACGCTGCGTTCCATCGGCATCCAGCCCGACGCCCTCGTCCTGCGCAGTGACCGCCCCGTCACCGAGTCGAACAAGCGCAAGATCGCGCTCATGTGCGACGTCGACGAGGACGCGGTGGTCAACGCGATCGATGTGCCGAGCATCTACGACATCCCCACGATGATGCACGACCAGGGGCTCGACGCCTACATCGTCGACGCACTCGACATCGACAAGGCCGCCGACGTCGACTGGTCACGCTGGCAGCGCGTGCTCCAGGCCGTGCACAACCCCAAGCACGAGGTGACCATCGGCCTCGTCGGAAAGTACATCGACCTCCCCGACGCGTACCTCTCGGTCACCGAGGCGATCAAGGCCGGCGGTTTCGGTCAGGAGACGCACGTCAAGATCACGTGGATCCCCTCCGACCTCTGCGAGACCCCCGAGGGTGCGGCGAAGGCCCTCTCCGCGGTGGACGGCATCATCGTGCCGGGCGGGTTCGGCATCCGGGGCATCGAGGGGAAGCTTGGAGCCCTGCGTTTCGCGCGCGAGCAGGGCATACCCACGCTCGGCATCTGCCTGGGCCTCCAGTGCATGGTCATCGAGTACGCGCGGACCGTCGCAGGCCTCGAGGGCGCGTCGTCGAGCGAGTTCGACCCCGACACTGCGCACCCGGTCGTGGCGACCATGGCCGAGCAGGTCGACATCCTCGAGAGCGGCGACCTGGGCGGCACGATGCGTCTCGGCCTCTATCCCGCGGACCTGGCCGAAGGTTCGCTCGCGGCCGAGCTGTACGGGGCGAACCGCATCTCGGAGCGTCACCGCCACCGCTACGAGGTCAACAACGCGTACCGTCAGCAGCTGAGCGATGCCGGTCTGGTGTTCTCGGGGCTGAACCCCGACCTCGATCTCGTCGAGTTCGTGGAGCTGCCGCGCGACGTGCACCCGTACTACATCGCCACGCAGGCGCACCCCGAATTGCGCTCGCGGCCGACCGAGCCGCACCCGCTCTTCCGCGGCCTCGTCGGCGCGGCACTCGAGCGCCACCGTTCGAGCGAGCTGTTCGACGTCGAGGAGGACTGACGTGGAAGAGCTGCGCGACGAGCGGGTCGACCTCGAGGTCGTCTCGACCGACCTCGTCTACGAGGGTGCGGTGTGGAACGTGCGCAGCGACACCGTGCGGTACGGCGACGGGCAGATGACCCGGCAGTACGTCGAGCACCCGGGCGCGGCGGCGGTCGTGGCGATCGACGACGACGGGCGTGTCGTGCTCATCCAGCAGTACCGACACCCCATCAAGGAGCGCGACTGGGAGATCCCGGCCGGTCTCCTCGACGTCGCGGGCGAGCCGCCGATCGAGACGGCGAAGCGTGAGCTGACCGAAGAGGTCGACCTCGAGGCCGACCGGTGGCAGCACCTCATCTCGATGCACACGACCCCCGGCGGAAACGACGAGGTCGTGCACGTCTTCCTCGCCCGCGGGCTCCGATCGGTCGAGACCGATTACGAGCGCGAGCACGAGGAGTCCGACATGCGCGTCGAGCGGGTGGCTCTCGCCGATGTGATCGACGGTGTGCTGGCGGGGCGCTTGCGCAACGGCATCCTGGCCACCGGCGCGCTCGCCGCCGCCGAGGTCCTTCGCCGCGAGGCCGCCGCGAGCTGACGTGGAGCTCGAGCGCGCGGTCGAGACCTACCTCAGGCACGTTGCGCTCGAGCGCGGGCTCTCGGACCACACCGTGTCCGCCTACCGGCGCGACCTCGCCGTGTACGTCGAGTGGCTGCGCGCGCGTGGCGTCGATCAGATCGAGGCGGTGACGACCGCGCTCGTCACGGAGTTCGTGGCTGAGCGCGCATCGGCGGAACCACCGCCCGCGGCATCGTCGCTCGCGCGACTGCAGTCGTCTGTTCGGGGGCTGCACCGCTTCCTGGTGCGCGAAGGACGTGTCGACGACGACCCGAGCGGTCGGGTGCGACCGCCGAAGACGCCGCGACGGCTACCCAAGGCGCTGACGATCAGCCAGGTGGAGGATCTCCTGGATGCCGCGGGACCGGGGCCGGGGTCTGCCGACGCGTCTGCTGCCGATCCCGCCGCGGTCCGAGATCGGGCGCTGTTGGAACTGCTCTACGCGACGGGAGCTCGCGTGTCGGAGATCGTGCACCTCGACGTGGACGACACCGCGCACGGCGATCTGCTGCGGGTGCGCGGCAAGGGCGACAAGGAGCGCGTGGTGCCGGTGGGCTCGTACGCGCGCGCGGCGATCGAGGCCTACCTGACGCGGGTGCGCCCAGCGCTCGCGGCGAAGGGTCGGGCCAACACCCCGGTTGTTCCTGGGCGTCCGGGGGGCGCCGCTGTCGCGGCAGAGCGCGTGGCTCATCATCCAGGCCGCGGCCGAGCGGGCGGGGTTGACCGCCCACGTCTCGCCGCACACGCTGCGGCACTCGTTCGCGACGCACCTGCTGCAGGGCGGTGCGGACGTGCGCGTGGTGCAGGAGCTGCTGGGGCACGCCTCCGTGGCGACGACGCAGATCTACACGCACGTCACCGCCGACGCTCTTCGCGATGTGTACGCCACCGCGCATCCGCGGGCGCGGTGAGCGAGCGGTGTCCGGTCCCTTCGACGGGCTCAGGGACCTCTGCGCTGTGGGGAGTGTGCCGGTGGCCGGTCCCCGAGACGGGCTCGGGGACCGGCGTGCGGTGGGGAGGTCGGGCGGGCGGTGCCCTGAGAGACTAGGGGCATGACCGCCACCCTCGTCGCGCAGAACCTCATCGGGGGCCACGGGCACCGCACGCTCTTCGAGGGCGTCGACCTCACGGTCGCGCCGGGCGACGTCATCGGCGTCGTGGGGGCGAACGGCGCGGGCAAGTCGACTCTGCTGCGTCTGCTCGCGGGCGTCGACGAGCCTCAGGGCGGGTCGATCAGCCTCGCGCCGGCCGACGCCTTCGTCGGCTGGCTTCCCCAGGAGCATGAGCGCGTCGCCGGCGAGACCGTCGCGCAGTACATCGCGCGGCGGACGGGATGCGCCGAGGCGACGCGCGAGATGGATGCCACGGCCGCGGCCCTCGGCGATCCCACCGTCGTGGGTGCCGACGACGCCTACGCGACGGCTCTCGAACGGTGGCTGGCGAGCGGTGCCGCCGACCTCGACGAGCGGATGCCGCAGGTGCTGGCCGACCTCGGACTCGACGTGGGACCGGATGCCGAGATGACGGGCCTCTCGGGAGGTCAGGCGGCTCGCGTGGGCCTGGCTGCGCTGCTGCTGTCGCGCTTCGACATCGCCCTGCTCGACGAGCCGACGAACGACCTCGACCTCGACGGCCTCGAACGACTCGAGACGTTCGTGCGGGGTCTGCGCGGGGGAGTGGTGCTGGTCAGCCACGACCGCGAGTTCCTCGCCCGTTCGGTGACACGGGTGCTCGAACTCGACCTCGCCCAGAACTCGCACCGGGTCTACGGCGGCGGTTACGACGCGTATCTCGAAGAGCGCGCGACGCTGCGTCGCCAGGCCCGCGAGAAGTACGAGGAGTACGCCGACACCAAGGCCGACCTCGTCGCGCGCGCCAGGACCCAGCGGGAATGGTCGAGCCAGGGCGTGCGCAACGCGATGAAGAAGTCGCCCGACAACGACAAGATCCGCCGCAAGGCCGCGACCGAGTCGAGTGAGAAGCAGGCGCAGAAGGTCCGCCAGATGGAGAGCCGGATCGCGCGACTCGAGGAGGTCGAGGAACCGCGCAAAGAGTGGCAGCTCGAGTTCACGATCGGTTCGGCTCCGCGCTCGAGCTCCGTGGTGTCGACGCTGTCCGGGGCGGTCTTCCGGCAGGGTGACTTCACTCTCGGTCCCGTCTCTCTGCAGGTGAACGCCGGTGAGAGGATCGGCATCACCGGACCCAACGGTGCCGGGAAATCGACGCTGCTGCGTGGCATCCTGGGCCGTCAGACGCCGGACGACGGAACCGCGAGTCTGGGGGCGAGCGTCGAGATCGGCGAGATCGATCAAGCGCGATCGCTGTTGGTCGGAGCGCGGCCGCTCGCCGAGACGTTCGAGGGGTTCGTGCCCGAGATGAACTCCGGCGAGGTGCGGACACTGCTGGCGAAGTTCGGGCTGAAAGCCGACCACGTCATGCGTCCGGTCGACGGACTGTCGCCGGGTGAGCGTACGCGCGCGGGCCTCGCCCTGCTGCAGGCACGGGGCGTCAACGTGCTCGTGCTCGACGAACCGACGAACCATCTCGACCTGCCCGCGATCGAGCAGCTCGAGCAGGCCCTGGAGTCGTACACGGGCACGCTGCTCTTGGTCACGCACGACCGGCGGATGCTCTCGGCGGTTGAGACGGACCGCCGCTGGCGGGTCGAGGCCGGCGCGGTCACCGAGCTGTAGGCGGACTCCGCCGCGCGCCAGGACGCACATAAACGCGATCCGCTCGCAGAAACACGTGCAGAACGCGTTTATGTGCGCGAATCGCGTTTATGCGTGGTGCGACGGGATCAGCGGCCCTGGCGCTTCTTGTAGGGCTTGGGTTGGCCCTTCACGATGGGGGCGCGGCCCTTGCCCTTCGACGCCTTCGCCTTGCCGCCGCCCGGAGCCTTCTGCCGCGGCGCGGGGGGCGGGGCGTCGGCGATGCGGGCGTACGCCTCGTCGAGGAGCAGGACGCCGGCGGGGAGCAGGCGCGTCGGCGGGGTCCGCTGCACGAGCGGCTGCCCCACCTCTTCTTCGAGCTTGTCGAGCGTCGTGTACAGGGAGGGGAGGGGGATGCCGAGCTTCTCGGCCGCGCGCGGAAAGTGCAGCTCCTCGGCGAGGACGGCGAACCGGCGGAGATGCTCGAGCTTCATGGCATCCATTCTCCCGTGTCACGCGACGAGACGTTGAGTGTCCAGGACACGCCGCTTCGCGCGGCGCGGATGCGGCGTTTCTTGGACACTCGATAGGGAGAGGCGGCGGGGAGAGACGACGGTCGGGATCAGGCGACGGATGCCAGGAGGCGGTCGGCGGTGCGCAGGGAAAGCGCCATGATCGTCAGTGCCGGGTTGGCGGCGATCGCGGACGGGAACACCGAGTTGTCGCTGATCCACAGATTGGGGATCTCGTGGGAGCGGCCGTCGGCATCCACCACGCCGTCGGCGGGGTCCAGCGACATGCGGCAGGTGCCGATCGTGTGGGCCGTCCGGGCGAGCACGAGCGTTTCGCGCGCGCCCGCGGCCTCCATCACCCGCAGCATGAACGCCGTCGCGTGCGCGTCGAGCGCCTTCTCGTTCGCCCCGGCGGTGAAACTCACCCGAGCGCGGGGGATCCCGAACTCGTCGGTCTCAGACGCGAGCTCGAGACGATTGTCGTCGGACGGCAGGCACTCGGCGTTGATACCGATCCCCGCCATGAATCGCGACTGCTCGAGCCGCTGCATGAGCTCGGGGCCCCACAGTCCGCCACCGCGCACGAGCGTGGTCGAGAAGGTCAGGGGCATCACGCCGAGGCTCTGCACGAGGTAGCCGCCGGCGAAGTCGGCGTCGGCCGGCCGCATCATGTCTTCGCTGATGAGCGACGACGGGTACCCGCGGTGTCCGCGCACCGGCTCGTCGAAACGACCCCACACCTGCGTCGCCCCGTGCGCGAGGAAGTTGCGGCCGACCTGACCGTTGTCGTTCGCGAGGCCGGTGTGCAGCAGCAGACGCGGCGTCTCGACCCCGCCACCCGCGAGCACGAGCGTGCGACAGCGCTGACGCACGTCCACGCCGCCCTGGCGGTAGACGACGGCGGCGACGAGGCCCCGCGCGTCGACCTCGATCGCGTGCACCATCGCCTCGGCGCGGATCTCGGCGCCGGCGGCGACCGCCGCGGGCAGGTACGTGTTGGCGGTGGAGGCCTTGGCATCCGTCCGGCACCCCTGGTGGCACTCGCCGCAGTTGACGCACGCTCCGCGCTCGCCGTGGTGATCCTGCAGTCGCGCACGGGTGAGGACCGCGGCGGGCGCGTCCGCCCAGGTGACCCCGAGGGCATCGCATCCCTTGGCCACGAGGTTCGCGGGAGCGTTGCGCTTCGCGGGAGCGTAGGCGTAGCGGCGCGACGGGTCCCAGGGGTACGGGGACGGGCCCGACACCCCGATGTCGCCCTCGACGCGTTCGACGTACGACAGCAACTCGTCGGGGTCGATCGGCCAGTCGCGGCCCTCACCGGTCTCGGTGCGCAGAGCCAGATCGCGACGGTCGGGACGCGGGGTGAAGGCACCCCAGTGCAGCATCGAGCCGCCGACACCGCGTCCGCTGTTGTTGGGACCGAATGCGGTCGGGTCGTCACCGTCGCTGAGGCGCTCCGACATCCAGTTGATCTCGACCGCCTCGCTCTCGTCGGGCGTCAGGTCGTCGAGGGCGAAGTGGCGTCCGGCCTCGATCGCGACGACGCGGAGGCCCTTCTTCGCCAGCTCGGCGGTCAGCGGAGCGCCGCCCGCACCGGTGCCGACGACCACGACGTCGACGGTCTCGTCGGTGCCGAACGTGCGCATCTGCTCGAGCTTCATGCCGCGTCTCCCTCGGCTACGGTGCCGCCGACGCCGACGGGCTCCCAGTCTTCGCGGCGCCCCAGCCGCAGTTCCACGTACCCGCGGATCGGGCTGCCGCCGGTCGCGAAACCGTCGTAGCCGATGAGCGCCATGCTCGCGGGGTGGGCGAGCCACTGACGGACGAGGTCGTTGCGGACGTCCTCGAGCCACAGCTTCAGCCGACCCGCGTTCAGGGGGCCGTCGGCATCCGTCGTCCCCTCGATCGCCGCGCGAAGGACATCCGCGCGCTCCGTCGGATCGGTCGGCCAGACGCGGGCGAGCGTGTCGAGGCCGGCGCGGTAGGCGTCCGGGTCGGGTGGGAGCTCGGCGTTGCGCCAGCCGTCGCCTTCGCCGCGCGCGAGCTGCGTATCGACGCGCGCCGCGATGTCGATCGCGGGCCCGTCCTGCGGGACGACGAGGTCGGCGATCTCGCGCAGCAGGGTGAGTTGGGCGAGATCGAGAACGACGGGGGCGTATCCGCGGTCGTCGGGAACCGCACGGCGGTTCAGGATGCCGCGCACCCGGGCATCCACGCGGTCGCCGGCGATCAGGGCGGCCCAGTCGTCCGGCACCACGGGCCCGAGCAGGACCTCGTCGGCGACGAACTCCGCGATCGCTTCGGCGGCTTCGGCGGCGCGCTCGAGCGGGATCATGTGGCCGGTGTCGCTCAGAGCCACGAACCGTGCCCGGGGATACACGGATGCCAGCAGCTCGGGCTGAGCGGCCGCGCCGAGGTCGGCGTCGTCGGCGCCAGCGAGCACCAGGGCCGGAAGGTCGAGGGTCCCGACTTCGGCGGAGGCGTCGACCCGGCTCCCGGTCTCGAGCCACGCGCGCCAGGCGGCGGGGGAGGTGCGCCGGAGGTCGGTCAGGGCGCGTTCGTGTGCCTGAGGTTCGAGCGACTCGGCGGTGTTCTGATCGATGAACGTCTCGGCATCCTGGTCCGACAGGGAGCCGTCGACCACCCACGACAGCATGCGTTCGCGTCGCTCCTCGTCCATCGGCTCCGGGCGCGGCGGAGAGGGCGCCATCAGCACCATCCCGGCGAGACCTGTCAGGGGCGCGTCGCCGCGGAGGACCCGGGATGCCACGAGCGCGGCGACCTTCCCGCCCATGCTGTGCCCGCCGAGCATCCAGCGTCCCCGAGCATGGCGGGCGAGGTGATGCACCACGTGCTCGACGGTCGCGTCGAGCGAGGAGTCGGGAGCCGATGCGAGCGTGCCGAAGCCGGGGAGATCGACGCCGCGCACATCGACGGTGCCGTCGAGGAGATCGCGCAGGTGCGAGAACTCGTCGGCGCTGGAACCCAACGCGTGCAGCAGGAAAAGGGTGACGGGCATGCCTTCACGCTCCCGCACGCCCCGGTCGGGAACGGGCCGCTTGCCAATTCGGACGATATGCGCAAGTGCGGTCGCACGCCCCGGGCCGAGCCCCCGGGAAACGCGCGAGACGAGGGTCTCGCACGCGGAGACGGAGGGGTTCGGCCCGGGCGTGAAGATCAGGGCGTGACCATGCCTCCGTTGACGTTCAGCGTCTCGCCCGACACGTAGCTCGACTCGGCCGAGGCGAGGAAGACGAACGCGGGAGCGATCTCGGCGGGCTGACCGGCGCGCTGGTAGGTGCTCTCGTCGTCGAAGTGCTCCATCTGGTCGTCCGAGACGCCCTGGCTCACCTGCAGGGCCGACCACGTCGGTCCCGGAGCCACGACGTTGACCCGGATGCCACGCGGTGCGAGCTGCTGCGCCAACCCCTTCGACAGGTTGTTGATGGCCGCCTTCGTCGCCGCGTAGTCGAGGCGGTCGGGGGCGGGCACGTACGCCTCGAGCGAGGCGGTGTTGATGATGGTCCCGCCCTCGGGCAAGTGCGCGAGGGCCGCCTTGGTGATCCAGAAGGGCGCGAACACGTTGGTTCGGAACGTGAGCTCGAACTGCTCGTCCGACAGCTCGTCGACCCTCTCGACCATGACCTGCTTTCCGGCGTTGTTGACGACGATGTCGAGGCCGCCGAGCGCCTCTGCAGCACGGTCGACGAGCTCGCGGCACGCGTCGGGATCGGTGATGTCGGTGGCGATCGCGACGCCGGTGCGTCCGGCATCCCGAATCTGCTCGAGGATGTGGTCGGCGTCCCGCTGCTCGTCCGGAAGGTGCACGATCGCGACGTCGGCGCCCTCGCGCGCGAACGCGATCGCGACCGCTCCACCGATGCCGGAGTCGCCTCCCGTGATGAGTGCTTTTCGTCCCTCGAGGCGGCCGAGACCGCGGTACGTCTTCTCCCCGAGGTCGGGGATCGGAGTCATGTCGGCCTGCACACCCGGTTCGGGCTGATGCTGGATCGGGGGCTCGACACGCGCGTAGCGGGTGACGGGGTTGTCGAAGGTGAACTGATCGCGATCGGTGGTCATGTCTCGACGGTAGGCAGGATGCGCGCCGTGACGCGCGGCCTTGACGGCGGGACGGATGCCGCCCGCGCGGCGCGCCGACTCACCCGCTGACGAAGTCTCGGATGCGCTCCTCGAACACGTCGGAGGAGAAGCGCGCGGTCGTCGCGGGACCGTCGAAGGCGGGAAGAGCGAGCGCTCGGCGCGCCGCGTCGGCGAGATCGGCGGGGTCCACGCTCGCCGCCGTCACTCCGGACACGCCGTCGGTGTACGTCTCCACCTGTCCGCCGAGCGGCCCGGTGACCACGGGCGTTCCCAGGGCCTGGGCCTCCACGGGAATGATGCCGAAATCCTCGATCGCGGGGAAGACCAGCGTCGACGCGTCGCGGTACAGCGCCCGCAGGAGCGCGTCCGACGGCGAGATCACGAGGGTCACGGGGACGCGTGAGCGGGCGGCGCGCTGGCGCAGGGAGTTCTCGTCCGGCCCGCGGCCGGCCAGGACCGCCGCGATGCCGAGGCGGTCTGCCGTGTCGATGACGAGATCGAGGCGCTTGTAGGAGGTGAACCGAGAGGCTCCGAGGATGAAAGGGCGGGGGAGACTCGCCAGCTGGCGCCGTTCGGCGGCAGTGAGATCCGGTTCCCACCGCGGGACGTCGGCGATCGTCGCCACGTCGACCGGCGGGTGGATGACGACGGACTCCCGCCCCCAGCACGCCGCCACGCGGTCGCGGACGAACGCGCTGTTCGCCGCGATGGCGAGGGGCTCGCGAGCCCGTCGTCGGTCCACGGCCTGGAACAACGGCGCCACCGCGCGGACGGCCGGCCCTTGGCCACGCGGGTCGAACTCGGGCGTCCACACGTATCGCGCGGGGGTGTGCACGTACACGTACTTCGCGACATCGCCTGCTCCGCGCTGCCGGGCGTGATGCGCGAAGAGGTGGGAGCTGACGAGCATCCAGTCGATGTCGCGAGGGCGCAGGGTTCTCCAGGTGGGAAGGCAGAACGGTGCGGCGAGAGCTTTGCTCCGCCGCAGTGGCGTCCGCGCGAGCCACGTCTCCGCGACTCTCCGATCCGCCAGGCGATCAGGCGCATCCGTCCACAGGCACTGCACGTCGGCCGCGGGAAACGCGCGTGCCATGGCCTCGAGGACGTTCTCGGAGCCGCCGGCGGGGGCGATCCACTCGTGTACGAGGAGACCGCGGCGGCCGTCGTCGCTCGCGCGCGTCCCGGCGCTCATCGGGCCGTCTCCCCTCGTCGCACCTCGTCGACGATGCGAGCGACGGACTGCGCCGATGCGGTCCACGAGAACCGCTTCTCGTTCGCCCATCCGGCACGCACCAGCTCGGCGCGGAGCTCGGGGTCGCCGTCGAGGCGTTCGATGCCCCGGCGGATGTCGTCGACGTCGTGGGGATCCACCCAGACCGCACCGTCGCCGAGGACCTCGGGCATCGAGGCCGCGCGAGCAGCGAGTACCGGTGTGCCCAGTCTCTGCGCCTCGAGCGGGGGGAGCCCGAACCCCTCATAGAGGGAGGGGAACGCGAAGCCGACCGCGCCCCGGTACAGCTCTTGCAGGTGCTGGTCGTCGACGCGCCCGACGAAACGGACGCGTTCGTGCACGACGGTCTCGCCGGCGCGGAACGCCCGCGCCTGACGGCCCACGATCAGCAGGCGTCGGATGTGCGAGAGACGCGCTCCCACGAAGGCGTCGACGAGAGCGTCGAAGTTCTTGTGACGATTGGGTGAGGACACCGCCAGGAGGTAGGGCTCTCCCTCGTCGTGTCGGGGTCCCGTCGGATCGAAATCCTCCGACACGGCTGCGGGAACGACCCGGATCTTCGCGGGGTCGATCCGCAGGCCTCCGGCGAGCTCGCGGGCGGAGAAGTCGCTGACGGTGATCACTCGCTCGCTTTGCGCGAGCAAGCGAGGGATGACGATGCCGTAGAGCGTCCGGAAGGAGCGGGCGAAGCTCTCGGGATGCCGTAACCAGGCGATGTCGTGGTGCGTGACGATCTGCGGGCGGTATCTCGCCGGCCCCGTGTTGGCGAGACTGAGCAGGAGGGGTGACCCCGACCTGCGGAGATGACGCGGGAGGTCGAACTGCTCCCACGGATGTCCCCCGCGGCCGCCGACCTGCCGGACCTCGACTCCCAGATCCGCGTCGATCAGCGCGCCGGGCGGAGCGAGGACGACGAGGGGCACGAGGTGACCGAGTTCGCGCACGACCTCTCTGGCGTACCGCTGCACACCCGTGGGGACATGGGTGAGGAAGCGCCCGTTGACCACGAGCGGCGATTCGGATGGCATGAGCGACCTTCGGAGGAGCAGGGGGGGAGCATGACGTGTCTTCCGATGCTGCGGTTCGTCGCTTCGTCGTTTCGCCGCGGGGGCGTGAGGACTCAGCGGGTGAAGGAAAACCTTCACCCCTCTCATCACCTGGAGCGCGCGCTGCATCGTCCCCGGTCGCTGCGTCGCTCCGCGGTGCGCGCCCGACCGGGGCCCGCGGACCATGGTCGGACGGTCGCCGAAGAGGCGCCGGGGGAGACGGTCATGGCACACATCGTTCTGGACGCGCGCGGCTACTTCAGCACCACGGGCCGATACATCCGCAAGCTCGTGGACGGTCTGGCGCGACGGGACGACGACTCGAACCGGTACACCCTCATCCTTCCCGCCGACAGACTGGACGAGTGGTCGGCACCGTCCGCGCGTTTCTCGGCCGTCGGAACGCAGGTGCGGTTCTTCTCCCTCGCGGAACAGACCTCGCTCGCGCGAGAGATCAGAGCGCTACAGCCCGACTTGGTGCATTTCTGTCTCCAGCAGCAACCGGTGCTGCTCGGCATCCCTCGCGTGACGACCTTCCACGACATGACGCTGCTGAAGATCCGAAACGCGAAGAAGAACGCGGCCATCTCGCTGGTCCGGCGCGTCGCCGGAGCGCTGATCTTCGCGATCGC
This sequence comes from Microbacterium sp. SORGH_AS_0969, assembly GCF_030818255.1. Taxonomy (NCBI): domain Bacteria; kingdom Bacillati; phylum Actinomycetota; class Actinomycetes; order Micrococcales; family Microbacteriaceae; genus Microbacterium; species Microbacterium sp. SORGH_AS_0969. Next base: position 1,971,544 of record NZ_JAUTAG010000001.1, read on the forward strand.
CGCGCACCGGGGAAGGGCGAATCTCGTCGTCAGCCGGTACAGCGGCGAGGACCTGCGGCGATTCACCGGGGTGCGCCGTGATCGCATCGTGCTGACCTACCCGGCCGCCGACCACATCGAGGAGACGCCGGAGCCCGTCGAGCTCCCCTTCGAGCGCTTCGTGCTCTTCGTCGGCAATCAGGTGCCGTACAAGAACCTCGAGCGGCTGTTCGACGCGGTGGAGAGACTCCGCGAAGAACGCCCCGGCCTCGGACTCGTCGTCGCGGGCCGCATCGACGACGACGGCGAACGCATCCTCGGTCGTCGGCCCGAGCTCGCCGAGCGAGCCCACTTCGCCGGTTACGTCTCGGAGGGCCAGCTGCGATGGCTCTACGAACACGCGAGCGTCTTCGCGTTTCCGTCGTTCTTCGAGGGCTTCGGGCTGCCGGGACTGGAAGCGATGCGGCACGGGTGCCCCGTCGCCAGCAGCTCGGCCACGTGTCTGCCGGAGGTCTACGGTGACGCCGCGGTCTACTTCGACCCGACGGACGCCGACGCGATGGCTGACACTCTGCGCCGCGTGATCGATGACCCCGTCCAGCGTGCCGCGCTGATCGAACGCGGACACCGTCGCGCCGACGGCTACTCGTGGCGGCGGATGACGGACGAGACCCTCGGCGTGTACCGGCGAGCGCTCGAAGGGACTCGACGTCGTCAGCGCCCCGTCGCCGCGGACTCGGGTGTCGCGCCCGGCAGGGGATAGCTCGGGCCGAGGCGACCACGCAGGCCTTCGGCATAGGCGCCCGCGACCGCGAAGAACGCGGGCAGGCGACGAGCGATCAGCGCAGCGGCGAAGAGCATGCCCGTGCGTGCGACGACGTTCGCCGCGAGTCGTGCGCGCGCTCGCGCCGAACGGGCCTGGGAGACGCTGAGGTAAGCGGCATTGCGGTTCTGGTAGCGGATCCGCCAGAGATGTTCGGGGGCGGTGTGCAGAACACGTGGCACCCGCATCGCTCCTCGAACGGGCTGAGAGCTTCGATGCCAGTCGACGGTGTCGGTGATCTCGATGTCCAGGCAGAGCAGGATCGGTATGCCGGCGGCCCGCATGAGCGCTGAGAAGGCGTTGTCGTCGCCGTACAGCACGAGATCCGCAGGCGGGAGCAGGCCGAGCGCGGCGACGGGGGCGGGGAGGAACAGGCCACCCCACATCGCGTTGGGAAGGGGGACGACCCGATGGGGCCCGTCCACGGTTTCGACGGTCGTGATCGGGTCGTTCTTCGCTCGTGCGCGGCGGCGATCTCGGAAGAGGTCGGTCGTCAGGAACGCGCCGGGGCGGAGCTCGGCGAAGAGGTCATCGCTCGGCACGCCGTCGCGCAGGTCGACGTGCACCGGATTGACCGCCCGCAGACACGCGAGCGCGCAGACGCGGCTCCCGCGAGCGGTGGCTGAAGCGACGGCGTCCAGTCGGGCCAGGGCACCCCGCGGGAGGGGATTGTCGTCGTCGAGCAGCAGAACGGCCGTCCCGCGTCGGTAGGCGGCGGACAGGCCCGCGGCGAAGGCGGGTGCCGAGCCGCGATTGGACGGAAACTCGATCATCTCGACCCGTCCGGCGTCCTCCGCGGCGCGGGCGCGCAACCGGCGCCGCGTCGATTCTCCGGCGCCATTGCAGACGACGACCAGATCGGCTCGCGGGTCGGCCAAGACGGACGCCACCGTCGCCGAGAGACCGGTGTCCCACCGATCGGCATACGTGACGGTGACGACGGTGACCCGTTCGTGCGGGCGGGGGCGATAGGTGTGCATTCGACCGTTGTAGAGCGCGCGGGTCGCGATCATCTCGCCGTGTCGATCGCGGGACAATGACCGTCTCGTCCCTGACAGGCCGGACGGGGCGGCTGACGCCCCGGTGATCTGCCGGCACCAGATCACCCTTCACCTCACCCGCCGGTGTTCCACAGTCCGCCCCATCGGACGGCGGCGCTCTCGGTCGCCGCGAGGGCGGGGACCTCGCGAGGATCGGCCGGTGAAATCCCATCGCCTGAGGTCGACGGCATGAGGTTGTTGGTCGCACGCATCGTCGGATTCGGATCGCTTCCCCTGCTGGCCTCCCTTGCGCCGTTGCTCCTTCTCGGAATCGTGACGAGGTCGTGCACGGTCCAGGAATGGGCAGCCCTCGGCATCGGTCAGGCGGTGGGGTCGTTCGCCACCGCCGCCACCCTGTTCGGATGGCAAGTCGTCGGCCCGCCCGCGATCGCGCTGGCCGCCGACGACGCGCAGCGCCGCCAGGTGTACCTGACGAGCTGGTGGGTGCGCATCGTCGTGTTCGCGACCGTGACGCCGCCGGCAGCCGCCGTCGCCGCCGCGGTGACGATGCCGCTCGCGACCCCGGCGGCGACGGTCCTGGCGGCGGTGATGTGCGTCGCGGCATCCCTGTCCGGGATGTCGATGACGTGGTACGCCATCGGCCTCGGCCGCGCTCGTATGATCACGGTCTTCGAGGTGATTCCACGGCTCTGCGCGCTCGCCGTCGGTGCCGGTCTCGTCTGGGCGACCGCCGAAGCCCTGTGGTACCCGTGCGCGGCGATCGTGGGCGTCGCCGTCACGCAGACGATGTTCCACCGCCGCGTGTTCGGGTGGTTCGCTCCGCCCTGGCCGGGCCGGGCCGCGGTGTGGGCGGCCGGTCGTCGAAGCGCCCCCGGTGCCGGGGTCACGATGATCGCGGGCGTGCGTTCCGCCGCGCCCACCGCGCTCGCTCCCTCGATCGGGACGGCAGCTGCCGTCGCTGACCTGTCGTCGGCCGACAGGCTGTACCGCTACGCGCTCTTCAGCGCCTCTGCTCTCGGGGACGCGCTGCAGAACTGGGTGCTCGAGTCAGGCCGCCGCCGTCGGCAAGCCGCTGCCCTTGCGCTGCATCTGACACTGGGGACGGTGGGTGCCGTCGGCCTCGTCCTGCTCGGCCCGTGGGCATCGGGTGTCTTGTTCGGTGAACGTCTCGCCGGGTCGCGGGAGACGTTCATCGGATTCGCTCTGGCGTTCTTCTTCGTGTGCGTCGGCACGCCACTCGTGCGCAACGTCCTGGTGCCGCTCGGGCGGACGCGACGCGTCGTCGTCTGCGACCTCGTCGGGCTCGCCTGTGGTGCCATCGTCGGAGCCCCCCTCGTCGCCGGGCTGCAGGTGCCGGGTATCCCCATGGCACTCGCCGTCGTCGAAGGGGTGGCCGTGCTCGGTTACGCGATCTCCGTCGTGGCTGCGAGACGGTCGGTGTCATCGGACTGAACGTCGCGGGGTCGAGACCGTCTGATCGTTCCGAACGGTCGGGGAAGAAGACTGCCGAACGCGAGCAGGACGAGGGGGAGGTGCCACACCTGCTCGTCGAACGAACCGCCCATCACCGCGATGAAGGTCGCCACGGCGATGGCGAGGGCTCCTCCGCGCAGCGACCAGCCGAGGACCGCGCAGAACAGGATCACCGCGACAAGGCCTGACAGCGCGAAGAGCGAGATGTACGCGTTGTCGAAGAACACCAGAGAGCTCGCGCCCCTGACCACGCCGGATCGGAAGAGCTCCTGCGTGGCACCGGCACCGGAGCCGAACCAACGGGTCGCATCGTCGCGCGCCCACAGCGCGTTCCACGAATTGAGCACGAGATTGCGGTGGATGAAGGAGACGGAGCTCTCGAAGCGCTCGTCGAGGGCCAGCAACCGGGGGAGATCGACCACGAGTGCCGCGATCGCCAGCACCCCCGACAGCGCGAGGAGCGGCAGCAGCCGACGCCAGCGCACATTCGCCAGCATGTACGCGGCGAGGGCGGCGAGGAGGGCGACGATCGCGCTGCGTGTGCCGGAGAGGATCAGCGCGGCGACGCACACGAGGATTCCCCCGCTGTCACGCCAGCGCCGCGTCTGCAGGGCGGTGTGCAGAAGCACGAGGAGGGCGACGCACGCGAAGACGGCGAACGGGATCGGGTGTCCGAAGGTGCTCTGGGACCGGCCGGTGAGCCAGCCGGCCAGGACGTTCTGGCGGTCGTCGATCGTCTCGAGGGACTTCTCACGGAGCTCCCAGAAGGCCCCGACGGTGCCGGTCTGCTCGAGGACTGCGTACGCGGAGTGAACGAGGACCAGGACGAGGAAGACGTTCGCGATCACCGGCAGGTCATGGGTCGTCAATCGAGGGACCACCATGGCGAGAGCAGCGACCGACACCAGCATCCCGACCTGCAGGAGGGTGGCGCGCGGGGTGAACTCCCCGACGATCCGCGCGATGAGCCAGGCGAGGAAGAATGCGAACAGGATCGAGCCCCACGGGGAGACGCGTGGTGCGGAGGCGGGATGACGTACGAGCGCGATCACGCACGCGATGACGATCGTGCTCAGCGTCGCGAACACCGCGAGGTCATCGAGGATCGACGTGACCGGCACGAGCGTGGCCAGCACGAGGGTGCCACTGACCGCTCGGCCCGCGGCGGCTCGGGGCTCGGCGCGAAGAGTCGCCCACAGCGTGCAGAGGCAGACGACGAGGGTGAGCGAGAGGGACGGCGTCATATCGGGGGCTCCGTTCTGCGGTTGCGGCGGCGTGTGCCGTTCCACCACTGCCGGAGGCCGCGCACGAGGCGGCGTCTGCGGGCACGGGCGGGATCATCCAGGGGTTCGCCGGCCGCGCGGGCGGACGCGAGGGCCACGTCATCCGGGGGCCACAGGACGCGCAGCGCGGTGCGCAGGCGCGCGGCGCGCGGGATCATGCGAAGGGCGGTGAGGTAGGCCCGAGCGCGATCGGGGCGTGACCTCCAGGTCCAGTCGCGGGGAAGGGATGTCCCCTCTTCGTCGCGGAGCGCGGCTGGCTCGATGCGCACGATCTCATCGCGGAGCACGGGCACGGCGCCGAGGGCGTGCGCGCGCCTGGTGGACCCCGGGGCCGCTCGCAGCAGCGCCCGGGCGACCGCGGCGGCCTCGTCGGAACGTCCGGAGTCTCCGATGCCCGGGCGCACGGCGTTCACCGCGGCGAGCACCGCGTGATCGTCGATCGCGGGCACGAGAACATCGACGCCCGCCAGACGCAGCGTCGTCGCGCGCTCGGAGACAAGGGCGAACGCGGCCGCATCGTCGAGGGCGAGGCCCGGGAGACGGCGGTGGACGTCGATCTCGCAGCCCCAGACTCGGGGGCTCATCGTCATGCTGTGCGGCACCGCGCTGCCATGCCACGGATCGGGAAGGCGTTCCCAGCCCCAGCTCTCAAGCGCCGTCGCCAGTGCGGTCCAGCGCGACGGCTCGCACCAGACGTCGACGTCGCCCGAGTGCTCACGTTCCCGCAGGCCCTGCAGGTGGAGCGGGGGCCCTTTCACGAACACGCACGGGACGGCGATGTCGGCCGCCACGCGCGCGGTCAGCGCGTAGACCAACTCGTGGAGGGGTGAAGACAGCACCGGTTCCGACAGGAACGTCACCCGGGCGGGATGAGTCTCCGCGAATGCGGCGAGACCATGCTCGGCGAGGGCCTCGACGATGGCCAGTTCGTCGGCGCCCATCGAGGTGGGGGAGAGGGGGGATTCGTCGATGAGCCGCCGCCACAGGGCAGCTCCGGCCCCGACGAGGCACATCGCCTCACCGGGAACAGTCGGGGCGACGAGGATCCCGGCGGTATCACCGAAATCGGTGAGTCCCCGGACGTCGAGGGCGCCGTAGGCGATCGGCATCCATCCCTCGACGGGTGAACGGTCAGAGGGCATGCGAGGCTCCCGGGACGTGGCAGGCGACCTCACAGTGTGGCCCGGACCGCTCGCACCCGATCTCGGGTTCGCGACAGTCAGCGTCTGAGGGAAGCCCTCTTCGCGCGCCGCATCATCTGGTGGTGCCGCGCTTCTCACCTGCGAAGTGATCGGGACCGCGGCAGTTGTGGGGCCAGTCGAAGCCCGGCAGGCCCGAGAGGTCGGGCACAGGCGGTGTGCGAACGGGAGCGGGCGCGGCGTCCCCCAATGCCGCCGCGCCCGCCGACGAGAACAGGGGCGGCCCGGCGTCGATCCGACGCGCACGAGCGACGGAGGAGTCGGGGGCCTCACACCATGTCTCTCGCTTCATCCAAGCACAGCGGTTCGTAAATAGCACTGTTTGATTCACGTAAATACGATCAGGGGGGCGGTCGTCTACGATCGAAGGGTGGGTCGGGGTGCTGTCGGACCACCTTCTCGGTACTCCCGGCGAGTGGTGGCGAATGTGGATCGCCTGCGGAGGGCGAAAGGGCTCACCGTCGGTGAGCTCATCAGCCGCGCCGGGATGACGAAGAGCTACTACCAGTCACGTGCGGGTTTCTCGCTGCCGTACAACACCAACGACATCGAAGCGCTCGCCGCCGTGCTCGAGGTGACGCCCGAACAGCTCGCGAGCCCCGACTCGGCCCCTCGCATCGAGATGCGCGTACCCGCCGCTCCCGTCGCCCAGCGTGTGCGTCGCCTGGTCGCCGGTCACGCCGCATCGGAGTCGGATCTGCTCGATCATCTCGAAGCCGTCGATCCCCGTGCCGCCGACGGCGCGCGGACCCTGCTCACCGCCACGACGAACACGGTGGTCCTCGACGAAGAGGTGCTTCGACTCATCACACAGTGGGCCGACGTCCCCGTGGAATACCTCACCGATCACACCGACGAAGCCTTGACCGATCGGACCGAGGCCGAACTCGAACTGCGCGACGCGATGCGGGAGGCGGGCGCAGAGAGGATCCAGTTCCGCGCGCTCGGACAGATGTCTCCCGACGCGCTCCGCGCGATCGCACGATCTCTCCGGGGCAGGCCGCCGGCGTCATGATCCACCGGACGGGGAGGCGGCGGTGACGGCGACCGACGACATGCTCGCGCGGGTGCGGACGCGTGGCGATCGCGCGCTCGCCCGCACGACGCTGGCTCCGGGGGCGACCTTCGACGAGGTCGTCCGCGCGGTCGAGCAGGCGGTCGGCATCCGGCTCCGGGTCATCGCCGAGACCGACACCGCATCGTGGGGCACGCTGACCGGCTACCTCGTCTCGTTCCCCGATCGTCGCGAGGGGACCATCCACGTCCGGGCGGCCGACGCGCCCGTCTATCGCGAGTTCGCGGCCTCGCACGAGTTGGGCCACCTTCTCGACGACGCGCACTGCTGCGGCGCGGTGCACGAACGCTCGTCTGTCGCCCCGCACGCCAATCCCGATCTCGACACGGTGCAGGTCGAGGCCGAGCTCGTGGCCGAACACGTCGCCCACGCCATCGCGCGTCTCATATACGCCAGCCCGAGGGTGGCGGAGCTCGCATGGTGACCATGCTCCTCATCGACGCGGCGCTCGTCGGACTCGCGCTCGTCGTGATTCTGCGGGCGCGCGTCGCATGGCGGCAACCGCGCGCGCGGATCGCCTGGCTCGCGGCCCTCCTGGGCGTCATCGCTCTCCTCACCCAGGGCACCGTCATCCCTCTCGCGACGCTGGACAGTCCGCTCGGCGGAACCAACGTGCTCAAGCTCGTGCAGAACGTCCTGACGATGGTCGCGCTGTGGCTCGGCATCCAGGCCGGCACGGCTCCTGCGAGCGCGCGGATCAGGACCCTCCGGTGGGGCTTCCCGCTGACCCTGGCAGCGCTGTTCGCCGTGGTCTTCTTCGTGGCGATGCCGGAGCGTGGTCCCTCATCGTTCCTGTTCCTCGAGACGGCGGCGCACACGTCGACCGGTGCGTGGGCCTACGGCATCCTGCACATGTCGGGAATCGCCCTGGTCGGGGTCCTGCTCTACCGATCGGCGCGCACTTCGCTCCCCGTCGCGCGCCGGCTGTTCCGCGTGGGCGCCGCGGGCATCGTGCTCGGCTGTCTCAGCGAGGTCGTCGACATCACCCTCACGCGGTTCTTCGTCCCGAACGCCGTCGTCAGCGCCCTCTTCGACCCGCTGTTCTATCTCGGCGTGGTGTCGTTCGTGATCGGGATCTTCATGGCATCCCGGACCGTCGCAGAGATCCGTCGTCGGGGGCAGAGCCTGCTCGCACGCGCCGAGCGGCTCGCTCGGGATCGTGCGGCGAGCGTGCCGGTCGGACCCGCGGCGTTCGGGGAACTCGACACCCGACTCCACGCCCTGCGCGTCGCCATTGAAGACGACGCGATCGCCACCTCGACCCCTCTGCGGGACGAGGAGCGCGCTCTGCTGGACGCCATCGACACCCACCTCACCCGCCCCACCTCAGGAGACCGCGCATGACTCGCCGCCTCATCGTCGGAACCGGCATCGCCGCGGCGGCCGTCGGCGCTGTGCATCTCGCGCTCGGCGGTTACGTCGCCCGGCGCCTGATCGCACCGCGCGCAGCCAAGCCCTTCGTCCCCGTCGAGATCGACGGCGACACGGTCTCGGTGCCCGCGACCGCCGAGAGTCGGCAACCGGGCACGTACGGCGTCTGGCTCGACGACGGCGCGCACCTCACGGTCGGCGAGATCGTGCGGGACGACGGAGCGCGCATCGTCCGATCCCTCGTCGCGCGTCCGGACGGCCTGGCCGACGGCCCCGCGCGAGGGGCGTGGACGTCGCAGAGCATCGGGGCCCCCGAGGAGGTGGGCCCGACGCAGCACGTCGCGATCCCCCTCCGGCGCGGCGGGGATGCCCGAGCGTGGGTCATCGGGGATCCGGATGCCGCGCGCTGGACCATCCACGTGCACGGCCTGCGGTCGAGCCGGTCCGGCGCGCTGCGCTCGGCCCCCGCCGCTCACGACGCCGGGTGGACCTCGCTCGTCGTGTCGTACGCGGGTGACGAGGAAGCGGCTCCCGCCGAGGCGCTGCCCTCGTCGCTCGGGATGCGGGAATGGCGCGACGTCGACGACGCGATCAGCTACGCCGTCGAGCACGGCGCGCGCGAGATCGTGCTCGTGGCGTGGTCGATGGGGGCGACGATCGCGATGCTCGCGCTCGAGGAGTCGCGTCATCGCGCGGCGATCACCGGTCTCGTGCTCGTCGCCCCTGCCCTGGATTGGAACCGGATCGTTGCCCGCGCGGTGCGGGGCGTGCACCTCCCCGGTTCCGTCGGCGCCACCGCCCTGCGGGTGCTCGAAAGCCGGCTCGGATCGCGGGTACTCGGACTCATCGAGGCGGTCGACGCCCGCGCGCTGAACTGGGTCGACGGCCCGCGTCCCGCGCCGGCTCTGCCGACCCTCATCGTGCACAGTCTGCGTGACCCGGTGGTGCCGGTGACCGGTTCGACGGCTTACACGGCGCGGCATCCCGAGGCCTCGCTCGTGGCGTTCGACGCGACGGGGCACTGCAACGAGGCGAACCAGGATCCCGAGCGGTTCCGCGGGGCGATCACCGGGTTCTTGCGCGGGCTCCCGCGCGCCGATTAGAGCCCCAGCGTCCGCCGCAGGAAGTCGTTGCGGAAGACGCCGCGCGGGTCCGCCTCCCTCGCCGTCGCGAGGAAGTCGTCAGCGCGGGGGAGCGTGGCGCGGACGGCGTCTCCGGGCATGGTGAAGGCTTTGCCCCAGTGCGGCCGGACGTCGAACGGCGCGAGCGCCGCCTCGATGCGGGGCAGCACGCCGAGGACGCCTTCGGTGTCGTTGCGCCAGGTGAAGTGGATTGCGAGCACGTCGCGCTGATACGCGGGGCTCAGCCACAGTTCGTCGGCGGCGACGGTGCGCAGCTCGGTGACGAGGAGGTGCGCGTCGAATGCGGGCGCGATCGCCCGCACGGCGGCAAGGGCTTCGCGCGCGGACGAGAACGGGACGAAGTACTCGGACTGGATCTCGTCGCCGTCGCTGGGGAGGGCGTCGGCGCGGAAGTGCGGGAGCCGCGTGTGCCACGGGCCGGCGGTCCCGCGCGGGGTGGTGTTGTCGACGGTGCGGATCCGTCCGAGCTGGATGTCGTCTCCGACGGGTCGACCGCCCAGCTCTTCGACCCGGTCGGGTGCGCCGTCGTCGCTCTTCGCCCAGACGAGATCGTGGGCGGGGTCTCCCCACGTCGTGAAGACGCTGACGCTGCGCGAGCCGCCGAACACGCGCTCGGGGTCTGCCACGATGTCGTCCCACGCCACGCCGGTGTACGCCTGCTGCGTCACCCGGTAGGTCGGCTCGGTCTGCAGTTCGACCGCGGTGACGACACCGAGGGCGCCGATGCTGAGGGCGGCCGTGGGGAACCACGCATGCGTCTGGTCGATCCGGTGCGTTCGGCCCTCGGCATCCATGATCTCGACCGCCCGCACGGCGCTCGACAGGTTGCCGTTGTGGGTACCGGAACCGTGCGTTCCCGTGGCGGTGGCGCCGGCGACGGAGATGTGGGGGAGCGAACCGAGGTTGTGCAGGGCGCGGCCCTCGGCCTCGATCACGGGCGCGAGCTGCGCGAACGTCACGAGACCCTCGACGCGCACGCGGTCGCCGGTCACCTGGACGCGGGTGGGCATGCGCTCGAGCGACACCAGCGCCGCGTCGGAGTCGGCCACGTCGTTGAACGTGTGCCGCGTCGCCTGGACGCGGAGGGTGCGGGCGGATGCCACGACCTCGGCGAGCTCGTCGAGGTCGGCGGGCAGCAGCACTTCGGTGGCGCGGTAGCGGTGGTTTCCCGACCACGTGGCTCCGGCGGGGCGTGTCTCGGTCATGGTTCTCCTCGCGTCGACGTGTCCATCCTGCCCTGGGTCGCCGACGTCGGGGCCGGCGCGGCGCGCGCGGGGCGGAAAGGAGGGGCGGGGACGAGCGGAGGACGTGTCGGCCGGGGGCGTCCTCCCTTCGTCCCTGGTCCTCCCCGCGTCACGTGGTTGCGGCCCGAACGGGAGGAGATGCGCGGGGGTCGGTACGCCCTCCCGACCCGGGATGTCCTCCCGGTGGGAGCGCTCAGCGCCCCGGGAAGAGCTCGGCCTCGAAGACCGCCTCAGCCGCGCCTACGAGCAACCGGTCCTCGCCCAGCTCTGCGACCGCGAGACGCAGGCCCTCGGCGCACGCGGGCACCGTCTGCGCGCGCACCGCTGCGTCGAGCCCGTCGAGATCGCGCGCCGCGAGCACGGCCAGGAAGCCGCCGAGCACGATCACCGCCGGGTTCAGCACGTTCGCGGCGTTGGCGAGAGCTGTCGCGAGGATCCGCCGCTGCCGATCGACTTCGGCGGCCGAAACGGGGTCGGATGCGGATTCCAGGGCGTCGGACAGGGCCGCGTCGTCACCGCCTTCGAGCCCCACGGCGGCGAGCAGCCGCGAGCGGCTCACCTCGTCTTCGAGCACCCCGTCGGCGGCCCGACGGTCGGCGGCATCCACGATCCCGGGGCGGTTCTGCCCGAACTCGCCCGCGTATCCGCCCGCGCCGCCGAGCGAGGTGCCGTCGACGATCACGGCACCGCCGATGCCGCTCGCGCCGCCGTTGAGGTACACGACGTCGTGGGCGCCGCGCGCGGCGCCGAAGAGGTGCTCGGCGACAGCGCCGAGCGCGGCGTCGTTGCCCACCCGGGCCGGCAATCCCGTCGCTTGTTCGATGAGCGTGCCGATCGCGGCATCCGTCCACTCCAGGTGCGGGGCCGTGCGCACGAGGCCGTCCGAGGCACGCACGGGACCGGGGACCGCGACTCCGACACCGACCGTGCGGCGATCGCGGAGCGGTCCGTCGGCCCAGGCGGCGAGGCGCTCGCCGACGATCTCGGCGGTGCGCTCGGGGGTCAGCAGCCGCCTCTGTGGGAGGCGTTCGCGGGCGATCAGCGTGCCATCGAGCGCGATGGCGCCGATGTCGAGCGCGTCGACCTCGGGGTTCACCGCCACCGCGACGACACGCGGATCGGGGGCCACCGTGGGCGACGGGCGGCCGACCCGGCCGATCGGATCGGGGGCGCGCTCGACGACGAGGCCATCGCTCACGAGCTCGCCGACGAGATCGGCGATCGTCGAGCGGTTCAGGCCCGTTGCCTCGGTCAGGGCCGCGCGGGAGCGGGGGCCCTCGCGGTGCACGGTGCGCAGCACCAGCGCGAGATTGGCGCGGCGCATGCCGTCGCCTCTGCTCGCGGTGACCATTCGTCCACTGTGCCATGAGGCGCGTCGACGCGTCGGCATCCGGGACCTCCGTTCGTGGCCATAAACGCCATCCGCGCACAGAAACGCGAGTACAGCGTGTTTCTGTGCCCGGATCGCGTTTATGCCGACGACGCGGACGCGGAGGTGCGCGGGCCGCCCACCGGACCCGCCGCGCGTCGGATCAGCCCACTCCGCCGCGGTCGACGAGGCGCGTCGGCACGAGCTGGGTGTGCGACCCGGTGGCCGGTTCGGCCCCTCGGGAGAGCAGGGTCTGCGCCGCACGCGTGCCGAGGTCGGCGATGTCGTAGTCGACGATGCGGATGCGTCGGGGCAGCAGCCGGGAGAGCTCGAAATCGTCGAATCCCGCGATGGCGACGTCGGCTCCGCGCGGCAGGATCGACTCCAGCGCGCCGATCGTGGCGCGGTTGTTGGCGCAGAACACCGCGGTGGGCGGGTCGTCGGCGGCGAGGAGGCGCTCCATCGCGTCGCGTGCGGCGGTCGGCGTGTGCAGGTTCTCGACCACGAGCGCGGGATCGGGCGTATGACCCGCGGCCGCGAAGGCGTCGCGCACCCCCTCCCAGCGCTCGGCCATCGTGTAGATCCCGAGCGAGTCCTGCAGCACGGCGATGCGCCGATGCCCCTCGGCGAGCAGCTCCGCGACGGCGGACCGGGCTCCGCCGCGGTTGTCGAGCAGGATCGCGTCCGCGGGGATGCCGCTACCTGGGCGGTCGAGGAAGACCACCGGGGTGCCCAACTCGACCTCCCGCGCGAGGTAGGAGTGGTCGGCGGCGGTGGGCACCACGATCAGCCCGCCGACCTGGCGCTGGCACATGTCGAGGGCGAGGGCGCGTTCGATGTCGGCGTCTTCTTCGCTGGATGCCATGACCACGTGCATGCGCTGGCGTGCCGCGATCGACGACACGGCGGCGGCGACCGCCATGTAGAAGGTGTTCGACAGGTCGGCGGCGATGAAGCCGATCGTGTCGCGGCTGCCCGACCGCAGGTTCGCGGCCAGGGCGTTGCGGTGGTAGCCGAGGCGGGTGACGGCGGCGTTCACGCGCTCGGTCAGCGCGGGGTCGACGTGGGGCTCGCCGTTGACCACGCGCGAGACCGTCTTCAGGCTCACGCCGGCCTCGGCGGCGACGTCGATCATCGTGGGGCGGCCGGATTTGCGCATGCGTCTCCTCGGGGTGCCGTCGGGCGGCGTCCTCCGAGCTTAGGGAGCCGCGGGGCGGCATCCGGCGCTCGCCGCTCCGGGCGCGGAACCCGGGCGCGCCGCGAGCAGGCGGCGCGCCCGGGCGGGTGGATCAGTGCTCGGGCGCGACGAACGTCCCGGTCTCGTGCGAGGCGATGGCCGCGGCGAACAAGCGGTGGGTGAGCGCCGCCTCCTCGGGGCGGACGCAGCCGAAGCCGTCGCCCAGCTCACCCACGTACTCGGCGAGGAAGGCCGCCCACATCTGCAGGATGGCATCCGAGAATCCGGACTCGAAGTTCGGACCCGTCACCGTCGGCCACACCGACTGGCTGCCCGCGTCGACCTTCTGCCAGCTCTGCTCGCGGCCGACGCCCGGCACGTCGATGAAGGCGAACACCTCGACCTGCTTGGGGTTCTTCGTGCTGAAGCGCACGCCGCCGTCCATGCCGATGGCCTCGAACTCCCACGTGTTCTTCTGCCCCGGCGCGATGCGCTTGGTCTCGGTCGTGAGGGGGAACGGGGCGCCGTCGTGCCGGGCCCACGAGTGGATCACGGCGTTGTCCCACGTGTCGCACGGCTGCGGCGTGCCGTCGGGGCCCGGGCGCTCGGTGACGATGTCCTGCAGGATGCCGACGACCTTCTCGGGCGTCCAGCCCAGGCGCAGCGGCACGTGCCAGGTGTGCATGCCGAGGTCGTTGAGCACCCCGGCCTCACCGCAGAACTGCTTCTGCCGCTTCCAGTTCAGCGGCTTGTTCACGTCGATGTCGCTGGCGTGAAGGAAGGTGCACTTCGCCTCGACGATGCGGCCGAGGGCACCCGAACGCACGTAGTCGACGGCCCACTGCGCGCCGGGGAAGAACGGCATCTCGCTCGAGACGCGGACGAACGACTCGGGCGTCTCGTCGATGGCGGCGACGACCGCGTCGGCGGCGGCGCGGTCGATGCCGAAGGGCTTCTCGGCGAGCAGGGCCTTGCCGGCGCGGACGGTGTCGACGTAGAGCCGCTCGTGCAGATCGTGGCGCACGGCGATGTAGACGACGTCGACGCGCGGGTCGGCGAGGAGCTCGTGATGGTCGGTCGTGGTCAGCTGCACCGTGTCGATGCGCTCGAAGAACTCGAGAGCGGCGGGGTTGATGTCGCAGACGGCCACGAGCTCGGGCTCGGCGGGGTGGTCGATCAGCGCGGGCCAGCGGCGCAGGGCCGCGGCGATCTCGCGGCCCATGAGGCCGCCGCCGATGATGCCGATTCCGACCTTCTTGCCGGTCATGCGGCACCACCGATCAGGGTCAGGGCCTCGTCGACAGAGGCATCGTCGTGCACGACCGCCATGAGCGCCGCGGTGATGCCGGCGGGGTCGTCGTGCTGGATGACGTTGCGGCCGTAGACGATGCCGCGGGCGCCCTGTTCGAGGACGGCCTTCGTCCGCTCGAGGAGCGTGCGGTCGTCGACGCGTCCGCCGCCGCGCACGAGCACGGGGGTGTCGCCGGCCGCCTGGATGACCTTGTGGTAGTCGGTGATGTCGTCGGTCGGGTCGGCCTTGATGAGGTCGGCGCCGAGCTCGCGGGCCTGTCGCACGAGGGTGACGATCTTGGCGGTGTCGCCGTCGACGCCGTATCCGCCGGTGCCGGGTTTGGTCTGCATGACCAGCGGTTCGATCATCAGCGGCATCCCGTACCGCTCCGCGTCGGCGCGCAAGGCCAGGATCGACCGGATGCACTGCTCGCGGATCTGCGGCTCGCCGGGCAGATCGAGCAGGTTCACGCAGACCGCTACCGCGTCCAAGCGGACGGCGACCTGGATGGCATCCGGAACGAGGACGCTGTGCAGCGGCGACTCGAGCGGGTCGCCGTAGACGTTGGCGATGTCGGTGCGCAGCACCAGGCCGGGCTTCTGCTTGCCGGGGACGGACTGCAGCAGCGGCGCCTGGCCGAGAGTGAGCTGCACGGCGTCGGGCCCGGCGTCGACGAGGGTCGCGACGGTCTTGGCCATGTCTTCGATGCCGGTCAGGAACGAGGGCTCGTGGAACGCGCCGTGGTCGACGGCGACGTCGAGAGCGCGCCCGGAGCGCGCGTTGAAGAGGCGGTTGAGGCGGGGTTTCGACATGGGGTGTGGGTCTCCGAAGCGTCGTGTCGGGGCGCGGCTCTGCGCTCGACGGTCAGTATGCGGTCTCGAGACAACGTTGTCAACGACTGCTACCGTGTGACCGCACACGGCGAGGAAGGCGGAGCTCATGGGCGAGCAGGACGACGAGATGATCTCGACGGGGCGAGAAGGCCAGCGAGGCCGCGGGACGGAGGCGGCCATCGAGGCCTCGATCCGCACCGACGGACCGGATGCCGGAACCCGGCGTCTGCGCGTCATCGCGGGCGACCTCGACATCGAGCTCCTTCCCGACCGAGGCCTCGATCTCGGGCAGGTGCGGCACCGCGGGGTGCCGTTGGCCTGGGTCTCGCCCACGGGGTGGCCCCGCCCGAGCGGCGGGGCGTTCGGGGCGACGTTCGGCGGCGGGCTCGTCACGACGTGCGGGCTGCTGTCGTTCGGGCCGTCCTCGCGCGATGACGAGGGCGAGCATCCGCAGCACGGGCGGTACACGACGCTCGCCGCGATGGTGACCCGAGCGGAGGTGCAGGTCGACGCCGTCGTCGTGGAGGCGACGATCGTCGAGGCGACCGTGCTCGGCGCGCACCTCGAGCTGCGCCGAAGCATCCGCGTGCCGCGGGGCGAGGCGCGCATCGAACTTCGCGACGAGATCGTCAATCGCGGCGCGCGCGCCGTCGAGCCCATGGTGCTGTACCACGTGAACCTCGGGCGGCCGCTGATCCAGGAGGGGACGCTGCTGCGCTCCCCGGCGGAGCGCGTCGTGCCGCGCGACGCCGACGCCGAGGCCGGCCTGGCGACCTGGGCGCGGTTCCCCGCGCCCGCCGACACGTATCCCGAGCAGGTGTTCGCGCACGAGCTTCCGGTCGGAACCCGGGTGAGTGCCGAGGTGCACGCGCCGTCGGGGCTCGGCATCCGGGTCTCGTTCGACACCGCGGCGCTGCCGGGGTTGTTCCAGTGGCGCGTCGCGCAGCGCGACGGTGTCGTGCTCGGCGTCGAGCCGGCGACGGCGGCGACCATCCTCGGGCGTCAGGATGCGCGTGAGCGTGGGCTGCTGCGCCCGCTGCCGGAGGGGCAGTCGTGGAAGCTGGGGCTGGACATCGGTGTCATGAGTACCGAATTGTGACTTGACAACGTTGTCCCGGACGCCCATGCTCAATCCCGCGAGGTCGCGAGAAGACCTCCTTCGAGCAAGACAACGATGTCTGGACAGCCATGACGCACTACGAACGAGCGACCGCCGCGGCCGCCCCTGAGCCGATCGGGGCCGCCCGATGAAGCCCGTCCTGCTGCCCCCCAACCCCGTGCAGCACTTCTACCTCGGCGGCGACCGCATCGCGGCGCTGCGCGGGATCGTGCCCGAGACCGACCGTCAGCCCGAGGAGTGGCTCGGCTCGACCGTGTCGCGCTTCGGCTGCGACGAGATCGGTCTCGCCGTGACCGACGACGGTGACTTCTTGCGCGACCTCGTGGCCGGCGATCGCGCCGCGTGGGTGGGGGCTCGTGCGGGACGGGATGCCGCGGACCTGGGCATCCTGGTCAAGCTCCTCGACGCGCGTCAGCGCCTCCCCGTGCACGTGCACCCCGACCGCGGATTCGCGAGCGCCCACCTCGACTGCCCGTACGGCAAGACCGAGGCCTGGTACGTGCTCGAGACCCAAGAGGACTGCGCCGTGCACGTCGGCTGGAACCAGGACGTCGACCGCGACGAGCTCGACCGCCGCCGCGATGCGCAGGACAGCGAGTGGATGCTGTCGCGCATGAACCGCGTGGTCGTCCGCCCCGGCATGGGCGTGCTCGTGCCCGCGGGCACCGTGCACGCGATCGACGGCGGGATCTTCGTCGCCGAGGTGCAGGAGCCGACCGACTTCTCGATCCTGCTCGAGTGGTCGATCACGACGTCGACGCGCGACGAGTCGCATCTCGATCTCGGCTTCGACGCCGTGATGCCGTCGGTGTCGACCGCGAAGATGGATGCCGAGGCCCTCGACGCCCTGATCAGCACCGTCGGTGAGACCCCGGCGGGGACGGACTTCCGCTCGCTGCTGCCCGCGGTGGCCGACCCGTACTTCCGCCTGTTCGACGCCGCGGGAGACACCGCTGCGCGCGAGGCCGGCTTCGCTGTGGTGCTGGTGCGCGAGGGCTCCGGTGCGCTGGTGTCCGACTCGGGGTCGATCGATGTCGAGCGCGGCCAGGTCTACGCCGTGCCCCACGCGTTCGGCGCCTGGCGTCTGACCGGTGCCGCCGAGATCCTCGTCGCCGCCCCCGGTGCCGGGTGGCCCGGCACGCTCCGCGGGGGTGACGTGCGATGAGCGACTACGTCGTCGGAATCGACATGGGCTCCACCAGCACCAAGCTGCTGGTGGCCACCCCCGAGGGGCATCAGGTGCTCGTCGTGAGCCGGCGCTCGCCGTGGACGAACCTCGACCACGGCCGGGCCGAGATGACCGCCGCGCAGGCGATCTCCGTCGTGCACGAGCTCGCCGCCGAGGCCGACGCCCGCCTCGACGAGGGATACCGCATCGTCGCGCTCGGCGTCTCGGGCATGGCCGAGGCCGGCGTGCTCCTGGATGCCGAGGGCACGGCGCTCGCGCCGATCATGGCCTGGTTCGACCCGCGGGGGGCCGCGCAGATCATGGCGACCCCCGACGCCTTCCGCGCGGAGTTCCCGGGCCGAACGGGTCTGCCGGTCGGGCCCCTGGCATCCATCGCCAAGCTGCTCCACCTGCGCGACAACGGAATCGCCCTCGTCGGAACGACGTTCCTCAACGTCCCCGAGTACGTCGTGCACGCGCTCGGCGGACCGCGGGTCGCGGAGTACTCGCTCGTCTCACGCACGGGGCTCATCGATCAGGACGACAGCACCCCCTGGCGGGCGGCGCTCGACGTGCTCGGCGTGGACGCGTCGATCCTCGGGAAGCTCGTCAGCGCGGGGGAGGCCGTCGGCACGCTGAGCGACCCCGGGATGCCCGCCGGGTTCCGCGGGGCCGCGCTCACCATCGCCGGCCACGACCACCTCGTCTCGGCCGTCGCGGTCGGCGCGACCCACACGGGCCAGCTCTACGACTCGATGGGCACCGCCGAGGCCCTCGTGCGCGTGCTCGACGACACCCTTCCCTTCGCCGCGCGCGAGCGGCTCGCCCACGCGGGCATCAACTGTGTGCGGCACGTCATCCCCAGCAAGTACGTGCTCCTGGCGGGCACGAAGTCGGGCCTGCTCATGCGCCGCGTGCTCCAACTGCTCGGGATCACGGATGCCGTGGGCCGGGCGCGCATCGACGACGAGACCATGGCGCTCCCCGCGCTCGGAACGGTGTCGGACGCCGGTCTCGCGGTCTCGGGTGCGCGCAACGACGACGGCGTGCTGAAAATCGTCGCGCAGAGCGACGGGCTCAGCCCCGCGGAGCTGTTCGCCGCCGCCCTGCGCCACGGCAACGACATGCTCGCCGAGTACACGGCGGTGATGGACCGCGAGGTCGAGCCGCCGACCTCGACCGTGCTGACCGGCGGGTGGTCGTCGATGGCATCCGTCGTCCGCTCCCGCTCGGCGCTCCTGCCCGAGGTCACCGTCTCGACTCACGATGAGGGCACCGCCTACGGGGCGGCGCTGTTTGCCGCTTTCGCCGTGTCCGCCGCTTCTTTCGAGGACGTCGCTGCGACGTTCCTCTCTTCCGCCCTCCTCACTCCTGAAAGGAGCTGACGATGTCGTCAGTCAGCACGAGCGTCCCGGTGCTGCAGGCGCGGGGCCTGTCGCGCCAGTTCGGATCCGTCCGCGCCCTCAACAACGTCGATTTCGAGGTCTACCCGGGCGAGGTGACCGCGTTGATCGGCGACAACGGCGCCGGAAAGTCCACTCTCGTGAAGGCGCTGTCCGGGAACCTCGCGGTCGACGAGGGCGAGATCCTCTTCGACGGCAAGCCGATCGACATGACCAATCCGCAGGTCGCGTCCTCGCTCGGCATCGAGACCGTCTACCAGGACCTGGCGCTGGCCCCGCACCTCGACCCGGTGCAGAACATGTACCTCGGTCGCGAGATCCGCCGCCCCGGGCTGGCCGGTGCTCTCGGCTTCATGAAGACCAAGGACATGGCCAAGGCCTCACGCGCCGCGTTCGACGAGCTCGGCGCCACGGTCCGCAGCCTCACCTCCCCCGTCGGCGAGATGTCCGGCGGTCAGCGGCAGGCGATCGCGATCGCCCGCGCCGTGCACTGGGCCTCTCGCGTCGTGTTCCTCGACGAGCCCACCGCAGCCCTCGGGGTGCGCCAGACCAAGAACGTCCTCGAGACCATCCGCCGGGTACGTGACAAGGGCATCGCCGTGGTCTTCATCTCGCACTCGATGCCGCACGTCATCGACGTCTCCGACCGCATCCAGGTCCTGCGCCTGGGCACCCGCGTCGCGAACATCAACGCGAAAGACACCTCCATGGAAGAACTCGTCGGGCTCATGACCGGCGCCGTCACGAAGGACGACCAGAAGTGAGCACCACGACTCCCCCCACCGAGACCGTCGCGATCGGCACGTTCGAGGACACCAAACCCAACTTCTTCAGGGGACTGTTGAAGGCGCAGGCCTTCCAGATCCTGCTCATCCTCATCGTCATCGTGCTGATCTTCAGCGCGCTCGCTCCGGACTCGTTCGCGCAGTGGTCGAACTTCCGCTTGATCATCCAGAACGCCTCGATCCTCGCGGTGCTCGGCGTCGGCATGACGTACATCATCATCACCTCGGGCATCGACCTCTCGATCGGCTCGGTCCTGGTGTTCTCGGGCGTCGTCTCGGCCCTGACGATGAGGGCGCTCGGCGGCGAGGGCTGGGGCGTGGCCACCATCGGCATCCTCGTGTCGATCCTCAGCGGCGTGTGCTGGGGGCTGCTGAACGGCTTCCTCATCGCGAAGGCGAAGATCCCGCCGCTCATCGTCACCCTCGGCTCGCTCGGTATGGCGCTCGGTCTCGCGCAGATCCTCACCGGCGGCGTCGACATCCGCGATGTGCCGACCGTGCTGACGGTGTCGATCGGCTACGGAAACGTCTTCGGGTCGCTGCCGATCATCAGCGTCATCGCCCTCGTGGTGGTCGTGATCGGCGCGGTGGTGCTCCACTTCACCCGTTTCGGGCTGTACACCTACGCCGTCGGCTCGAGCGAGCTCGCCGCGCGCCGCGTGGGCGTGAAGGTCGACCGCCACCTCATCTCGGTCTACACCCTCTCGGGGGCGCTCGCGGGGACTCGCCGGCATCCTGGCCCTGTCGCAATTCTCGACGACCGCGATCGCGGGGCAGTCGCAGACCAACCTGAACGTCATCGCGGCCGTCGTGATCGGCGGGACCTCGCTCTTCGGCGGGGTCGGCACGATCTTCGGCACCGTGGTGGGCCTGTTCATCCCCGCCGTTCTGCAGAACGGCTTCGTCATCACCGGCGTGCAGCCGTTCTGGCAGCAGGTCGCCGTCGGCGCGGTGCTGATCACCGCCGTGTACGTCGACCAAGTCCGTCGTACCGCCGCGACCCGCGGCAACACCCAAAGCCTCTGGCGCAAGTTCGTCAGCGGAGGACGCCGCGGCTGAGTCCCGGCATCCGGAATCACATCAAGAGAGAACGGTCAATCACAATGCAGTGGAACAAGCAGGTTCTCGCGGTCGCCACCCTCGGCGCCGCAGCCACCCTCGTCCTCGCCGGGTGCTCCGGCGGCTCCTCGTCGGGATCCGCCTCGGGCGGCTCCGACGGCGGCTACAAGATCGCGTTCGTGCAGGGCGTCGCCGGGGATGAGTTCTACATCTCCATGCAGTGCGGCATCGAAGCCGAAGCCAAGGCCGAAGGCGCCACCGTCACCACCCAGGGCCCCGAGAAGTTCGACCCCACCCTCCAAAAGCCGATCGTCGACGCCGTCGTGGCGTCCAAGCCCGACGCGCTCCTCATCGCGCCGACCGACGTGTCGGCGATGCAGGCCCCGATCGCCGCGGCCGAGGCCGCCGGGATCAAGGTCGTCCTCGTCGACACCACCCTCGAGGACCCGTCGGGTGCGGTGTCGCAGATCTCCAGCGACAACGAAGGCGGTGGCGCCGCGGCGTTCGAGGCGATCCAGAAGGCCAACCCCAACGGCGGCAAGGTCCTCGTCGTCTCCACCGACCCCGGTGTCTCCACCACCGACGCCCGCGCGCAGGGCTTCGAAGACGCCGTGAAGAAGGACTCCAAGTTCACCTCGGTCGGGGTGCAGTACTCCCACAACGAGCCCTCCACCGCCGCCGAGATCGTCACCGCCGCGCTGCAGAAGGACCCCGACATCGTCGGCATCTTCGCCGCCAACCTCTTCGCCGCCGAAGGCTCCGCCACCGGTGTCCAGCAGGCCGGCAAGCAGGGCCAGGTCACCATCGTCGGTTTCGACGCGGGCCCCGCCCAGGTCAAGGCCCTCGAAGCCGGAACCGTCCAAGCCCTCGTCGCCCAAGAACCCGCCACCATCGGCGAAGACGGCGTCAAGCAGGCCATCGCCGCCCTCAAGGGCGAACCCACCGAGGAGAAGATCCAGACCGGATTCACCATCCTCACGAAGGACAACATCAACGGCGACGGCAAGGACGCGGTCTACAAGTCCAGCTGCTGATCGACCCCGGATGCCGGGACCCCGACGCACACGCCCAGGGTCCCGGCATCCACCCCCTCCCGCCCGGAGGCTTCGACAAGCTCAGCCACCGGACTCCCGCAACGAAGGTCCCTGAGCCTGTCGAAGGGACCGGACCCACCGCCCGGAGGCTTCGACAAGCTCAGCCACCCGGCTCCCGCAACGACCGAGCTCAGCCACCGGGCTCGTACCACCTCCAACGAGAGAGACGCCGCCGTGCCGCTGGCCGATATGCCCGAACTGCTCGCCGCGCACCGCGCGGTCGGGGCCTTCAACTTCATCACCCTCGAGGTCGCCGAGGCGATCGTCGCCGGGGCCGAGGCCGCGCGGACGGGCGTGATCCTGCAGCTGTCGCAGAACGCCATCGCGTTCCACGGCGGGCTGGCCCCGGCCGCCTCCGCGGCCCTGCGCCTGGCCGAGAGCGCCCGCGTCGACGTCGTGGTGCACCTCGACCATGCCACTGACGAGCCGCTCGTCGACGAGGCGTTGGCCGTCGGTATCCGCTCGGTGATGTTCGACGCCGCCCATCTGTCGGATGCCGAGAACCTCGAGCGCACCGCGGAGGTCGCCGCCCGTGTGCACGCCGTCGGCGCCTGGGTCGAGGCCGAGCTGGGCGAGATCGGCGGCAAGGGCGCGCACGCTCCGGGGGTGCGCACCGATGTCGCCGAGGCCGTCCACTTCGTCGCCGCCACCGGCGTCGATGCCCTGGCCGTCGCTGTCGGCAGCGAGCACGCCATGCGCGAGCGCAGCGCGCGACTCGACGAGCGGCTCATCACCGAGCTCGCCGAAGCCCTGTCCGTGCCTCTCGTGCTGCACGGATCGAGCGGGGTCGCCGACGCCGGGATCGATGGCGCTGTGCGCGCCGGAATGCGCAAGATCAACATCGGCACGCACCTCAGTACGGTGCTGACCGCGGCCGTCCGCGACGAGCTGGAGCGGGACCCGGATGCCATCGACCCCCGCCGCTGGCTCGCTCCGGGACGGGCGGCGGTCGCCGAGGAGGTGCATCGCTTCCTCGACGTCATCACGGGGAACGTCATCACGGGGAACGTGATCACCCGGAACGTCGCGACCGGGGTGGACGCATGACCGGCATCGTCACGCTCACCGCCGCCGGGGCGATCGACGCCACGTATCGCGTCACCGCCCTACGCCGAGGGACCTTCACCCGCGCCGAGAGCTACACGCGCGAGGTGAGCGGGAAGGGCGTCAACGTCTCGGCCGCCCTCGCCGCCGGGGGAGCCGACACCGCCGCCGTGGTCGTGCTCGGCGCCGACGACGTGCGCTTCGCCCGATGCGGGCTCACGGCTCCTCTGCTGCGGATCGTCGAGGTGCCGGGCGCGACGCGCGTGAACACCTCGGTCATCGATGCCGAGGGGGCCACGACGAAGGTCAATGCCCCCACTCCGCCCCTGTCGCCCGAGGCGTGGGAGGCCACGATCGAGACGCTCCGCGCGGAACTGGCGGCGCGCACCGAGCCGTGGCTCGTGATCTCGGGGAGCGTGCCAGAGCTCGCGGGGACGGGTTCACTCGTCGACCTCGGGGTCGTGCGGGCGGTCGCGCGCGAACTCGGCGCCCGGGTCGCCGTCGACACGAGCGGTGCGGCCCTCGACGCGCTCCTAGCCGACCCGGCCGGCATCGACCTGCTCACGCCGAACGTCGACGAACTCGCCGCGGCGGTGGGGCGTCCGCTCGCGACCCTCGGCGACGTCGTGATGGCGGCGCGAGAGATCGTCGCGCGTGGTGTGGTGACGGTGCTCGCGAGCATGGGCGCCGATGGCCTGCTCGCCGTGACCGCGGACCGCGCGGTGTTCGCGCGCGCCGACGCCCCCTACGTCGCCAACACCGCCGGTGCGGGCGACGCCGCCCTCGCGGGCTTCCTGCTCGGCCTCACGCGTGCACCGGCGGCGTCCGCCGCGGGTGCCGACCCGCTCGCTGTCGCGGCCGCGAGCGCCGCGGAGTGGGGGGCGCACGCGGTCGCGCACGCCTCGACCGTCGTCGCGGGGCCGCCGCTCGGCATCCGGGCCCTCGTCGAGACCGAGCCGGATCTCGCGCGTGTGCTCACTCCGGAGGGGGAACTTTCGGCCTCCGCGGGCACGTCCACCGCCGGAGCGACCGCATGAGCACCGTCACCCCCGAGGTCACCGCGGCCGTCGCCGACGTCTCGCGCATCCGCACGCGCGCGATCGACCGCGTCGCCTACGCCAACGACGCCTCGCACTACCTGCTGACCCCCGAGGCCGTGGTCGTCGCCGCCGACGCGGCCGAGGTCGGCGCGATCCTGCGCGCAGCCACGGGTTCGCGGACCCCGGTGACGTTCCGCTCGGGCGGCACGAGCCTGTCGGGCCAGTCCTCGGGCGCGGGGCTGCTCGTCGACGTGCGGCAGGGGTTCGGCCGTATCGACGTGCTCGACGGCGGCCGCCGCGTGCGGTCGCAGCCCGGCGCCACGGTGCGTCAGGTCAATGCACGGCTCGCGCGGCACGGCCATCGCCTCGGCCCCGATCCGGCGAGCGAGGCCGCGTGCACGATCGGCGGCGTCGTTGCCAACAACTCCAGCGGGATGGCGTGCGGGACGGTGGAGAACTCGTACCGCACCCTCGACGGACTCGTGCTGGTGCTGGCATCCGGAACCGTCGTCGACACCGCGGCGCCCGACGCCGACGCGCTGCTGCGCGACCGCGAACCCGCCCTCGTCGAAGGGCTCATGCGTCTGCGCTCCCGCGTCGTGGCCGACGCCGCGAGCGTCGCTCTCATCGAGCGGCAGTTCGCGATGAAGAACACGATGGGATACGCACTCAACGCCTTCCTCGACTTCGACACCCCGGCGGCCCTGCTGGCGCACCTCGTCGTCGGCTCGGAGGGGACCCTCGCGTTCGTCGCCGAGGCGACGTTCCGCACGGTGCCGATCCGCCCCGCGATCGCCACCACTCTCGCGGTGTTCCCCACGCTCGACGCGGCGACCCGATCGCTTCCGGCGCTGGTGGCGACGGGCGCGGCGACGCTAGAGCTGATGGATGCCACGTCCCTCCGCGTCGGCCAGCGTCTGGCCGGCACGCCCGCCGCGATCCACGGCTTCGAGGCGACGACGCAGGCGGCGCTGCTCGTGGAGTATCACGCCGACGATGCCTCCGCGCTGCGCGATCTCGCCGCAGCCGGTGCTCGCGTGCTGGGGGAGCAGCCGCTGCTCGACCCCGCCGTCTTCTCGAGCGACGCAGCCGACCGCGCCGCCGCGTGGAAATTCCGCAAGGGCCTCTACGCCTCGGTCGCCGGCGCCCGGCCCTCGGCCACCACGGCGCTGCTCGAAGACGTGGTCGTGCCTGTCGAGCGTCTCGCCGACACCTGCAAGGGGCTGCAGGAACTCTTCGCGCGCTTCGGCTACGACGACAGCGTCATCTTCGGCCACGCCAAAGACGGCAACATCCACTTCATGCTCACCGACCGATTCGAGGGCGCGAGAGCCCTCGGCCGCTTCGGGGGCTTCACCGACGCGATGGTCGACCTCGTGCTCGACGCCGGGGGCAACCTCAAGGCCGAGCACGGCACGGGGCGCGCGATGGCCCCGTATGTGCGTCGGCAGTACGGCGACGAACTGTACGACGTGATGGTCGAGCTCAAGCGTCTGCTCGACCCGAGCGGCATCCTGAATCCGGGCGTGATCATCGACGACGACCCGACCGCGCACCTGCGGAATCTCAAGACGCCCGTGTCGATCGAGCCCGAGGTCGACCGCTGCGTGGAGTGCGGGTACTGCGAGCCGGTGTGTCCGAGCCGGTCGCTGACCCTCACCCCGCGGCAGCGGATCGTCGTGCGGCGGGCTTCCACGGCGGCCCGCGAGAGGGGCGACGGGGCGCTCGCCGCCGAGCTGCAGGACGACTACGACTACGACGGCGTGCAGACGTGCGCGGTCGACGGCATGTGCCAGACCGCGTGCCCGGTGCTGATCAACACCGGGACGCTGATGAAGCGCTTCCGCCGCGAGGACGCCAACCCGGTGCTCGCCGCCGGATGGTCGGCGGCGGCGACCGGATGGGGCGCGGTGACGCGGGCGGGGTCCGTGGCGCTCTCGGTCGCCTCGAAGGTGCCGACGCCGGTGGTGAGGACGGCGACGGATGCCGCGCGCGCGGTGTTCGGAACGGATACCGTGCCGCGGTACTCGGCGGAGCTGCCGGCAGGCGGGGCGTCGCGAAAGGCGCTGGGGTCCGTCGTCGGTTCTTCGGGGGTCGAGCCGATCGCGGTCTTCCTCCCGGCCTGCGTGGGCAGCATGTTCGGCCCCGCCGACGGCATCGGCGCGACCGCGGCGTTCACGCGCCTGCTCGAGCGCGCGGGTGTCGCGGCGGTGGTACCCGACGGCATCGATGCGCTGTGCTGCGGCACGCCCTGGTCGTCGAAGGGCTACGCGAAGGGGCACGAGACGATGTCGGCGCGCGTCCGCGCCGCGGTGCGTGAAGCCTCCCGCGACGGTGCCCTACCGGTCGTCTGCGACGCGTCGAGCTGCACGGAGGGCTTCGCCTCCACCCTCCGCGACGAGGGCGTGGAGGTCGTGGATGCCGTGGCCTTCGCGGCATCCGTTCTTCTTCCGCGTCTCGCGCCGACGCCGGTGGCCGATCTGCTGGCGCTGCATCCGACCTGTTCGTCGACGCAGCTGGGCATCGACCCGGCGCTGCGCGCGGTGGGGGAGGCCGTGGCTTCGGAGGTGCGCGTGCCCGACGCGTGGGGCTGCTGCGCCTACGCGGGCGACCGCGGCATGCTGCACCCGGAACTGACCGAAGCGGCGACCGCCCCGGAGGCCGCCGAGGTGGCGGGGTGGGCCGCCGACGCGCACGCGTCGTGCAACCGCACGTGCGAGCTCGGCATGACCAAGGCCACGGGGGAGTCGTACGTGCACGTGCTGGAGTTGCTGGAGCGGGCGACGCGGTAGCGAGCGGGAGGCCCGGGTGCGGCGTCGCCCTGCGGCGCCCGCCCGCGTCTCACGCCGTTTCGAACAAGCGGGTGAGGCACGCGTTCAGGAGGGGGGAGCGCTCGGCGGGTTCCGCGTCGAGCGCGGGGCGGATCAGATCGCGCAGGCGGTCACGTTGGCCCGCCTCGACGAACCAGGGGCCGACCATACCGAGATGGTGGGGGAACTCGTCGACCAGCCGGCAATACAGATACGCGGTGGACAGCAGCTCCTCGGCGAGATCGAGGGCGGCATCGATGTCACCCTGCAGGTACAGCTGCACGGCGCGGGGCGCGAGCACCCACAGGCGACTGAGGCCCTCGGCGTCCTCGCGCAGGGGAGTGTCGAGCAGGGCGAGCGCTGCGGTCCGGTCGCCTCGGGCATCGGCGGCCAGTGCGCGCTGCACGCGGATCGTGATCTCGGCGATCCAGTCCTCGATCACCGGGTGGGCCGCCACGAGCGCGTCGAGATCGTCCCACCGGGCGAGGGTGCTCAGGGCCAGGGCCTGATTGGCGACGGCCTGCTCCTTCGTGGGCCCGTGTCCCGCCGCGATCGCCGCGGTCAGCGCCTCCTGGCCGATCTGCACCGCCGACTCGAGGTCTTCCTCGAGTTCGAACGCGTGGGCGACGAGCAGGCACGACGACAGCTGCGCCGTCAGGTGATGATCGCGGGCGTAGTCGACCGCGAGTCGGCGCAGCTCACGGGCGATCACGCGGTGGCCGCGCAAGCTGCTCGACTGTGCCACGTAGCTGAGGACGGATGCCATGACGGCGGGCTGACCGCTGCGCTCGGCGAACGTCACCATGCGGTCCTGCCAAATCAGGGCCTCGGTCCACTCAGCGTGCGTCTCGAACCACAGCATCATCCGCAGCGCGATGGACGCGGCCGTCTCGGGCCGGAGCGGTGCGAGGCTCTCCTCATTGAGGAAGGGTTCGAGCACCTGCCATTGACGTGCCGTATCGCCGTCGAGGGAGTGCGCCCGTGCGACGAGCGCGGCCGCCCGAGCCCGCTCGTCGGGATCGCTCGCGCCGGTGATGACCGGCCCGAGCACGTCGGCGACCTCGGCAAACCGCGACTGCGCCATCGCAGCCTCGCCCATGGCGAGGCGGGTCGACACCTCGAGCGCCGGATCGGAACCGAGGTCGAGGATCTCGGCGCCGAGGGCCAGCACCTGGTCGGCGCCGCCCACGTCGGCGGCAGCCTGAAGCGCGGCGCTCAACCACGAAAGCAGCTGCGCGGTGAGCGATTCCCGCCGGGCGTCGTCGGGCGGAAGCAGCGTCCGCGCATCGCGGAGGTGCTGGGCGATGACGGCCGCGAGTTCTCCGTTTGCGTCGCTCACACCTCGCAGGTGTTCCACGGCGGCGAGGTGCAGCGCCGCGCGGTCCCGACGCGACTGCTGCGCGTAGGCGACGTCTCGCACCGACGGCTGCAGGAAGGACAGGCGCCCGCCGTCGGAGGAGAGACGGTCGCGGACCCAGGCGAAGACGTCGCGGGCGGCGAGCTCGGTGACGAGGCGCTGCGTCTGCGCCTCGGAGAACCCGGTGAGCGAGCGCAGACCTGCCAGGGTGAAGACCTGCCCGAGCACCGACCCCGCCGTGACGAGCCGGCGCTGATCGGCCGTGAGCAGATCGAGTCTGCTCGCGATCAGCGCTTGCAGGCTGGCGGGTGCGCTCATGCGTTCGATGATCGCGAGGTCGGCGCCGTGGCTCACGCGAAGCGGCGCCCGCGGAAACTTGGCCCCGCTCGACTCCAGCAAGGCACGGTCGTGCAGGGCGCGGATCGTCTCGACGGCGAAGAGCGGGTTGCCCTCGGCGCGGCGCACCAAGGCTTCGCGCGCCTCTCCGGGAAGGTCCTCGACGACCAGCGAGAGCAGCTGCTCGATCTCGGCGGCGGTCAGCAACGGGAGATTGACGACGGTTGCGCGCTGATGGGTCGCCAGCCGCGGAAAACGCTCCAACAGCTCGGGGCGCGCCACCAGAACCACGAGCCCAGGAAACGCCACCGAGCTGACGAGGTGTTCGACGAACGCCATGAGCCCTGCGTCGGCGTGATGCGCATCGTCGATGATCCACACGATGGGCGTCGGAGCATCGGGGCCATGCGTCGACAGCAGCTCGAACCACCGCGCCCACGCGGCGAAGGCGTCGTCGAGGTCGGTCTCGTCGTCATCGCCGCGTCGGCCGACCCCGAGCAACCGTTGGAGGTGCGTCTGGATCCACTGCCGCTCGCCGTCGTCGGCGACGATCGTGCGCAGCCCGTCGCGCAGCTTGTCGTGCACCTCGGCGGGAGTGTCCCCGTCGGTCGCGCCGATGCGCACCCGGACGGCCGAGGTGAGGGCGGCGAACGCGACACCGTCTCCGTAGGAGAGGCACCGGCTGCGGTGCCACAGCACATCGGAGGGGAGGCCTTCGACATAGTCCTCGATGTCGCGCAGGACGCGTGACTTGCCCACCCCGGCCGGTCCGTTGACGACGGCGATGCGCGGGGTCTGCTGCTCCTGGACCGCGTGGAGCAGCTCGCGCAGCACCGCCACGTCGCGACGCCGCCCGACCAGGGGAACCTCGAGGCTGCGACGGGCGGCGCCGCCGTCCCCGGTCAGCGGCGCGTCGACCTCGAACAGATCGATCCCGCCCTTGCGTCCCTTCAGGGCGTGGCGACCCGTCGCGCGCGTCGCGATCGTCGCCGCGATCAAGTCGGCGGTGGTCCGGTCGCACCAGATGTTCCCGGGAGGGGCGAGGGCCTGTATCCGGGCGGCGGTGTTCACGGGGTCGCCGGCGACCATTCCCTCGCCCACCGCGCCGACCGTGACGGCCACCTCGTCGGTGGTGATTCCGACGCGCGCGCGAAGCCCGGGCACGTCCACCCGCTCGCCGAGCAACGTGACCGCCTCGGTCAGGCTGAGACCGGCACGCACGGCGCGCTCGGCGTCGTCCTCGTGGGCGGTGGGGACACCCCAGACCGCCATCACCGCGTCACCGATGAACTTCTCTACGGTCCCACCGTAACGAGCGATGATCGTCCGGGCCGAGGTGAAATACTCGCTCAGAAGCTCCCGCACGTCTTCGGCGTCGCGTGTCTCGGACAACGTGGTGAATCCGACCAGGTCGCAGAACAGCACGGACGCGACACGGCGTTGCGCAACGGGTCCATCGGCGGCGGCCGCGGCCTCCGCGGCGGTTTTCGCCCCACAAGCTGGGCAAAAGCGTGCTCCGGCGGGCAGTCGAGACCCGCAGGCGCCGCACTCGCCCAGGGAGGATCCGCAGTGCGCGCAGAACAGGTCGCCGACGGCCACGGGTTCGAGGCACGTCGTACAGCGCATCCCACGGCCTCCTCTGCGAGCGGACGGTCAACGAACTCCCTCAGCCTAGGGGCGGGAGTGCTCCGGGCCGGAAGCGCCGGCCGCGTGAGGGACGCGACCGCCGGCCGATAGCATTCGGGAAAGTTTCCCGGCGGTGACGCTCGGGCTCCGATGCCGAGGTGACGCGATGACTGCCCGACCCGCCGCCCGCCTCCTGGGTGTGCTCCGCGATACCCGCGAGTCGATCGTGTCGGTATTCGCGAACCGCAACCTTGCACGGATGCAGTACGCACTGCTCACCTCGCTGATCGGCGATCTCGCCTTCGCGACAGCCGTGACGGTGTGGGCCTTCGGCGAGGGCGGAGCGACGGCGGTCGCGATCCTCACGGCCGCCCGTCTCGCCGCGGCCGCGATCACCGCTCCCTTCGCCGCGGCGGTGAGCGACCGTCTGTCGCGTCGGACCACGCTGC
The DNA here is from genome assembly GCF_030818255.1 of Microbacterium sp. SORGH_AS_0969. Lineage (NCBI taxonomy): Bacteria > Bacillati > Actinomycetota > Actinomycetes > Micrococcales > Microbacteriaceae > Microbacterium > Microbacterium sp. SORGH_AS_0969. The sequence continues at coordinate 2,002,095 of NZ_JAUTAG010000001.1, forward strand.
TGATCACCCTCGGCATCCGGATCGCGGTGATCGCCGCCGCCGCCGTCTGCCTCGTCGCCGAGGTCGACAGTCCGTGGCCGGTGTACATCCTCGCGGGGGCGGCGGGTGTGCTCGTGGCTCCCTTCCGCACGGCGCAGCGCGCGTGGATGCCGACCCTCGCCGCGCATCCGCGTGAGCTCGCCGCCGCGAACGCCACCAGCGGGACCCTCGAGAGTCTCGCCGTCTTCATCGGACCGGCCCTGGGCGGTCTGCTGCTCTTCGTCACGAGCGTGCCCGTCGTCTTCGGGGTCACCGTCGTGGCGTTGACGATCGCCGTCGTCGCCATCGTGCTGATACGTCCCCCTTCGCGGCTCAATCCGGTGGCCGTCGCTGCACATGAAGAGGCGGGGAGCTTCGTGCGAGAGCTGTCGGCGGGCTTCAGCACGGTGTTCGGCAGCAGTGATCTGCGTGTCGTCACCGGCCAGGTGTGCGCGCAGACCTTCCTCGGCGGTGCAGCCAAAGTGCTGCTCGTCGTGATCGCTGTGCAGATCGTCGGCACCGGCGCCGAGGGGGTGGGGCTGCTCGAGGCCGTTCTCGGTGTGGGCGCCCTCGTCGGCGGGCTCGTTGCGATCGCGCGCGCGTCGCGGCAGCGGCTCGGCTGGGACATGACCCTCGGCGTGCTGCTGTGGTCGGTGCCGTTGCTGCTCGTCGCGCTCGTGCCCCACGTGAGCATCGTGATCGCGGTGCTGCTGATCGTGGGGGCGGCCAACCCGGTCGTCGACATCAACCTCGACACCATCGTGCAGCGTATGACGCCCGAGCACCGGATGGCGCGAGTGTTCGGCGCCCTCGACACCTGTTACATCACCACGCAGGCCCTCGGCTCGCTCGCCATGGTGCCACTGCTCGACCTCGTGGGCCTGCGGTGGTCGCTCGTCGTGATCGCCGTGCCCGTGGCGGCTGTGGCGCTGCTGAGCCTGCGGCGGATGCGGGAGATGGACCGCCGCCTGCGGGCACCGGAGTCGCTGGGACTGCTCCAGCGGATTCCGTGGTTCGCCTCGCTCACGCCGGCGACGCAGGAGTCGCTGGCGCATTCGCTCGTGCGCGTCGAGGTGCCGGCCGGAACCGCGGTCGTCACGCAGGGCGACGACGGCGACGAGCTGTTCGTCATCGAGGCGGGCAGCGTCGAGGTGACGCAGGACGGGCGCCTGCTCCGCACGCAGGACGCGGGCAGCTTCTTCGGCGAGATCGCCCTGCTGTACGACACCCCGCGCTCCGCGACCGTCACGGCCCTCACCGACACGACGCTGTTGTCCCTGCATCGCGACGCGTTCCTGGGCGCGGTGACGGGGGTGAGCCGCTCGCTCGCCGAAGACGTCGCCACCACGCGGCTGACGTTCCGCGGCTGAGCCCTCACCCCCGTAGGAGGAACGGGGGTCAGACGCGGTGGCCGTTGGCCAGGACCGGGATCTTCGCCCGGGTGTCGGGAACGGCGGCGAGCGCGTCGGCGAGGTCCACGACGACGGTGTCGGGCGCGTCGCCGAGACGCACGACGTCGGCGCCGTCGGCTCCGATGACACCGCTGTAGCCGATGCCGGTCGGTGCTCCGACGCCGTCGTCGCGGCCGATCGTGCGCGGGTCGGCCTGGCCCACCGCCACCACCACGCTGGTCGTGTCGAGGGCGCGTGCGCGCGTCAGCAGTTCCCAGTGCTCGCGCTTTCCGGGGCCCGAGCCCCACGATGCGCAGACGATCACGAGCTGCGCGCCATCGTCGGCGAGAGCGCGGAACAGCTCGGGGAAGCGCACGTCGTAGCACGTGGCCACCCCGATGCGCACGTCGCCGAGATCGAAGACGACGGGGTGCTCCCCGGGTTCGACGGCATCCGATTCTCGGTATCCGAACGCGTCGTAGAGGTGGATCTTGTCGTACCGCGCCTCGACCCCGCCGGTGACCAGCAGGGTGTTGCGCACGCGATCGGCGGTCGCAGCCGGGGTGAACATCCCCACGACGACGGTGACCCCCGCGTCGCGGGCGATGCGGCGCACCTCACCGGCCCACTCCCCGTCGGTCGGTTGAGCGAGTTCGGCGAGATCGGGGCCGGCGAATCGGCACATCACCGCCTCGGGAAAGACGACGAGGTCGGCGCCGTCGGCGGCCGCTCTCTCGGTCTCGCGGGCGATGATGTCGAGGTTCTCGACGGGATCGGAACCGGCGACGACCTGGGCCAGGGCGATGCGCATGAGTGTCTCCTTCGTGACGGGTCTCCCCGTGTTGTATACCTGATGTATGCCTTCAGCTGAGCCGCGGTCCGGCCGCGACCGTGCCCTCGGACACCTTCGTGTGCTGTTGACCGACCCCGAGGTCGAGGGTGATTTCATCAATGAGCAGGATGTCGCCGACGCCGTGGGCGTCTCGCGCACGCCGGTGCGCGAAGCCCTGCTCATCCTGGCCTCGGAGGGGCTCGTCGACCTCGAACCGCGGCGCGGTGCGCGCGTCGCGGCGCTGACGCCGCGCGAGACCGCTGAGCTGATGGAGATGCGTGGCCTGATGGAACGGTTCGCGGTGCAGCGGGCGCTGTCGCAGCACGTGTCTCCGCACGAGGCGCTCGCCGAGATCATGCGTCGGCAGGAGGCCGTGACCGAGGGCTTGGATCGCCTTTCGTTCGAACAGGCCCGGGCGTGCATCGAGCTCGACCGCCAATTCCACCAGGCGCTCGTGGATGCCGCGGGAAACACCCTGCTCTCGCGCAGCTATGCGGCGCTGCGCGAGCGTCAGGTGCGCGTCGGTATCGCCGCGCTCGGCATCGGTCCGTCGCGGTGGCAGGCCGTCACGCACGAGCACGGCGCGATCGTCGATGCCCTGCGCGCGGGGGATCAGGCCGCCGCCGAGAAAGCCATAGACGACCATCTGAACATCACCCTCCGCACGATTCTGACCGGTTCCTAAGACGCACGCCCCGGCAGGGGCGGAAGACCCGCGGCCCGTTGGCCTACGGCCTGTCGCGACCCGCGGACCATCCACCTGCGGCCAGTTGCCCCGCGGCCCGCCTGACCGGCGGCCCATCGGTCCGCCGGTCAGGCGCCGGCGCGCTAGGACGCGACGCGCGACGAGGCGAGCACGTCGAGATACTCCTCGTCTTCGGCGTGCTGGGGGTTGCGCCCGAGCAGCAGGCCGACCACGGTGAGCACAGCAGCCACCCCGAGGTAGATCGCCGGAGCGACCCAACTGCCCGTCGCGCTCAGCAGTGCCGTGAAGATCACCGGTGCGAGGGCTCCACCGAACACGCCGGCGATCGTGTACGCCAGCGAGGAGCCCGTGTAGCGCAGGCGTGGGCTGAACTGCTCCGTGATGAACGCGGCCTGGGGCCCGTACATGAAGGAGTGGATCGCGAGGCCCACCACGACACCCAGGATGAACAGAGGTTGCGACCCTCCGCCGATCATGACGAAGAAGACGAACGGCCAGACAGCCGCGGCGACGGCCGCGATCGCGTACAGCACGCGACGGTTGACGAGGTCGCTGAGCCAGCCGGCGAGCGGGATGAGGGCGAGCTGGAACGCGGAGCCGATGAGGGTGGCGGTGAGCACCTGCGAGCGGTCCATGCCGAGCTGTGTCAGGCCGTAGGTGAGGGTGAACACCGTGAACATCGCGTAGAGGATGTCGGGGGCGAGCCGGCAGAGGATGGCGGCGAGCAGGCCACGGCCCTCGAGGCGGAACACGTCTCGGACGGGCGCTTCGGGGCGGTCGCCGGACTGCTCGATCGCGCGGAAGATCGGGGTGTCTTCGAGTGCGAGGCGGATCCACAGGCCGAACGCGACGAGCACGGCCGACAGCAGGAACGCGACGCGCCAACCCCACGCCAGGAACTGCTCGTCGGTGAGCATGAGTGTCAGGGCCGCGAGAACGCCGTTGGCGAGCAGGTTGCCCGCGGGCGGTCCGACCTGCGCGGCTGAGGCCCAGAACCCCCGCCGTCGCGGTGTGCCGAACTCGCTCGACAGCAGCACGGCACCGCCCCACTCGCCGCCGACGCCGACGCCCTGCGCGAAGCGCAGCAGCACGAGAATGACCGCGGCGAGCGGTCCGACGGCGTCGTAGGTGGGGAGCACGCCGATGAGGAAGGTGGCGACGCCCACGAGCATGAGCGTGATCACGAGCACCTTCTTGCGGCCGATCTTGTCGCCGAGTCGGCCGAAGACGATGCCGCCCACGGGGCGCGAGAGGTAGCCGACCGCGTAGGTCGAGAAGGCCAGGAGGGCGCCCGTCAGCGGGTCGCTCTCGGGGAAGAACAGCGCCGGAAAGACGACGGCCGCGGCCGCGGAGTAGACGGCGAAGTCGTACCACTCCAGAGCGGTGCCGGTGAGGCTGGCGGTGTAGGCCTTGGCGAGTGAGCGTTTGTGCTCTCGGCCGTGCAGCGCTCCGTGTCGAACGTTCGTCATGAGGGTCCCATCTGGTGTCGGCGAACCGCGTCGGTGCGTTTCCGTTCCCCTCATACTTGCTGTATACACGACGTATACGCAACCGATACGGCGAGATTTTCTCTCGTCGTAACACCGAGAAGAGGCGACGTGAGCATTCTGGAGTTCGAGATCATCGGCGAGGACACCCTCGTCACCGTCGACGTGCAGCACCTGTACAACGCCGGGTACGCCGGTCGTGACCAGGCCGCCGTGCGGCACCACATCGACGAACTCGCGGAGCTCGGGGTGCCCGCGCCGACGACGATCCCGTCGCTGTACCCGGTGTCGTCCTACCTCGCCCGGCAAGGCGACCTGGTCGAGGCTCAGCACGAGCGCACCTCGGGCGAGGCCGAGTGGGGCATCGTCATCGCGGGTCCCGCGGCCGACGACGTGCTGCTGACCGTGGCCTGCGACCACACCGACCGCGCCCTCGAGGTGCACGGTGTGGCGTGGAGCAAGAACGCCGGTCCCGACGTGCTCGGGCGTCGGGCATGGCGCCTGTCGTCGCTGGGCGGGCGCGCCGACGATCTGCGCCTGCGAGCCTGGGTGGGTACCGAGCGCACCCTCATTCAGGACGGCCGCGTGGGCGAACTGCTGTCGCCGCAGTACTGGCTCGACGTGCTCGCCGAGCGCGGTGAGCGGCAGGCGGGTGTCGCCCTCATCTCGGGCACCATCCCGATGATCGCCGGCGTCGACCAGTTCACCGACCGCTGGGAGGTCGAGCTGCTCGATGAGACCACCGGGGAGTCCAGCGTCGTCCGCTACGACGTCGAACGGATGCCGACGCCGATCGGCTGATCCCCACCGGCGACCGCGTCGGGCGGAACCCCGGGACGCGGGGACTCTCCGCGCGACGGGGGTTGCCGCAGTTCGTCGCTTCGGGGGTGCCGGAGGCGACAGATCGTGGCAATCGGTGGACGGAGGAGGGGTGGATGCCGGGAGTCAGGCCGAGGGCCCGAGTCCTGGCATCCGGGATCGCTCAGTCGGACGACGTGAGAGCCGCGCCGTTCCCGTTGCGCTCGATGTCGTCACACGAGGGGCGGGGCCGGAGCCAGACGCAGCGCCCCGGATGCCGTGACCTCGAGCCGCACGGCATCCAGGCCGTCCACGACGAGGTCGGCGGTCAGCTCCTCATCGGCCGTGGTGCCGGTCAGCGCCAGCACCGCGCACCCCGCGGCCCGTGCTGCGGCGATGCCGGCCGGGGCGTCCTCGACGACGAGGCAGCGTGACGGGTCGACGCCGAGGCGGGCGGCGGCGGTGAGGAACGGCTCCGGGTGCGGCTTGCCGTTGACGACGTCGTCGACCGTGACGAACACCGCGGGCTGCGCGTAGCCGGCCGCAGCGAGGCGAGCCGTCGCGATCGGCACCGACCCCGACGTCACGATTGCTCGACGTTCGGCGGGCACCGAGGCGAAGAACTCCGCGGCGCCGCGGATCGGCCGCAGGCCCACGGCATCCGTCACCTCGAGATCGGTGACGTGCGCGATCGCCTCGGCGTGCCGGTCGGAGGGCAGCAGATGCCCCACGAGCGTGCGCGCGGGCTGTCCGTGATTGGCGTGCAGGGCCTCCATCGACACCTCGAAGTGCTCGGCGAACCGGCGCCAGGAGCGGACGACGGATGCCGTGGAGTCGACCAGTGTCCCGTCGAGGTCGAAGAGCACGGCGTCGAACTCGCGGGTAAAGATGTCTGCGCTCGTGTCGACCGGCCGGCGGAGCCCGAGCGCAGGGAGCACCCGGGCCAGCTGCTGCGCGGTCGAGAGTTCCGCATCCACGGTGATCACCGGGATCGCGGGTGCGACGGGCGCGGTTTCGGGGCGGTGCGCGTCACGGGACGCTCCCCGGGAGGCGCGACGGGATGCCAGCACCGCGGGGTCTCCGTCGACGTGGATGACGTGCGGCTCGGCGGGGGCGAGAGCCGCGCGCAGCGCTTCCCACTCAGCGCCGCCCGCGAGCTCCGCGGTGAAGGGGGCGACGACCACGACGCGGCCGGCCGTGGACAGTGCATCCGCCGCCGTGGCGCGAAGTGCGGCGTAGCGTCCGGCGCGGATCGCGGCGGCGTGCGGCGAGGTGAGCCAGTGGTCGCCGAGCACCCCCGCAGGCAGGGCGTCGAGCAGGGGCGTCGTGACGCTGTCGAGGTCGATCAAGGGCGCCCGGAGCCGCTCGGCGATCGCGCGGCCGAGCGTGCTCTTGCCGCTCCCGGCGGTCCCGGCGACGACGACGGCGAGCGGATCGGGAAGTTGACACGGCGACGGCATACCTCCACGATAGACGTAGCAAGTCACCGGTGTCATGCTCGAAATTCCGGGACTCGAAGAAGTTCCGGAAAGGACGGCCGCGCATGCAAGACACCGGTGACATGGCGACGGGCCCCTCGCGCCTCCACGCGGGCATCGATCTCGGCAGCACGGGCATCAAGATGCTCGTCATCGACGACGCCGGAACCGAGCTCGCCGCCGCCCAGGTGCCCACACCCTGGCGTGTGGGCGAGGGCGGAACCACCGACATCGACGCGGGCGATCTGCTCGCCGCAGTTCGCGCGCTGATCGATCTGGTGGACGCCGAGCTCGCGCCTCTGACCGCCGACCCGCTCACCTCGCTCGCCGTCGCGGGCATGGGCGAGACCGGCATCCTGATCGACGCGGACGGCGTCGCCGCCGGCCCGGGCTTCGCGTGGTTCGACCCGCGCGGGTGGGAGCAGATCGCCGCGTTCCCCGCCGTCGTGCGCGAGGAGTTCGCCGGACGCACGGGATTGCCCCTCGGCGCCCAGGTGAGCGTCGCCAAGCTCGCGTGGCTGCGCGACCAGGGCACGTCGCTCCAGGGTCTGCGTTGGCTCGACCTCCCCGAGTTCGTCGTCGCCGCCCTCGGGGGAGACGTGGCGCTCGAGCTCTCGCTCGCCTCACGCACCGGGCTCATCGACCAGGACTCCGGTGCGGCCTGGCCCGCGATGCTCGACGCGCTGGGGGTCGACGCCGACCTGTTGCCGCCGCTGCGCGGAGGCGGACTGCCCTGGGGCGTGGCATCCGACGCTCTCGGTCCCCGCGTCGCGGGTGCCGCCCTCGCTGTCGCCGGCCACGATCACCTCGTCGCCGCCCAGGCCAACGGAACCCTGGATGCCGACGGCTACCACGTCTCCCTCGGCACCGCCGAGGTCCTTCTGCGCGTGCTCGACGCGCCCCTGGGCTTCGCCGCACGCCAGCGCCTCGCCGACGCGCTCATCAACGAGGTGCGCCACGTCGTGCCGGGCAAGCACGTGCTCGTCGCGGGCGTCAAGACCGGGCTCCTGCTGCGCCGCGCTCTCCACGCCGCCGGGATCAGCGATCGCGCGGGTCGCGACGCCCTCGACGACGCCGTGATGGCCCTTTCCTATGAAGGGGAACTGCCGGCCGGGGCGATCGAGGTCACCGGCGCCCGCAACGACGACGGCGTCCTGCGTCTGACCCTTCACGCCGAGGCGAGCCCCGCCGAGATCTTCGGCGCCGTGCTCCGGCACAGCAACGACGAGATCGCCCAGCTCATCGCCGCCATGGACCGCGAGGTCGCCCCCGCCACGCACTCCACCCTCACCGGCGGCTGGGCGGGCATGGCCAGCGTCCGGCGCGCCCGCGCCGAGGTGCTCCCGAATCCGTCCCTGTCCACCCGCGAGCAGGACGTCGCGTACGGAGCCGCCGACATGGCGCGGCGCCTCGTCTCGGCATCCGTCCCCTCCTGACTTCCCACCCGCCGCGCTCATCCCGACCGGACGCGCGAACAGACCCCCAGAAAAGAGAGATCATGAACGCACTCACCACGCTCGAGCGCCGCGCGCTCCAGTCGATCAGCACCCCCGACGGCCACATGCTCATCGTCGCCGCGGACCAGCGCAACGGCATGAAGGCCGCCATCAAGGACGCTCCGAACGGCTCCGACGCCATCTCGCGCGAAGAACTCGCCGAGGTGAAGGCCGACCTCGTGCGCCACCTCGCCAACCACGCCCCCGCGATCCTGCTCGACCCCGAGGTCGCGCTGCCGCAGATCGTCGACGACGGCGTGCTCGCCCGCGACACCGCCCTCGTCGTCGGTCTCGATGCCTCGGGTGCCGAGACGGTCGAGGGCCTCAAGTACACGCGCTTCGTCCCGGGGGTCACGCCGCACTCGATCCGGGAGCAGGGCGCCGACGTCGCCAAGATGCTCTGGTACACACGGCCCGACAAGCAGGATGCCGACTCCCGCGTCGCGCAGGAGATCCGTGATCTGGTCGCCGCCTGCGAGGCCGAGGGCCTGCTGCTGATCGTCGAACTGCTCACCTACCAGCTCGACGACGAGAGCGACGAGGAGTACAAGGCGAAGTTCGCCGACCTCGTCGTCGACGGTGCCGCGCTCGCGGTGGCGTGCGGAGCGAAGATCCTGAAGCTGCAGTACCCCGGTTCCGCCGAGGCGAGCGCACGCGTGACCGAGGCAGCTCAGGGCGTGCCGTGGGCCGTCCTGTCGGCCGGTGTCGACCACGAGACCTTCATCGAGCAGGTGCGCACGGCCGTCGCCAACGGCGCCTCCGGCGCGATGGCCGGCCGGTCGCTGTGGAAGGACAGCCTCTCGATCGACGCCGACCGTCGCGAGGAGCTCCTCTCGGGCCGTGCCCTGCCGCGTCTGCGCGAGCTCGCCGACGCCGTCGACGGTCGCTGATGACCCCGTCGCCCGCCCCGCATCGTGCGGCCGCTCCGCGGGTGCACGCGGTGCCGGACCGGCTCGATGCCGGGCGGGCGATAGGGTGGCGGGGCCGATCCGCCGCCCGACCCGACCCCGGAGGTGCCCTGTGACGACCATGCGCGACGTCGCCCTGCGCGCCGGGGTCAGCACCAAGACCGTGTCGCGGGTCTTCAACGAAGACCCGCACGTGCTCCCCGACACCCGCGCGCTCGTCGAAGCGGCGATGCGCGACCTCAACTACGTCCCCAACGCGCTCGCCACCACCTTCCGCGCCGGGCGCGCCTCGGTGATCGGCGTGGCCGTCCCCGACGTGGTCGACCCGTTCTTCGCCGCGATCGCGCGCGCCGTCGAGGATCTCGCACGCGACCGCGGGCTCTCGACCCTCGTCACGAGCCTCGGCGACGACCCCGCGGATGAGCGTCCCGCCCTCGAGTCTCTGCTCGGGCGCCAGCTGACCGGTCTCGTGATCGCCCCGGTCGGCACCGACCACTCGTGGCTCGAACGCTGGCGGGGGCACACCCCGATCGTCTTCGTCGACCGCGCTCCCTTCGGGCTGCACACCGACACCTTCACCGAGGACGATGAGGCCGGCGCTCACCTCGCCACGACCCACCTGCTCTCGCACGGGCACCGTCGCATCGCCTACATCGGCGACATGGTGCACCTCTCCACCGAGACCAAGCGCGTCGAGGGGTGGCGCCGCGCGCTGCGCGACGCCGGAGTCGATGTCGACGAGCGCCTCGTCGCCTCGGGTGTCTCGGACCGCGAGTCCGCGGCATCCGCCCTCGAACGACTCCGCGGAATCGACGACCCGCCCACGGCCCTGTTCTCGGCGAACGCGCGCTCGTCGATGGCGCTCGCCCACGTTCTGCGGGGCCGGCCGATGCCCTACGTCGGGTTCGGCGACTTCCCCATGGCCGACACCCTGACGCCGTCCGTGACCGTGATCGACCAGGACCCCCGCCGCATCGGCGCGCTCGCCGCCGAGCGGGTGTTCGCGCGCCTGCAGCCCGAGCCCGGGGTCGACCTCGATGAGGTCACGGTCATCGACGTGTCGCTCGTCGAGCGGGAGTCCTGCGGCCTCTGACGGCGGCTCGTCGTGCGTGGCGGGGCGTCCGCGGTGCCCGAACCGTGCGCTCGGGCCCTCGGGCTTGGCGTCGCCCCGACCCGGGGCGTTCGGATGCCGGGTGTCAGCGCCCTGAGGTGGCGCGACCGGGTGCTGCGCGCCGCCGCCCAGACGAGGGGCGTTCGGATGCCGCGTGGCAGCGCCCTGAGGTGGCCCGACCGGGTGCCGCGCGGCGCCGCCCCGACCAGGGACGCTCGGGTGCCGCGTGGCGTCGCCAGGAGTAGGGCCCGCTCGGGTGCCGCGCGGCGCCGTCCCGACCAGTCGCGCTCCGGCGGGAGGGACGAGCCTCAGGCGCCGATGACCCGAGCGATCGCGCCCCGCGCGCCGTGGGTGGCCAGCGACGTGCGCGCCTCACGATAGGCCTCGCGCAGGCGCGGGTTCTGCCCCAGGTCGCCGAACACGGGCGCGTAGTCGAGCAGCGCCATCGGGTCGTCGGCGACGATGGCGCGCAGGTCGTCGAGGCGGCTGTCGACGGCGGGCGTCTCTTCGCCGGTCTCGGTACGACCCTCGAGGAACACGCTCCACCCCGCGAGCACGAGGGCGGCGTGGTCGATACGTCCGTCACTGTCGAGCTGCGCACGGACGACCGGAAGCAGGAACTTCGGCAGACGGTCGGAGCCGTCGACGACCTGACGCGCGAGCGTGTCGCGGATCGCCTCGCTGCTGAAACGCGCGATGAGCTGATCGCAGTAGGCGTCGAGATCGATGCCCGGCACGGGGCGCAGGGTCGGGATGGCCTCTGCGTGCATGTAGCCCTGCAGGAACGACACGAACAGGTCGTCGGTGCACACCTCGTGCACGTAGTGCGCCCCCGACAGGATGCCGAGGTAGCTCATCGCCTGGTGCGACGCGTTGAGCAGCCGCAGCTTCATGAGCTCGTAGGGCTCCACGTCGTCGACGAGTTGCACGCCGACCTCGTCGAACGGAGGCCGGCCGGCCGGGAACGCGTCTTCGAGCACCCACTGCTCGAACGACTCCGCGCGGACGGGCCAGCGGTCCCGGATGCCGAACTCCTCGGCGATCGCGGCCCGCGTCTCGTCCGTGGTGACCGGGGTGATGCGGTCGACCATCGAGTTGGGGAACGAGACGTTCCGCGCGATCCAGCGTGCGAGTTCGGGGTCGCGGCGCTCGGCGAAGCCGAGAAGCGCCGCACGGGCCACGTGACCATTGCCTTGGATGTTGTCGCACGACATGACCGTGAACGCCGGGATGCCGGCATCCCGCCGTCGGCGCAGCCCCTCGGTCAGCAGGCCCATGACGCTGCGAGGGGGCAGAGCGCCTTCGAGGTCGGCGAGCGTCGCCTCGTCGCGAGGCGCGTAGGTGCCGGTGGCGTCGTCGATGCCGTAGCCGCCCTCGGTGATGGTGAGCGAGACGATCGCCGTGTCGGGGTCGGCGAGCTTGGCGACGACGGCCTCGGGGTCGTCGGGGACGAAGAGGTAGTCGACGATGGAGCCGATGACGCGGCCTGCGGAAGAGCCGTCGGGAGCGGTGGTGACGAGCGTGTAGAGGTCGTCCTGCGCGGAGAGGGCATCACGCATGGCGGCGTCGAAAGAGAGGACCCCGACGCCGCACAGGCCCCAGTCCGTATGGCCCGCCTCGAGCAGGCGGTCGAGGTACATCGCCTCGTGCGCCCGGTGGAACCCGCCGACGCCGAAGTGCACGATGCGCGACCGCACGGCCGAGCGGTCGTACGTCGGGACGGACACGTTCGCCGCGAGAGAGGGGAGGGCGGCGGCGGTGAGGTCGGTCATGCGGGGCTCCGTGTGGGTGGAAGGGGTGGGTCCGGTCCCTTCGACAGGCTCAGGGACCTTGCGTTGCGCGAGCCCGGTGGCTGAGCTCGGTCGTTGCGGGAGCCGGGTGGCTGAGCTTGTCGAAGCCTCCGGGCGGTGGGTCCGGTCCCTTCGACAGGCTCAGGGACCTTCGTTGCGGGAGTCGGGTGGCTGAGCTTGTCGAAGCCTCCGGGCGGTGGGTCCGGTCCCGTTGACGGGCTCAGGGAGCTTGCGTTGCGGGAGTCCGGTGGCTGAGCTTGTCGAAGCCTCCGGGCGGGAGGGGGTGGATGCCGGGACCCTGGGCGTGTGCGTCGGGGTCCCGGCATCCGGGGTTGATCAGCAGCTGGACTTGTAGACCGCGTCCTTGCCGTCGCCGTTGATGTTGTCCTTGGTGAGGATGGTGAATCCGGTCTGGATCTTCTCCTCGGTGGGTTCGCCCTTCAGGGCGGCGATGGCCTGCTTGACGCCGTCTTCGCCGATGGTGGCGGGCTCCTGGGCGACGAGGGCCTGGACGGTGCCGGCTTCGAGGGCCTTGACCTGGGCGGGACCGGCGTCGAACCCGACGATCGTCACGGCGCCCTGCTTGCCGGCCTGCTGGACACCGGTGGCGGAGCCCTCGGCGGCGAAGAGGTTGGCGGCGAAGATGCCGACGATGTCGGGGTCCTTCTGCAGGGCCGCCGTCACGATCTCCGCGGCGGTGGAGGGCTCGTTGTGCGAGTACTGCACCCCGACGGAGGAGAACTTGCTGTCCTTCTTGACGGCGTCTTCGAAGCCCTGCGCGCGGGCGTCGGTGGTGGACACACCCGGGTCGGTGGAGACGACGAGGACCTTCCCGCCGTTCGGGTTGGCCTTCTGGATCGCCTCGAACGCCGCGGCTCCGCCGCCTTCGTTGTCGGAGGAGATCTGCGACACGGCACCGGAGGGGTCTTCCAGGGTCGTGTCGACGAGGACGACCTTGATCCCGGCGGCTTCGGCCGCGGCGATGGGCGCCTGCATGGCGGAGACGTCGGTGGGTGCGATGAGGAGCGCGTCGGGCTTGGACGCGACCACGGCGTCGACGATCGGCTTTTGCAGGGTCGGGTCGAACTTCTCGGGGCCCTGGGTGGTGACGGTGGCGCCTTCGGCCTTGGCTTCGGCTTCGATGCCGCACTGCATGGAGATGTAGAACTCATCCCCGGCGACGCCCTGCACGAACGCGATCTTGTAGCCGTCTGCGCCGGCCGAGGCTCCACCGGAGGAGGCTCCGCCCGAACAGCCCACGAGGGTCAGAGTCGCTGCGATGCCGAAGACCGTCAGTGCGGTCGCCTTGCTGTTCCACTTCATTGTGATCACCGTTTCTTGGTTCGGGTTGTGGGGTGTTGTGTGGGTGGGGAAGGGATGCCGCCGCGGCTCAGCCGCGCCGACCTCCGCTGACGAACTTGCGCCAGAGGCTCTGGGTGTTGCCGCGCATGGCGGCCGAGCGGCGGACCTGGTCGACGTAGACCGCGGCGATCAGCACCGCGCCGACCGCGACCTGCTGCCAGAAGGGCTGGACACCGGTGATGACGAAGCCGTTCTGCAGCACCGCCGGGATGAAGAGGCCCACGACCGTGCCCATGATCGTGCCGACCCCGCCGAAGAGCGAGGTGCCGCCGATCACGACCGCGGCGATGACGTTGAGGTTGGTCTGTGACTGACCGGCGATCGCTGTCGTCGAGAACTGCGAGAGCGACAGGATGCCGCCGAGCCCGGCCAGGGCACCCGAGATCGTGTAGATCTTGATCAGCTGAGCGTCGACCTTGACACCGACGCGACGGGCAGCGATTTCGCTCGAGCCGACGGCCAGCGTGTAGAGGCCGAATCGGGTGAAGTGCAGCACGATCGCGCCGATCACGACGACCACGAGAGCGATGACGCTGATGATCGGGACACTGCCGAACACGTTGCCGTAGCCGATCGAGACGGTGAGCACGGTGGGGACGTCGCGGATGTCGACGCCGCCCGTGAGGATCTGTGCGAGACCCAGCGCCATGCCGAGCGAGCCCAGGGTCACGATGAGCGGCGGGATCTTGGCCTTGGCGATGAGGAACCCGTTCAGCAGTCCCCAGCAGACGCCGCTGAGGATCGCGATGAGGATGCCGACGGTCGCGACGCCCCAGCCCTCTCCGCCCATCGCCCGCATGACGATGGCCGAGACGACGCCGGAGAACACGAGGACCGATCCCACGGACAGGTCGATGCCCGCGGTGATGATCACGTAGGTCATGCCGACGGCGAGGACGGCGAGGATCGAGGCGTTCTGGATGATGAGGCGGAAGTTGGTCCACTGCGCGAACGATTCGGGCGCGATGATGCTGAAGACGATGATGATGGCCAGCAGCACCAGGAGGATCTGGAAGGCCTGCGTGCGCAGGATCCGGCGGACCGGGTTGACCTTCTGGTTGTCGTCGAACGTGCCGATCGCGACGGTCTCGGTGGGGGGAGTCGTGGTGCTCACTTCTGGTCGTCCTTCGTGACGGCGCCGGTCATGAGCCCGACGAGTTCTTCCATGGAGGTGTCTTTCGCGTCGATGTTGGCGACGCGGGTGCCCAGGCGCAGCACCTGGATGCGGTCGGAGACGTCGATCACGTGCGGCATCGAGTGCGAGATGAAGACCACGGCGATGCCCTTGTCACGTACCCGGCGGATGGTCTCGAGCACGTTCTTCGTCTGACGCACGCCGAGCGCGGCGGTCGGCTCGTCGAGGAAGACCACGCGCGAGGCCCAGTGCACCGCGCGGGCGATCGCGATGGCCTGGCGCTGTCCGCCCGACATCTCGCCGACGGGGGAGGTCAGGCTGCGGACCGTGGCACCCAGCTCGTCGAACGCGGCGCGCGAGGCCTTGGCCATGTCCTTGGTCTTCATGAAGCCGAGAGCACCGGCCAGCCCGGGGCGACGGATCTCCCGACCCAGGTACATGTTCTGCACCGGGTCGAGGTGGGGGGCGAGGGCGAGGTCCTGGTAGACGGTCTCGATGCCGAGCGACGACGCGACCTGCGGGTTCGACATGTCGATCGGCTTGCCGTCGAAGAGGATCTCGCCCTCGTCGACCGCGAGGTTTCCCGACAGCGCTTTCACGAGCGTGGACTTGCCCGCGCCGTTGTCGCCGATGAGCGCGGTGACCTCGCCCGGGTAGACCTCGAAATCGACGTTGTTGAGGGCGCGGACGGATCCGAACTGGCGCGACAGGCCCCGCGCCTGCAGCACCGGGGTGGTCGTGGTGGTGCTCATGAGGAAGCTCCTTCGTGATGTCCGACGATCCGGCTGGGAGCGTCGGTGACGGTGATGACGAGATCGGCGCGGTGGCGGCCCCGCTCGACGATGAGGGCGTTGGCTTCGTCGACGTCGCGGACCCAGGCGACAGCCTCTTCCCGGGGGTGGCCGTGCGAGAGGCGGCGCGCCACGAGGCGGTCGCGGCGCGCGTCGGCGTCGACGTCGAGGAACCAGGCCTCGTCGAGACGGGATGCCACGGCATCCCACCCGAGAGCGTCGTGCAGCAGGTAGTTGCCCTCGGTGATGACCAGCGGGACGTCGGCCGGGACGAGGACCGCGGAGCCGATCGACTCCTCGAGGTCGCGGTCGAAGCGCGGGGCGTACACCGCGCGGCCGGCGCGGATGCGATCGAGCAGAGCGATGTAGCCCTCGACGTCGAATGTGTCGGGGGCGCCCTTCCGGTCCCGGCGGCCGAGCCGTACGAGCTCCTCGTTCGCGAGGTGGAAGCCGTCCATGCCGACGAGAACGGCGTCGGCGCCGAGAGCGGCGAGCAACGCGTCGCTGACGGTGGACTTGCCCGCGCCCGGGGTGCCCGTGAGCCCGAGAACGCGACGCTCGCCCGAGTCGACCAGCCGGCGCGCTCGGGTGACGAGATCGTCGAGGCGCAGGGTCGCGGCGGCGGGCGTCGCGGCAGTGGGCGGGGTGTGGGTCACGGCGGTGTGGTCCTTCCGGGCGACGCCGCACGTCGGAGCGCTGCGTCTGTGGAGCGTGTCCGGCGGGGATGGCCGCCGGTCGAACTCCGGTTACGGTAAGCCCACCATGTCACCGGTGTCAACACCCGTGATCAATTCGTCATGACACCGAAGTCATCCGCGTGATTCTGTGGTTATCATGGGCCGCGACGACACCGCCGTCGTCCTTGCCTCCAGGACCCGCGAAAGAGCCCTCCCATGACCGAACTCACCGACCGCACCATCCTCGTCACCGGCGCCGGTGGCGGTATCGGCGGCGCGACCGTGCGCCACCTCGTCGCGGCGGGCGCCACCGTGCTCGCGGCCGGCCGCACGGCCGACAGCGTCGCCGCGATCGCCGCCGAGACCGGCGCCGAGCCCGTCGTGTTCGACCTCGAGTCCGAGGACGAGATCCGCACGGCCATCGAGGGCCGCGACATCTACGGCGTCGTGAACTGCGGTGGGTGGGGCGGCGAGATCGCCACCCCCATGGAGACCGACATCGATGTCTTCGACAAGGTCATGAGCATCAACGCGCGCGGTTCGCTGTTGGTGACCAAGTACGCGTCGCGCGAGATGATCCGCGTCGGCAAGGGCGGCGCGATCGTCAACGTCTCGAGCCAGGCCAGCCTCGTCGCCCTCACCGGGCACATCTCGTACGGCTCGTCGAAAGCCGCGCTCGACAACATCACGCGCGTCTCGGCCCTCGAACTGGGCGGCTACGGCATCCGCGTCAACAGCGTCAACCCGACCGTCGTCATGACGCCGATGTCGGCCTGGTACTGGGGGCGCCCCGACATCGAGGGCCCCTTCCTCGAGGCGATGCCGCTGCACAAGTGGGCGACCGAAGACGACATCGCCGCCCCGATCGTCTTCCTTCTCAGCGACGGCGCCGCCATGATCTCGGGCGTCTCGCTCCCCATCGACGGCGGCTACTCCAGCCGCTGAACGGATGCCACCCCGGCGGCGGCGCGGTGGGCGTCGCCGCCGGGGTGGTGGCATCCCGCGCCTGTCCGCGGGCGACGCGCCCCGGTTGCGGGCGACGCGCCCCGGTTGCGGGCGTCGCGCCCCGGTTGCGGGCGTCGCGCCCCGGTCGTGGGTGTCGGTCAGGCGCGCTCCCGCCCCGCGCAGCACCCACCCCACCCGCATAAACGCGATCCGCGCACAGAAACGCGAGCACAGCGTGTTTCTGTGCGCCGATCGCGTTTATGGGCGGCGAAGTCGTGGCCGCATTCCCACCCCGGGCAAAGCGGGCGGTGCCAGGATCGATGTATGGACCTCTCCGGCATCCCGATCACGACCATCCGCGGCGAGCAGACGACCTTCGGTGGCCTCACCGACGGCAAGGCGGCGCTCGTCGTCAACGTCGCTTCGCGGTGCGGTCTCGCGCCGCAGTACGAGGCGCTCGAGGCGCTGCACAAGAAGTACGCGGACCGCGGGTTCACGGTCATCGGCTTCCCGAGCAACCAGTTCCTGCAGGAGCTGAGCGACGAAGAGAAGATCGCGGAGTACTGCTCGGCGACGTGGGGTGTGACCTTCCCGATGTCGGAGAAGGTCAAGGTCAACGGGCGCCACGCGCACCCGCTCTACCAGGAGCTCACGCAGACCCCGGATGCCGAGGGCAAGAAGGGCCGCATCTCGTGGAACTTCGAGAAGTTCGTCGTCGCGCCCGACGGTCGCGTGACTCGTTTCAGCCCGCGCACGCTGCCGGACGCCCCCGAGGTCATCGCCGCGATCGAGGACGCGCTGCCGAACTGACGCGCTGCGCCACGCGCGCCCCCCGCGCCACCCGCGCCCGCCGCGTCGCGCTGCGCACCCGCGCTGCGCTGCGCCGCGCGACATCGGTGACTGTCCAAGACACGCCGTAACGGGGCGAAGCGTTGCGGCGTGTTCTGGACACTCAACGTGGATGCGCGGGTCGGTAATCTGAGCGCCATGACCGATGCCGTCGTCCTCGTCTCCGGCGGTGCCGCCGTCACCCCGTACACCGACACCGAGCACGCGGCGGCGTCGGGTCTGGCGGCGGGCAACACGATGACCGCGCTCCGCGCGCACCTCCTCGACCGTGGCATCCGCGTCTTCACCGCGCCGGCGCGGATCGGGGCGGGGGAGGTGCGGGAGGATGCTGGGTGGCAGGGCTTCGCCGACGTGCCGGTCGTGCTGCCCGCCGAGGTGACGATCAACGCGGTCGGTCGCGTCGACGACGCGGGCGTGGCACTCGCCGGGTTCCTTCGTCATCTCGCCGCCACGGAGGGTGTGGGCAGCGTCGACCTCGTCGGGCACTCGATGGGCGGGCTGTTCTCGCGCGCCGCGATCCGCGAGCTCGCCGGCGACGGCCCGCGGGTCGAGCGTCTCGTGACGCTCGGCACCCCGTGGGACGGTTCGGTCCTCGGCGACCTGCTCGACGATGAGATCACCGAGGCCGACGCGCACGGCGACCCGGCGACGCTGCAGATCTTCGCCGAGGCCCGCCCCTACGCCGACGCGAACTCCGAGGGCGCCGCGGCCGAGGTGTCACGTCGATTCCTGCGGGGCTGGAACGATCGCCAGGCGGGAGTGCTCGACGGCATCCCGGTGACCGCGATCGGCGCGGGGTACTTCTCGGCGGCGACCGAGCCGGTGCAGCTCTGGCCGCACGACGGACTCGTCTCGCTCACGAGCGGTCGGGCCGACGAGGTGCCGGCCGCGGTGCTCCCCGAGGTCGAGCGGCATTCGTTCCCCGATCACGTGCACAGCATCTTCCTCGCCGAGGGCTTCGGTCTGCCGTGGGAGCGTGCGCTGACGTGGGATCCGGCGGTGTTCGCGGTCGTGGACGCGGCGCTCGGGCGCTGAGGCGGGCGCGTCAGAGTGTCGGAGCGACGAATTCGTGCGCGAGGTCGCTCACGGCGGCGATGTGGTCGAAGTCGTGGTCGGCGCTGAGAATGGTCGCGTCGTTGGCGATCGCGTACGCGGCGATCAGGATGTCCACCGCACCCGCAACGCGCACGAGTCCGGCGTTCCAGAGAGCGGATTGGATGCCGACGGCGAGTGACTCGTCGGGAGCGCGCTCCAGGGGAAAACCCAGCGATATCTGCTCGAGGTAGTGTGCGTGCTCCTCCGGTGACCGGGCGCTGTGGCAGAACTCCACCACCTGGGGAGGGCACGTGACGAAGAGGTCCGACGGAGACCGGGCGATCCTGTCGAGCCGCGTTCGAATGGCGGGGTCGCCCGAAGCCAAGCGTGCCCAGACCGAGTTGTCGACCAGGTAGTCCGTCACGGGGTCGGAGTGGTGACGGGGGAATCCAGTTCGGCTTCGAGGTCGGTGAGCCCGGCGATTCCGGCGATCATCGCGTCTTTCTGCTTCGACGCGATGAGCCGACGCAGGGCGAGGTCGAGCACCGCGCGGTTGGACGGCTCGCCGGTTACGAGACGCGCGCGTTCGAGAAGTCGTGGATCGAGATCGACGCTGGTGACTGCCATGGGTGGCTCCTCTCGATATATAAGTCAGTATATGCCGAGGTGGGCCTTCGGGGCTGGACGCCGTGGCATCCGGGGTATATGTTGTGAGCACCAACAAACCCGCCGTGCGTCACCGCGCACTCGTGCGTCTCCATGCGAAGGAGCAGGAATGCCCACCCCCACCCGCGATGACAAGTTCTCGTTCGGACTCTGGACGATCGGTTACAACGGTGCCGACCCGTTCGGTGGCCCGACTCGCCCGGCGCTCGACGTCGTGCACGCGGTCGAGAAGCTGTCCGAGCTCGGCGCCTACGGACTGACGTTCCACGACGACGACCTGTTCGCCTTCGGATCCACGGATGCCGAGCGCCAGACGCAGATCGATCGCCTGAAGGGCGCTCTCGCCGACACCGGCGTGATCGTGCCGATGGTGACGACCAACCTCTTCTCGGCCCCCGTCTTCAAGGACGGCGGCTTCACGTCGAACGATCGCCAGGTGCGCCGCTTCGCGCTCCGCAAGGTGCTGCGCAACCTCGACCTCGCCGCCGAGCTCGGCGCCAAGACGTTCGTCATGTGGGGCGGCCGCGAGGGCGCCGAGTACGACTCCGCGAAGGACATCCGCCAGGCGCTCGAGCGCTACCGCGAGGCCGTGAACCTGCTCGGCGACTACGTCACCGACAAGGGCTACGACATCCGCTTCGCGATCGAGCCCAAGCCGAACGAGCCGCGCGGAGACATCCTGCTGCCGACCCTCGGCCACGCGCTGGCGTTCATCGACTCGCTCGAGCGCCCCGAGCTCGTGGGCCTCAACCCCGAGGTCGGCCACGAGCAGATGGCGGGCCTGAACTTCGCCGCCGGCATTGCCCAGGCGCTCTACCACGGCAAGCTCTACCACATCGACCTCAACGGTCAGCGCGGCATCAAGTACGACCAGGACCTCGTCTTCGGTCACGGCGACCTGCACAACGCCTTCGCTCTCGTCGACCTGCTCGAGAACGGCGGCCCCGGCGGCGTTCCCGCGTACGACGGCCCGCGCCACTTCGACTACAAGCCCTCGCGCACCGAGGACGAGACGGGCGTCTGGGACTCGGTCTCGGCCAACATGAACACCTACCTGCTGCTGAAGGAGCGCGCCGCGGCCTTCCGCGCCGACCCCGAGGTGCAGGAGGCCCTCGAGGCCGCCAAGGTGCTCGAGCTCGCGCAGCCGACGCTCAATGAGGGCGAGTCGTACGACGATCTGCTGGCCGACCGCTCGGCGTACGAGGACTTCGACACCGACGTGTACCTCGGCGGCAAGGGCTTCGGCTTCGTCCGCCTGCAGCAGCTCGCCACCGAGCACCTGCTCGGCGCGCGCTGATCCGCGTGGGGCCCGGATGCCACGGCATCCGGGCCCTTCTTTCCGTCGAGTGTCCAAGACACGCCGCATCGCCCCCGCGTGAAACGGCGTGTCTTGGACACTGAACGGGATGCCGCACCGGTGCGGCGCGAACAGAGGGAGTGAGCATGGCGCTCGTCATGGGAGTCGATTCGTCGACGCAGTCGTGCAAGGTCGTCGTCGTCGACGCCGAGACCGGGCGCGTGGTGCGTGAGGGGCGTGCGTCGCATCCCGCGGGGACGTCGGTCGATCCCGAGGCGTGGTGGGTCGCGTTGCAGGATGCCATCGGCCAGGCCGGCGGCCTCGACGACGTCGCGGCGGTCTCGATCGCGGGTCAGCAGCACGGCATGGTCGTGCTCGACGCGGGCGGCGCGGTCATCCGCGACGCGCTGCTGTGGAACGACACCCGCTCGGCGCAGGCGGCGCGTGACCTCATCGACGAGGTCGGTGCGGCCGAGTACGCCGAACGCACCGGGGCGGTGCCGGTCGCATCGTTCACCGGGACGAAGCTGCGCTGGCTGCGCGACGCCGAGCCCGAGAACGCCGAACGCGCGGCCGCGGTCGCGCTGCCGCACGACTGGCTGACGTGGCGTCTGCGCGGCTTCGGCCCCGGCAACGCCGTGCTCGAAGAGCTGGTCACCGACCGGTCCGACGCCTCGGGCACCGCGTACTGGGGGGCGGACGGGTACGACCTCGATCTCTTCACCCGCGCGCTGGGCCACGAGGCGGTGCTGCCGCGCGTGCTCGGTCCGTGGGAGAGCGCGGGCACGCTCGACGGTGGTGCGCTCGTCGGCCCGGGGGCCGGGGACAATGCAGGCGCCGCACTCGGCCTCGGTGCAGGAGTGGGCGATGTCGTCGTCTCGCTCGGGACTTCGGGCACCGTCTTCGCCGTCGCCGACGCGCCCACCCGTGACACCACCGGCACGGTCGCCGGGTTCGCCGATGCGACGGGGAAGTTCCTGCCGCTGGTCGCCACGCTAAACGCCGCGCGCGTGCTCGACGCCTTCGCCCGGCTGCTCGGCGTCTCGCACGACGAGCTCGGGGCCCTCGCGCTCGAGGCCGAGCCCGGTGCCGGTGGCGTCGTGCTCGTGCCGTGGTTCGAGGGGGAGCGCACCCCCAACCTTCCGCACGCGCAGGCGTCGCTGACGGGCCTGACCCTGGCATCCACGAACCGGGCGAACCTTGCCCGGGCGGCGATCGAAGGCATGCTCAGCGGCTTGGCCGTGGGGCTCGAGGCGATCCAGGCGCAGGGCGTCGAGGTCCGTCGCGTGCTGCTCATCGGCGGTGCCGCCGCCAACGAGGGCGTCGCGCGGATCGCGGCGCAGGTGTTCGACGCCGAGATCGTCGTGCCCGCGGCCGGTGAGTACGTCGCGCTCGGCGCGGCACGGCAGGCGGCGGGGGTTCTCGCCGGCGGCCCGGTCGACTGGACCGTGGCGACGACCCGCGCGGTCGACGCCGATCACCGGCCCGAGATCCGCGAGCGTTACGACGTGGTGGCGGCACTGCGCGCGCAGGAGTGATCCGTCGCGTCAACGGGCTGGTCGCGTCGCGCCTCGATCCGTAGCGTCGCGCCATGCCGTTGATCCGTCTGGACGCCCCGACCTTCCACCGTGAGATCGAGGTCGATGTTGCCGCCGACCTCGTCGAGGCCGAGGGGATGACCTGGGCGCGCGAAGGGGAGATCGAGGGTGTGCCGCGTTACGTCCCGGCCGCCGCGGGCTGACTCGTCGGCGTTCGGATCTCGGCATCAAGCGGCTGCACCCTCGCGTACGACGGTTGCCGTGCCGCCCGCACCCACGCGGGCCACCGCGCGCCCGGGATCGGGCGTCGCACGGCGTCGAACCGCAGGCCGTGGTCGTCCTGGTCGGGGTCGAGGCGCAGGACGAGTCGAGCGAACGGATGCCATGGGCCCGCCGGCGTGGCGTGCCCGAGCGTGAGGACCCACGGCGTGTCGTCCGCCCCGTCGAGCTCACGCGGATCCGTCGCGGGCGGTCGCCCCGACGCGGTGCGCGCGACGAGCAGAACGGCGCCCCGCGCGCCCTGGAACGGCAGGAGCGATCCCAGGCGCGCGTGTTCGGCGCGGCGGTGGGGCCGGAGCGCGAAGCGCGCGGGGACGTTCCACCCCGCGGACGCGAGTTCGACATCGGCGACGGGCGAGGCCGGGCCCGTCTTGTCGTTCATCGGCGAGGCAGCGCCCGGTTGCCGTCCGGGGGCTTCCCCGCGCAGAGTCCCCGCCGTCCCCCGATCCCACTCCGCGAGATCCACCCGCACCGCGAGCCCGATGATGTCGGGCAACGGCGCGGGCAGCCCGAGCGACCGCGACACCCGCGCGATGACCGGCACCGGCCCCGGCGGTGCGTCGTCGATGAAGGTGACGCCGGCGGACTCGGCATCCGGAATCCAGCGCATCTCACCGCGGAGCACGACTCCGCGGCTGTGGATGGGGCGCGGTGGGCGGAGCCCTTGCAGCAGGACGAAGCCGCTCGCGAGCAGACCCCCGAGCGTGCGCGCGACGGGGGAGTGGTGCAACGGCGGGATGCCGGTCGGCTCGGTCATGCCCCCAGAGCACAACGAAGACCCGCGGACGACCGAGGGGGTTGCGCGCCGCTACTGTGAGGGACCATGAGCGGCGACGGCGGAGGCAAGCGCATCGGGATGCGCGAGGTCGCCGAGGCAGCCGGGGTCTCGCCGCAGACCGTCTCTCGCGTGTTGAACGACTATCCGGGCATTCGAGATGCCACGCGCGAGCGCGTGCTCACCGCCGTCGCGGCGCTGGATTACCGCGTGAACAACGCCGCGCGGGCGCTCGGCACGAGTCTCACCCGGACCGTCGGCGTCGTGGCATCCGATGCCGTTCTGCATGGACCGTCGGCCGGTATCGCCGCTCTCGAGCGGGCGGCGCGGGCGCGGGGCCGGTGGATCTCGACCGCGTACACCGACTCGGACGACCCCGCCGACATCGACGCCGCCGTGCGCCACCTGCTCGACCAGGGGGTCGACGGGATCGTGCTCGTCGCGGCTCACGGAGCAACTCCTCTCGAGGGGTACGACGTGCCGCTCGTGCCGTTGTACGGCGAGTCGGGGATTCGCCAGCGCGACGCGGCCGCCCTCGTCGTGGATCATCTCGCGGACCTCGGACATCGCCGCATCGTCGAGGTCGCCGGCCCGCCGGACTGGCGCGAAGCCCTGGCGCGCACGGCGGGTGTCGCCGATGCCTTGGCCCGGCGCGGGCTCGCGCGGGAGGGGCGCGTCGAGGGGGACTGGAGTGCCGGCTCCGGTGCGGCCGTCGCCGACGCGGTGGCCGCGCACGTGCGCCGCGGTGCCACCGCGGTGGCGGTCGCCAACGACCAGATGGCACTCGGGCTCATGGCGGGGCTCGCCGCCCGTGGGATCACGGTTCCGGCCGACGTCTCGGTCGCCGGCTTCGACGACAACCCGGATGCCGCCTTCTACACGCCCGCGCTCACCACGGTGCGCCTCGACGTCGAGGGCGAGGCGGCGGAGGCGGTGGCGCGGGTGTTGGGCGACGAGCCGACGGCTCCCGCGCAGCCGGTGCTGGTGCCGCGCGCGTCGACCGCCGCGCCGCGCTGACGCCCCGCGAGGGTGCCGCGTCGGCGGCGGCCCCGCGCTGCTGCCCCGCGGCTGCCGCCGGGTCGGCGGCGGGCACAAGTCCGGCGATCCGGCTCAGCCGTCGGGGAGGTGGCATCCCGGGGTCTGTTCTGCAGGAGTTGTGCGGGTGTGCGCGGCACCCCGGGTCGGCGCATCCCGTGCGAAACTCCGGAGATTCGGCACCGTTCGCCGACGTGCCCCGCGGAAAGCCGCACGTCCGTCGGCCCGCCCGCTCGAAATCTCCGGAGCCCGGCACGCGCGCGACCGCGGGCAGTGGCATCCGCCTCTCGCCATCCCGCGATGTTACCGGTAACATGACTCGGGAACCCGCCACCGAGAGAGTCGAAGGAGACCCGCGTGTCCGCTGCCGCCCCGTTCGCCCCCGAGGTGCAGGAGGCGATCGACGCCGTCCGCGCCGACGTCGCGAAGCTGCACGCCGAGCTCGTGCGCTACAACCTCATCGTCTGGACCGGCGGCAACGTCTCGGGTCGCGTGCCCGGCGCCGACCTGTTCGTCATCAAGCCTTCGGGCGTTTCGTACGACGACCTGGCGCCCGAGAACATGATCCTCTGCGACCTCGACGGCAATGCGATCCCCGGCACCCCGGGCTCCGAGCGCAGTCCCTCCAGCGACACCGCCGCGCACGCGTACGTGTACCGCAACATGGCCGAGGTCGGCGGGGTCGTGCACACGCACTCGACCTACGGTGTCGCCTGGGCGGCCCGGGGCGAGGAGATCCCCTGCGTCATCACGGCCATGGCCGACGAGTTCGGCGGCCCCATCCCCGTCGGCCCGTTCGCGATCATCGGCGACGACTCGATCGGCCGCGGCATCGTCGAGACCCTGCGCGGCCACCGCTCGCGCGGCGTGATCATGCAGAACCACGGCCCGTTCACGATCGGGGCGACGGCGAAGGATGCCGTGAAGGCCGCCGTCATGCTAGAAGACGTCGCCCGCACCGTGCACATCGCGCGCGAGGCCGGGCCCCTCATCCCGATCCCGCAGGACAAGATCGACGCCCTCTACAACCGCTACCAGAACGTCTACGGACAGAGCACGGACGACCGCCGATGAACGCCGAACTCACCGCCCTCATCGAGCAGGGCCGCGCCTCGCTGGGCATCGAGCTCGGCTCGACCCGCATCAAGGCGTGCCTCATCGGCCCCGACGCCGAGGTGCTCGCGACCGGTTCCCACGAGTGGGAAAACGTCTACGCCGACAAGCTCTGGACCTACTCTCTGGATGCCGTGTGGTCGGGCCTCCGGGCTGCCTACGCCGAGCTGGTGCAGAACGTGCAGCAGCAGTACGGCGTCACTCCCGAGCGGTACGCCGCGATGGGCGTGTCGGCGATGATGCACGGCTACCTCGCGTTCGACGCCGACGGCGAGATGCTCGCGCCCTTCCGCACGTGGCGCAACACGAACACCGGTGTCGCAGCCAGCGAGCTCACCGAGCTGCTGGGTGTGAACATCCCGCTCCGGTGGTCGATCGCGCACCTGCACCAGGCGGTCGTCGATGCCGAACCGCACGTGCCCGAGATCCGCTTCCTCACCACGCTCGCCGGGTACGTCCACTGGAAGCTCACGGGCGAGAAGGTGCTCGGTGTGGGGGATGCCTCGGGCATGTTCCCGATCGACTCCGCCACGCGTGACTACGACGCCGAGCTGGTCGCCCGCTACGACGGCCTCGCCGCCGGCCGCGTGCCGGCGCTGACGGACCTGCTGCCCGAGGTGCTCGTCGCCGGTGCGGCTGCCGGGGAATTGACGGAAGAGGGCGCCGCGCTCCTCGACCCGACCGGAACCCTGCGCCCTGGCATCCCGTTCGCTCCTCCCGAGGGAGATGCCGGCACCGGCATGGTCGCCACGGGCGCCGTCGCTCCGCGTACCGGCAACGTCAGCGCGGGCACCAGCATCTTCGCGATGGTCGTGCTGGAGCGCCCGCTCACCGAGGTGCATCACGAGCTCGACCTCGTCACGACTCCTTCGGGCGACGCGGTCGCGATGGTGCACTGCAACAACGGCGCGAGCGAGCTGGCGGCGTGGGCGAACATGTTCACCGCCTTCTCGGCCGCGGCCGGCGTGCCGCAGACTCCGGATGCCACCTACGCGGTGCTCTTCTCCGCCGCGCTCGAGGGTGAGCCCGACGCCGGTGGGCTGCTGGCCTACAACCACCTCGCCGGAGAGCCCATCGCGGGTCTCGACGAAGGACGCCCCCTCGTCGTCCGCTCGCCTGACAGCCGCCTGACCTTGCCGAACTTCATGCGCGCGCAGCTGTACGGCGTCTTCGGGACGCTCGCGCTCGGCATGGCGGTGCTGCACGCCGAGGGCGTCGGCCTCGACAAGATGTATGCCCACGGCGGCATGTTCCGCACCGCGGGGGTCGCGCAGCGCTTCCTCGCGGCGGCGCTCGACGCTCCCGTCGCGGTCGCCGAGACGGCGTCCGAGGGCGGCGCGTGGGGCATGGCCGTGCTCGCGGCGTACGTCGCCGACGGCGCGGGCCGCGACCTCGATACCTACCTGGCCGAGGTCGTCTTCGCCGACGCACCCATCACCACCGCCGACCCCGACCCGACGGACGTCGCCGGATTCTCGGCCTACCTCGACCGTTACCGCGCGGGCCTCGCCGTCGAGGCCGCCGCCGTGGCATCCCTCTGAACACGCGAAAAGGAACAGCAATGACCCGCACGAAGCTCAAGAACGACCTCGACGGCTACGAGGTCTGGTTCGTCACCGGCAGCCAGAACCTCTACGGCGAAGAGACCCTGAAGCAGGTCGCCGAGCAGTCGCAGGCCGTCGTCGAGGGGCTGAACGGCCTCCCGGTGAAGGTCGTCTGGAAGCCCGTGCTGAAGGACTCCGACAGCATCCGCCGCATGGCGCTCGAGATCAACGGCCGCGACGACGTCATCGGCGTGATCGCGTGGATGCACACCTTCAGCCCCGCGAAGATGTGGATCTCCGGCCTCGACGCCCTGCAGAAGCCGCTCCTCCACCTGCACACGCAGGCCAACGTCGAGCTGCCCTGGAACGACATCGACTTCGACTTCATGAACCTCAACCAGGCCGCGCACGGCGACCGCGAGTTCGGGTACATCCAGACGCGCCTCGGAGTCTCGCGCAAGACCGTCGTCGGTCACGTGTCGAACCCGGCCGTGCGCCAGCAGATTGAGGACTGGGAGCGCGCCGCTGCCGGCTGGACTGCCGCCCGCACCCTCAAGCTCGCGCGCTTCGGCGACAACATGCGCTTCGTCGCGGTCACCGAGGGCGACAAGACCGAGGCCGAGCTGCGTTTCGGCGTGCAGGTCAACACGTGGGGCGTCAACGAGCTCGTCGAGGCCGTCGAGAAGGCGTCGGATGCCGACATCGACGCGCTCGTGCAGGAGTACGTCGACAGCTACGACGTCGTCGACGAACTGCTCCCCGGCGGCGCGCGTCACCAGTCGCTCCGCGACGGCGCGGCGATCGAGCTGGGCCTGCGCTCGTTCCTCGAAGAGGGCGGCTTCGGTGCCTTCACCACGTCGTTCGAAGACCTCGGTGCCCTGAAGCAGCTCCCCGGTCTCGCGGTCCAGCGCCTCATGGCCGAGGGCTACGGCTTCGGCGCCGAGGGCGACTGGAAGACGGCGATCCTCGTGCGCGTCGCAAACGTGATGGGCGCGGGCCTCCCCGGCGGCGCCTCGCTCATGGAGGACTACACCTACGACCTCGTCCCCGGCTCCGAGCGCATCCTCGGCGCGCACATGCTCGAGGTCTCGCCCTCGCTCACGACGAAGAAGCCGCGCCTTGAGATCCACGAGCTCGGCATCGGCGGCAAGGACGACCCGGTGCGCCTGGTCTTCACCGCCGACCCCGGCCCCGCGCTCGTGGTCGCGATGAGCGACATGCGCGACCGCTTCCGCCTCGTGGCGAACGTCGTCGAGAACGTCGACGCCCCCGACCTGCCGAAGCTCCCCGTCGGCCGCGCCGTGTGGAAGCCGGCCCCGGACTTCGCGACCTCGGCCGGCTGCTGGCTCGCCGCCGGTGCCGCGCACCACACCGTCATGACGACGGCCGTGGGTATCGAGGTGTTCCGCGACTTCGCCGAGATCGCCAAGACCGAACTCGTCGTCATCGACGAGGACACGACGGTCCGCGGTTTCCAGAGCGAGCTGCGCTGGAACCAGGCGTACTACCGCCTGGCCCAGGGCTTGTAAGACCCCGCCGTCCCCGGTTCCTTCGATGATCCGGGGGCGGTGCGGCACTCGCGCGTCTCGCTCTCTCGGGGCGCGTGCCGCGGACTCGTAGTGGCGGTGGGCTGCCACGGGTCCGGGGCATTTCTGTGCCCGGCGCACGTCTGTGTTCGGGGCTGGCCGCGGGCGGTAGCCGTGCCGTCGGGCGGAGTTCGGCCCCGACACGCCGCTACGGCGAGCGGCGTCAGGGCGTGTCGCCCCTGAACTCCGCCTGACGGTACGCCCGCCGGCGCCCGCGGGCCGCCGCAGCCGCGAAAGGGTGTTCGGCCCGCACCGTGTCGGGACATGGATGCCGAGGACAGGCGCCGCGCACCCCGGGGCGAACTCAGGGCCGACCGACGGGATTCTGACGTCCGGCGTCGGGGCCGTGCTCGGTGGTGAAGCGCCGGAGGCGACGCACCGCGCCGATCACTCGAACCACGGCGAACACCCCGAGGACGACGAATGTGATCGCGAATCCCCAGCGCCACCACGGGGCGTCGGCCCCCTCGGAAACGAGGGTCCACACGCTGCCCGCCGTCAGGAACACGGCGCCGACCAGCGTGCAGATCGCCGCTGTCCGTGCGCGATCGAGTCGCATCCGCTGCTGGATCAGCGACATCGCCTCGGGCTCTTCGTCAGAGGTCATGCTCACAGCCGCTGCCCCAGCGACCACAACCGATCAGCCCGCCCCGAGATCGCCTCGGACAGCGCGAACGCCTGCGAATCGGTGAGGGATGCCACGTAGTCGACGATTCCGCGAGAGCGCGCGAGCGTCTCGGCTTCGGCATCCGACGGTCGACGTTCCGCCGGCAGCGCCGCGTACTGCTCCCGGGCCAGCGCGATGAGTTCGCGGAGGCGCCGCGGGGTGCGGGCGCGGTCGAGGTCGTCGTCGAGCCACTCACCGAGGGCGCGCACCGACCGGGCGAGGATGCGGCTCATGCCGCGCTGCTGGATCGCCAGGTCGGGGCGGCTGAGCACGAAGCGCTTGTGCACGAACTTCAGCACCTCGACGTGGTGCCAGGCCCACGGCGAGAGCACCACGGGTCCGGCGCGCGGGGTGTCGAGCGGGCGCAGGCGCGCGGACTCCTGGAACCGACGGATCCACCGGTCGGTGAAGGCGGCGAGCCGGCGCTCGGCCGTCAACGAGCCGTCGAACGGGCGGGCGAGCAGGTCGGTGACCATCTCGGCATCCACATCGCTGACGGCGGCGAGGAAGGCCTCGTCGTCGGCGATCCACGGGTCGTCGCGGCGCATCTTTCGGCGCAGGCGCTCCAGTCCCGCGCCCGGCGCGAGCTCGGCGCGCACCTCCGCGTCGTCGCGCGAGCGCCACTCGAGCACGTCGTCGAGCCAGCCGCGGAACTCCGCCGCGATCGGCGCGTGATCGAGGATCCCCGCGCGGTAGAAGTCGTCGACGTCGTGCACCGAGTACGCGATGTCGTCGGCAAGGTCCATCACGGCACCCTCGATGCTCTGGCGGAGGGGCTCGGCATCCACCCCCTGCCGGGCTTCGTCGAGGTCGTCGAGGTCGAGGTCGTACGCCGAGTACTTGTGCACGCGATACGCGCCGTCGGAAGAGCGGCGGATGCCACGGGGCGGGCCGATCCGTTCGATGTCACGGGCTTCGACCGACGGCGCCCACGGGTACTTCGCCGAGGCGGCGCGCACGGCCGCGGTGAGATTCAGGCCGCGCGGGGCGTTCTCGACCACGTCGAGGGCGGTGAGGATGCGGTAGGTCTGCGCGTTGCCCTCGAAGCCGTCGGGAAGACCGAGCTCGTCGCGCGCGAGGCGATCGAGCGTCGACTCGCCCAGGTGGCCGAAGGGGGGATGGCCGAGGTCGTGCGCGTAGGCGGCGGCCTCGACGACGGTGGCGTTGCAGACGTCGCCCTCGCCCGCTTGGCGTGCGCGCGTGTTGAGCTGCAGCGCGACGACCCGCGCGATCGCGCTCACCTTGAGGGTGTGCGTGAGCCGGTTGTGCACGGGCGCGGCCCCGATGGACGGCGAGACGACCTGCGTCACGGCTGACAGCCGCGAGAAGTAGGGCGAGAACTGGATCCGCTCGAGGTCGATCGACCACGGATCGGCCCGGGCGTCGTCGTGGTCGGGGTGGATCCGGGATGCCGGGTTGCCGACGACGGTCTCGGTCCGGGCGGGGGTCTCCTCGTGCAGCGTCATCGGGTCCTTCCGCGGCGTCAGCGTGGTGCATCAACGCTAACGCCGTTGCGAGCTCACGCGCGGAAGTCGACGAGGCGACTCGCGTCCATCGAGCTCCGGGGAGGCTGTGGACAGCGGATCGTGTTTGCCGTGCCGCCGGTACTTTCGTTGTGAGCCCGGGACATCGCGTCGCGGTGACACGAAAACGGATGAACAACATGATTCAGAATGATGAGCCGATCGTGGTGGAGGCGCCCCCCGCGTCTTCGAGTTCCAGATTCGATGTCCGTAAAGCTGCGCTGCTCGGCGTCGGCGCTCTCGTATTCCTCGCCGTCGGTGCAATCGGAGGGCGTCTGTTTCCCCCGTTCGTCCTCGACGAGGGGTTTTGGCGAGACTTCGTGACGTCCGCGGGGTTCGGTGGGGTCGCGGCACTCGCCGCGGCGGCCATCGCGTTCGGCGCTGCGTGGTACACCAGTCATCGATCGACTCTGAATGCCGCCGCTGACCGGAGGCAACGTGACATCGCGGCCGAGGATGACCGCCTGCAACGAGAAGTCGCGGATCAAAGAGCGCAGTGGTGGGCCCGATTTACGTGGGCAACCGAGAGAGCACTCGACCCGCGACATCGAAACGTCGGTCTGGTGAGCATGATCGGGCTGGTGGGCCACCCTTGGGCCAGCCCGGAAGACACCGACATCGCCGACGCCGTTGCCGACGTCCTCGACAAGTTGGATACTGGAACCCCCGATGGGGGAGCAGAAGGAGGTGAGAGATGACGTCCACTAGTGATGAGACTCGTGACCTCGTCCGCCGGCTCCGCGAAAAAACGCGCCGGGTCAAAGCCCAGCGCGATTCGGGTGAGCAGACGGTGAAGACCTCCAGATCGGGACAGTACGTCATCGTCTCCCGCTCAGGGGGCTCGACCGGACGGTCCGTCTCAAGTGTGCACGGCGAGCCTCTCCCGCCGTCGCCCCGAACTCCTCGCTCTGCCGCCTGACCGGCTGTGCGTGCGCAGATCGCGCCGCTCATTCTGCCTCGCCACCCCTGACGCCTGCGGACGGTGTTCAGACAGCGAGGAGCGCCGCGATGAGGAGGGCGGCACCTCCCGCGCCGCCCTCCCACATGTGCGGCATCAGCCCCGGCGCACCACCACCTCGACCACGCGGGCGTCGTCGGGACCGAGCTCGTAGGTCGGGCCGGTGACGCGCAGACGCACCGCCTCGTCGACCTCGGCGCACGACGACCCCAGCCGCAGCTCGATCTCGCCCGGCTCGACCACACGGCGCATCGCGCGATCGCTGTACGCCAGGCGTGACGCGGGCACCGTGAACCGGATCTCGGCGCTCTCGCCGGGATCGAGCTCGACCCGTGCATACGCGACGAGCGCGGCCAGGGGCCGTGTGACGCTCGCGCCCGTGCGGTGCGTGTACACCTGCACGACGTCGGCTCCGCGCACGGTGCCGGTGTTCGTGACCTGCGCCGACACGGTGAACGCGTCGCCCGCGCGGACCTCGGGCGAGGTTCCGGATGCCGAGATCGCGGCGCTCCGCGAAGCATCACCGGCGCGGAGCCCGGCGGATGCCGCGCCCCCGCGCCCGGACCCCGCCCCCACCCCGTCCACCCGCAGCTCCCCGCGCGCGAACGTCGTGTACGACAGCCCGAACCCGAACGGCCGCACGGGCGTCGGGTCGGTGCTCGTCACACCCGACGGTCCGCCGAGCAGCGGATGCAGGTACGAGTACGGCTGCGCCCCGGCGGAGCGGGGGAGCGAGACGGGCAGGCGCCCGGACGGCGTGGCATCCCCCGCCAGAAGCGCAGCGAGTGCGGGCCCGCCCTCCTCGCCCGGGAAGAACGCCTGCAGCACCGCCGCGGGACCGGCGTTGCCGTCGAGCGCCCAGCTCAGCGCATACGGGCGACCGGTCAGCAGCACGAGCACCACGGGGGTTCCGGTCGCGACGATCGCCTCGACGAGCTGCCGCTGCACACCGGGGAGCTCGAGCGAGTCGGCGTCGTTGCCTTCGCCGACGGTTCCGCGTCCGAAGAGCCCGGCGCGGTCGCCGACGACGACGATCGCGACGTCGGCGTCCCGCGCCACCGCGGACGCCTCGGCGAAGCCCGAGGTGTCGTCACCCTCCACGGCGCAGCCGAACGCGTACGACACCTCGCCGAACCGCTCGACGAGCGCCTCGTGCAGGGTCGGCAGCGAGAAGCCGAGCGGCACCCCGGGGTGGTGCGCGAGCACGTGGTTCGCGAACGAGTAGCACCCCATCAGCGCCTCCGCGCTGTCGGAGTTGGGCCCGATCACCGCGATCCGTCCCGGCGTCGTGAGGGGGAGCACTCCGTCGTTGCGCAGTAGCACCGCGCTCTCGAGAGCGAGACGTCGGGCGAGCGCCCGGTGCTCGGCATCGTCGAGGTCGATCTCGGTCGGGGCGTCGGCGAAGTCGGCATCCAGGAGTCCGAGGTCCTCCTTCTCGGCGAGCACGCGCGCGACGGCACGATCGACCACGGCTTCGGGAAGGGCTCCGGATGCCACCCGCTCGGCGAGGTGCGGATACGCGTCGGGGCCGGGCAGCTCGACGTCGATCCCCGCCTCGAGGGCGAGCTGGGCCGCTTCGCCGAGGGAGCCCGCGATGCCGTGCATCGAGCGGAGGAACTCCACGGCGAAGTAGTCCGAGACCACCGTTCCGTCGAAGCCCCAGCGCCGGCGGAGCAGGTCGGTGAGCAGCTCGGGGCTCGATGCCACGGGTACGCCGTCGATCTCGACGTACGCGTTCATCACCGAACGCGCGCCTCCGTCGCGCACGGCCATCTCGAACGGCGGGAGGAAGACGTCCTGCAGCTCGCGCGGCCCGGCCGACACGGGGGCGTGGTTGCGTCCGGCCCGCGAGCCGGAGTACCCCACGAAGTGCTTCAGCGTCGCGTGCACCCCCGCACTCTGGAGGCCCCGCACGTACGCCGTACCGATGGTTCCCACGACGTACGGGTCCTCCGCGATGCACTCGTCGACGCGGCCCCAGCGGGGGTCGCGCACGACATCCAGCACGGGCGACAGCCCCTGATGCACGCCGAGATCGCGCATCGAGCGACCGATCGCGGATGCCATGAGCTCGATGGCATCCGGATCGAACGAGGCACCCCACGCGAGCGGTGTCGGGAAGGTCGCGGCCTTCCACGCGGCGAAGCCGGTGAGGCACTCCTCGTGGACCAGGGCCGGGATGCCGAGCCGTGTCTCGTTCTTCAGACGACGCTGCTCGCCCCACAGCCATTCGGCGCGCTCGATCGGGTCGACGGGCCGCGTGCCGTAGACGCGAGTGAGGTGGCCGAGGCCGTGCACGGTGGCATCCGCGTAGGCGGTGGAGGTGACCTTCTCGCCCGACAGGGGCGCGACGACCTCGTCGCCCTGGTCGACCCAGTAGCCGACGAGCTGCGCGAGCTTCTCGTCGAGCGTCATCTCGGCGACGAGGGCCTGAACGCGCGGAGAGACGCCGGACGTGAGGGCAGCACCGACGTCGGTGTGGTGGATGGTCATGATCGGATCAGCCCTTCACGGCGCCGGTCAGGCCACCGACGATGCGCCGCTCGAACACGCTGAAGAACAGCAGAGCGGGGATCATCGACAGCGAGGTGAATGCGAGCACGCGCGCGGTGTCGACCGAGTACTGCGAGGCGAAGGCCTGCGTCCCGAGCGGCAGCGTGAAAGCGGCTTCGTTGTTGAGGATGAACAGCGGCAGCATGTACGAGTTCCAGCTGTTGACGAAGGCCAGGATGCCGACCGTCACGACCGCGGGAACGGCGAGCGGCAGCACCATGCGCCAGAAGAAGCCGAGGCGACCGAGCCCGTCGATCGACGAGGCCTCTTGCAGCTCGTTCGGGATCGCGGCGAGGAACGGCGACAGGATGATGATCGTCAACGGCAGGGCGAACGCGATCTGCGGCACGATGACGCCCGCGAGCGAGTTCATCAGCCCGAGGTTGCGCACGAGGATGTACAGCGGCGTGATGGCCACGGTCATCGGGAACATCAGGCCCGCGGTGAACAGGGCGTACACCGCGCCGCGGCCGCGGAAGCGATAGCGCGACAGGGCGTAGGCGGCCATGAGGCCCAGCGCCACGACGAACAGGGTCGTCGCGACGGCCGCGATCGCCGAGTTGCCGACCTGACCCCAGAAGGTGGGGCTCGCCAGCACGTCCGCGTAGTTCTCCCAGTTCCAGCGCGTGGGGAAGCCGGACGGATCGACGGTGATCTCGGCGTTCGAGCGGAAGCCGCCGAGGATGATGTACACCACCGGTGCGAGCATCACGCCGATGAGCAGCAGGGCGACGAATCCCACGATCACGGACGAGCCGCGGTTCGCCCCGGCGGGGCGTCGACGGGACGCGTTGGCGCCCCGCGGGGTGACGAGGGTGGCGGTGGCGGTCACTTGGTGCCTCCCGTGAGGGCGCCGGCCGTGTCGCGACGCAGCACGAACCGCTGATAGATGAGGGCGACGGCGAGCGAGATGAGGAACATCACCACGGCCACCGCGCTGCCGTATCCGAAGCTGCCGGCGTTGCGGCCGTTGGCCACCATGTACGTGGCCATGGTCGAGGTGCCCGCGGTCGAGGCGACGTATTGGCCCCAGATGATCCAGACGAGGTCGAACAGCTGCAGCGAGCCGATGATCGACAGGAACGCCCAGATGCGGATGGTCGGACCCATCAGGGGCAGAACGATGTGCCGCTGAATCTGCCAGTACGAGGCGCCGTCGATCGCGGCGGCCTCGCTGAGCTCCTCGGGGATGCCCTGGAGCCCGGCGAGGAAGAGGATCACGGCGAAGCCGATGTACTTCCACGTGATGATGATGAGCAGCGTCCAGATCGCGAGAGCCGGGTCGGAGATCCAGTCGGCGCGGAGTGCTCCGAGGCCGATCTTCTCGAGCATCCCGTTCATCGCGCCGCTCGACTGGAGCATGAGGCCCCACCCGAGGCCCACGACGACCTCGGAGATGACGTAGGGCACGAAGATCAGCACGCGGATGAGCGACTGCGCCCGCATCTTGCGGTTCAGCAGCAGCGCGAGACCGAGCGCGAGAGGCCCCTGCAGCACGAGCGAGCCGACGACGATGAACGCGTTGTGGCCGAGCGCCTCGTGGAAGGCGGGGTCGGTGAGGATCGTGACGTAGTTGCGGATGCCGACGAAGTCGGTGGGCGTGCCGAACCCCGACCACTTGTAGAAGCCGTAGTAGGCGGCGAGGACCACCGGGAGGATGACGAACGAGACGAAGACGACCAGGGCGGGGCCGAGGAGGATCGCGAGCTCGCCGCGGATACGCCAGTTCTCGCGGCGGCGCCGGACGGGCGACCGCCCGGCCGAGGGGGTGCGCGGGGCACCCTCCTCGGCCAGGCGGCGACCGGCGACGTCGTCGGACGCGGTGGCGACCGGATGACGCACGGTGGTCATATCGGGACTCCTCAGCGCGAGGCGGCGGCGTTGACGGCGTCGACGATGCCCTGCGGCGTGCCCTTGCCGGCGAACAGGTCCACCACGGCGACGTTCAGCGCGTTGCCGACGTTCTGGCCGTAGAGCGTGTCGAGCCACACCGACACATAGGGGGCGTCGGTGTACGCCTGCAGTGCCGACTGCAGGGCGGGAGTGGTGACGGCATCCGTCGCCTCGTTCGAAGCGGGGATGGTCTGGAACGCGGCGGCGTAGTTCTCCTGGTTCTCCTTGTTGACGAGGAAGTTCAGGAAGTCGGTGCACTGCGCGGGAGCGTTGACCCAGCACGAGTAGCCGTCGACGCCGCCCATGATGGCGCCCTTCTCGCCCTTGCCGCCCGGGACCTCGGGGAACGGGAACCAGCCGAGGTCGGCCAGGGGCTTCTCGTCGGGGGTCAGCGAGGCGATCACGCCGGGGTTCCACGCGCCCATGAGCTCCATGGCGGCCTGGTGGTTGGCGAGCAGGCCCGCCGAGGATCCGGCGCCCTGCTGCGCGGCGGTGGTGAGGAAGCCCTCGTTGAACGGCTGGGTCTTCAGGAACGACTCGAGGTTCTCGCCGGCCTGCAACCAGCAGGGGTCGTCGAAGCTGCGGCTCTGGGCGGCCTCGTCGAGCACGTCCTTCGAGCACGCGCGCAGCGCGAAGTTGTAGTACCAGTGCGCGGCGGGCCAGGCGTCCTTGGCACCGACCGCGATCGGGGCGACGCCCGTCGCGCGGATCTTCGCGTCGGCGGCCTCGAGGTCGGAGATGGTCGCGGGGGCCTCGGTCACCCCGGCGGCGGTGAGGAGGTCCTGCGCGGTGAAGATGCCGGAGGGGAGCACGGCGACGGGCATGCCGTAGTTCTTGCCGTCGACCTCGAACGCGTTGAGTGAGGTGCCGAGCGCGCTCTTGGCATCCGCGGAGATCTTGTCGGTGAGGTCCATGACCTGGCCGGCCGCGACGATGTCGGCGAGCTTGCCGCCGCCGCGGGCCATGAACAGGTCGGGGGCATCTCCGGCGTTGAGGGCGGTCTGGAGCTTGCCGTCCATCTCCTCGTTCTGCACGGCCTGAATCTCGACGGTGACGCCGGGGTTCGCCGCTTCGAAGGCCGCGGCGGTGTCTTCCCAGTATTTCTTCCCGTCGCCGGTGGTGGAGTTGTGCCACAGCGTCAGCGTGACCGAGCTGTCGGCGTTCTGGCCCCCGCCGCCGCCGGCGCAGCCGCCGAGCGCGAGGGTGCCGGCGACGGCGAGAGCCGCTCCGGCGAGGATTCTGCGCGTGTTCATGTGATTCCCGTTTCTCTTCGTCGAGGTGCGTCCTCGGGGACGCGCGGTGGTCGTCGGCAGCGATGCCGTATCCAGGGCGTGTGCTGCGCCCCGGGTCTGAGCAGTGTCGCCCGGTCGCGAACGCTCGTCAAACGTTTTCGAAAATGATTTCCACGCTAGGGTCGGATGCCATGACCCGACGCGCCACCATCCACGACGTCGCCGCGGCGGCCGGTGTCTCGGTGGCCACGGTGTCGAAAGCCGTCAACGGGCGGTACGGCGTCTCGCCCGAGACGGTGAGCCGCGTTCTGGATGCCGTGAAGACCCTCGGCTACGAATCGAGCCTCGTCGCGAGCAGCATGCGGTCGCGCAAGACGGGCGTCGTCGGGGTGCTCGTCGCCGCGATCGAGCCGTTCTCGGCAGAGATCCTGAAGGGCGTCGGGGGAGCGCTGTCGGGCACCGGGTACGACCTGCTCGCCTACAGCGGATCGCGCCGCGAGGGCGAAGGGTGGGAGCGGCGATCGCTCAGCCGCCTCAGCGGAACTCTCATCGACGCCGCGATCATCGTGACGCCGACGGTCGTCAACGTCACGAGCGATGTGCCGATCGTCGCGATCGACCCGCACACGGGCCGCGCCGACCTCCCCACGGTCGAGTCCGACAGCTTCACCGGCGCGCAGCAGGCCGTGCACTACCTCGCCCAGCTCGGTCACCGCCGCATCGGCTTCATCGCGGGCCGCCCGGATCTACGGTCGGCCGTGGCCCGTGCGTCCGGGTACCGGGAGGGGCTCTCGGCCGCCGGCATCCCGTTCGATCCCGCCCTCGTCGGCGTCGGGAGGTACGAGCAGGACGTCGCGCGCGAGGCCGCCGACGCCATGCTGTCGCTCGACGACCCGCCGACCGCTGTCTTCGCCGCGAACGACCTGTCGGCCCTGTCGATCATCGACGTCGCGGCCGAGCGTGGACTGCGCGTACCCGACGACCTCTCGGTGGTCGGGTTCGACGACGTGCCCGAGGCCGCGCGCGCACAGCCCGCGCTCACGACCGTGCGTCAGCCGATGAAACGCCTCGGGGCCGAGGCCGTGCGGATGGTGCTCGCTCTCCTCGCGGGCGAAGACCTCCCCGAGACGCACGTGCTTCTGCCGACGCGGCTCGTCGCCCGCGGCACGACGGCTCCGCCGCGCCCGCGCTGAGCGCGGCGTCCCGCCCCGCCCCGCCCCGCCCGTTGAGTGTCCAAGACACGCCGCAACTCCGCACGCGGTAGCGGCGTGTCTTGGACACTCGACCTGCCGTCGCCGCGGGTCAGCGCGCGGCCAGGCGGTACAGCACCTCGGGGCGTCCGCGCGCGCCGAAGCGGTGCGAGATGTCGACCTCGCCGCGGGCCACGAGCACGTCGAGGTATCGCCGCACCGTCGCGCGAGAGGCACCCGACGCGGCGGCGATGTCACGCGCGCTCGCCGGTGTCACCGGGTGGAGAGCTGCCCGGATGGTGTGCATGGTCGACTCCGCGAGTCCCTTGGGGAGAAGGGCTTCGGATGCCACGACCGTGCGCACCGGAGAGGTCACCGGGGAGACCAGCCGGTCGATGTCGCCCTGGCCCATGCTGACGGGCACCTCGGCCGGGCGTTCGGCTCGCCCGCGGCGGTACTCTTCGAGCCGGTTCACGAAGGCCTCGCGGGTGAAGGGTTTGGCGAGGTAGCCGACGACGTGCGCGGCCGCGGCCTGGCGGATCGTCAGGGTGTCGCGCGCGGAGCTGATCACGAGCACGTCGACGTCCCACTCCCGCACGAGCCGCAGGCGGTGCAGCACTTCGACGCCGCTGAAATCGGGGAGGTTCATATCGAGCAGCACGAGATCCACGTCGCTCCCCGCGGCGAGGGCCGCTCCCGCGGCACCCGTCCGCGCGGTCCCCACGAGGCGGAACCCGGGCAGTGCCTCGAGATACGCGGTGTGCAACCGCACCACCGCGGGGTCGTCGTCGACGATGATCGTGCGGATCACGGCATCCGGACTCATCCCCGCACCCCCGCGTGCGGCAGCTCAACCGTGAACCGCGCCCCACCCGACGCCGACCGGCCGACCGTGACCGAGCCTCCGCGCGCGCCCGCGATGCGGCGCACGAGGTCGAGCCCCACGCCCCTGCCCGCGGCGGCCTTCGAGCTGACCCCGCGGTCGAAGATCCGGGCCACGTCGGCCGGCGCGACGCCGGGCCCGTCGTCGGCGACGTCGATCGTCAGCCGCTCGTCGCCCGCGAGCACGAGCACGTCGATGTGTCCGTCGCCGCCGGCCGCCTCGGCGGCATTGCGCACGAGGTTTCCCACGATCGTCAGCACCTCGTCGTCGACGCTTCCGCGCGGGACGAGGCTCGCGGTGTCCACGCGTAGTCCCGCGAATTCCGAGGCCAGCCCCTCGAGCAGCGCCCGCAGCGCCGGATCATCGATGGGGAGACCGGATGCCACGGGCGCGAGCCCGCCGATGTAGGTCAGCGCCTCGCCGGCCTCGCCCTCGGCCACGAGACCGCGGATCACGTGCAGGCGCGTGTGGAACTCGTGCGTCTGCTCGCGCAGAGCGCCGGAGATGCGCCGCTGCGTCTCGAGCTCGCGGGCGTCGGCTTCGAGGCGTCGCACGCGTCGGCGCAGCGCCGCGGTGAGCAGCCCGCTGAGCACGACGCCCAGCACGATCGAGCCGACCACCCAGGGCAGCATCCCCCCGACCGCTTCGTCGAAGCTGCGCGAGATCTCCGACTCCAGCACCCCGACCGAAGCGGTGCCCACCACGGCGTCGGCCGCACGCACCGGCACCTTTGCCCGCAGGCTCGGCCCGATGGTCCCTATCTCGGTGCCGAGGAACGTCTCTCCGGCCAGCACCGCGGTGGCATCCGTCGACACCGTCCGTCCGCGTTCGGCGGGATTCGGGTGGGTGAGCCGGATGCCGCGGACATCGGTGACCACGACATAGTCGACCCCGGATGCCGCGGCGACGACGTCGGCGAGCGGCTGGAGGTCGGCGGTGGCTGCGGCGGTGTCGAGCAGCACCGCACGCTGCACCTGGTCGAGCTCGACGAGGCTCCTCGCGACGTCGAGAACGCGTTCTTCCGTCGCGGCGCGGATGCTGCGCTCCTGAACCGACATGGCGACCAGGGTCGTCGCGAGCACGCAGACCAGGACGACGGTGCACTGCAGGGCGAGCAGGACGGCGAGGCGCACGCGCACGGGCGCGCGATCGGATCGGGTGATCGGCATCGGCACCTCCTCGTGCACGTCGCTTCGGGACCGGATGGTCGTGAGCATCAAAGAGCGCAAAGCCCCTCGAACGCGCCACCGGGGGAGAGGCGCTGACAACCTAGCTTCTCATCCGGAAACGACGATGTCCCGGGAGGGCTTGATGCAGCATCCGACGCCAGCAGAGGCGCAGCACCCCGCGCGCTCACCTCGACGCCGCCTCGTGACGGGGGTCGTGGTGGGTGTGGCCGCGGCGGCACTGTTCGTGACGGCGGGTCTCAGCGCCGCCGCGACCGGCGGGGTCGCCAACCCCCGCACGAAGCTCACCATCGTGGCTCCCGCTGCGCCCGGCGGAGGGTGGGACACCTTCGGTCGCGAAGCACAGCAGGTCATGCGCGAAGAGGGCATCGCCGGAGCCGTGCAGGTGATGAACATCCCCGGAGCCGCCGGCACGATCGGTCTCGGCGCCGTCGCCGAGATGGGCGACAGGCACGACATCATGCTCGTGACCGGAGGCGTGATGGTGGGTGGGGTCATCGTCAACCGGTCGCCCGTGAGCCTCGAGGACGTGCGGCCCATCGTGCGTCTCGCCGACGATTTCAACGTGCTCGTCGTGCCCGGCGACTCGCCCTTCCAGACCCTCGACGACTTCATGCAGGCATTCCTCGCCGACCCCGAGGGCACCGCGATCGCGGGCGGATCGCTCGGCGGCATCGACCACCTCCTCGCCGGCATGCTCGCCCAGCAGGGTGGCATCGACCCGCAGCGCGTGAACTACCTCGCCTACCCGGGTGGCGGCGAGGTCGTCACCTCGCTGCTGTCGCACACGACGCAGGCAGGACTCTCCGGATACAACGACTTCCGCGACCAGATCGAGTCGGGCAACCTCCGTGCCCTCGCGCTGTCGGCCGAGGAACCGCTCGACGACGTCGATGTGCCGACCTTCCGCGAGCAGGGCGTCGACGTGGCGATGTCGAATTGGCGCGGGCTGGTCGCGCCTCCGGGCATCGACGACGAGGTGCACGCGGAGCTCGTGGC
This sequence comes from Microbacterium sp. SORGH_AS_0969, assembly GCF_030818255.1. Classification (NCBI taxonomy): domain Bacteria; kingdom Bacillati; phylum Actinomycetota; class Actinomycetes; order Micrococcales; family Microbacteriaceae; genus Microbacterium; species Microbacterium sp. SORGH_AS_0969. Next base: position 2,043,822 of record NZ_JAUTAG010000001.1, read on the forward strand.
CATGGCATCCGAGATGCGGGAGACCGAGGCCTGGCAGGAAGTGCTCACCCGCAACAGCTGGGTCGACAGCTTCCTCGCCGGTGACGAGTTCGCCGCCTACCTGTCGGATGAGACCGAACGTACGACCGCGATCATGAAGGAGCTGGGCCTGTGACCGAACCGTCCACCCTCACCACGGGGTCGCTGCGCGTGCAGCGCACGCCCCGCTGGTACACCGGCCGCAGCGAGCTGGTGGTCGTCGCCGGGGTCTTCGTGCTCGCCGGGTTCATGACCTACGGCACCGCCACCATGCAGGTGCCGGCCGACGTCGCCTTCCCCGGTCCGCAGTTCTTCCCGATGCTCGTCAGCTGTTTCCTCTGGCTCGCAGGCATCGGGCTGCTGATCGAGGTGCTGCGCACGAGTCGCCGTGCGCACGTCGCCGACGACCCCGTCGAGATCTCGAACGAGATGCTCGAAGACCTCGGGGCGATCGACGCGACGGGTGAGATCCGCATCGTCTCGCCCGAGGACGTGGCGTCGACCGCGAAGCCGGCCGCCGTCGACTGGCGCACTCTGGGCGTGACGGTCGCCGCTCTCGCCGGTTTCATCGTCGTGCTGCCGGTGCTCGGCTGGATCCTCTCGGCCGCCGCGCTCTTCTGGGCCATTTCGTGGGCCTTCGGCAGTCGCCGTCCCCTGCTCGACATCGGGGTCTCGGTGATCGTGTCATCCCTCGTCCAGCTCGCGTTCGGGGCGGGTCTGGGCCTGTCGCTTCCCGCCGGCATCCTGGAAGGACTCTCGCCGTGGATCAGCTGATCAACCTCGCCGACGGGTTCGCGGTCGCCTTCACACCGCAGAACCTGCTCTTCCTCGTCATCGGGGCCATCCTCGGCACGGCCGTGGGCGTGCTCCCGGGCCTCGGCTCGGCGATGGCCGTGGCTCTCCTGCTCCCCGTCACCTTCAGCCTCGACCCCACGGGCGCGTTCATCATGTTCGCCTCGATCTACTTCGGTGGTCTGTTCGGCGATTCGACCGCCGGCATCCTGCTCAACACCCCCGGCAACTCCTCCGCGATCGCGACGACGTTCGAGGGCCATCGCATGGCCAAGGACGGCAGAGCGGCCAAAGCGCTCGGCACCTCGGCGATCGGCGCGTTCCTCGGCGGCACGATCGCGTGCGTTCTCGTCGTGTTCTTCGCGCCGTACATCGTCGAGCTCGCGAAGGTGTTCGGCCCCGCGGAGTACTTCGCGCTCGCCGTGTTCGCGTTCGTCGCGATCTCGGCCGTCGTCGCCGATTCGATCGTGCGCGGCCTGGTCGCCCTCGGTCTCGGCTTCGCCCTCGCCCTCGTCGGCATCGACGCGATGACGGGTGCCGAGCGCTTCACCGGCGGAAGCCCGGTGTTCTTCGACGGCATCTCGATCATCGTGATCACCGTCGGCTTGCTCGCGATCGGCGAGGTGCTGCACGTCGCCGGTCACATCCGCTGCGCGGGCGGACCGGGCAAGCTCGTCGCCCCGAGCGGCTCGCCGCTGCTGTCGCGCCGCGAGTGGCGTCAGGCTCTGCCCGCGTTCCTGCGCGGCACGGCGTTCGGTGTGCCCTTCGGAGCGATTCCGGTCGGCGGATCCGAGGTGCCCACGTTCCTCGCGTACGGCACCGAGAAGCGGCTCGCCCGCCGGCGCGGTGACACCGATTTCGGCACCCGCGGTGCGATCCAGGGCGTTGCCGCCCCCGAGGCCGCGGGCAACGCCACGGCCGGTTCGGCGATGGGCGCGCTGCTGGGACTGGGGCTTCCGACCTCGGCCACGGCCGCGATGATGATCGCCGCCTTCCAGCAGTACGGGATGCAGCCGGGTCCGCTGCTGTTCGAGCGCTCCGGCGACCTCGTCTGGCCGCTGCTCGCGAGCCTCTTCCTCGGCCTCATCATCCTGCTGATCATCAACCTGCCCTTCGCGGCGGTGTGGGCGAAGCTGCTGCTCATCCCGCGCCACTACCTCTACGCGGGCATCACGGTCGTCGCGATGCTCGGCGTCTACGCGATCGCCTCGCGCGTGGTCGACCTGTGGCTCGCCCTCGCGATCGGCGTCGTCGGCTTCGTCATGCGGCGCTTCTCGATCCCGCTCGCGCCCGTGCTGATCGCCGCGATCCTCGGACCCATGGCCGAGACCCAGATGCGCCGCGCCCTCGCGGTATCGGAGGGCGACCCGACGATCTTCGTCTCGTCGCCGCTGACCGTCGTGCTGTACGCCCTGCTCGCGATCATCGTGACGGTGAGCGTGTTGCAGCACGCCCGCCACGCGCGCCGCGAGCGCGTCGAGGCCGCCGCCCGCCGCGACGCCCCGGTGCCGGCCGGGCGTCGCTGACCCGCCCGTCCCGGCCCGGCCTGCCGCGTGCGGCCGGGCCGGGCCTTCGGCGTCGCGCCTGCGGCCGCGTCCCGCCCCGCGGCCGCGTCCCGCCCTGCGGTCGCGTCCCGCCCCGCGTCGCGCCCTGCGGCCGCGCCGCGCTCTCGTTGAGTGTCCAAGACACGCCGTTATGGCGGCATGCATTACGGCGTGTCCTGGACACTCAACGGTGGGGCGGGGACGGGCGCGGGCGCAGGGCCCCGGCACCACGGATGCCGACCGGCTAAAGTCGGCGCGTGACCACCGTGCTGCTCGCGCCTGACGGCTTCAAGGGCTCGATCACCGCGGCCGACGCCGCCGCGGCGCTCGCCGCGGGATGGCGCGACGTCCGCCCCGCCGACGCCACGATCGAACGCCCCATGGCGGACGGGGGAGAGGGCACCGCTGACGCCTTCCTCGCGGCGGTTCCCGGTGCGCGCCGCATGCCCGTGCGCGTGATCGGTCCGCACGGCCGCGAGGTCGCGGCATCCTGGGTCCTCCTCCCTCCCACCGCCGCCGCGCCGCACGGAACGGGGGTGGTCGAGTTGGCATCCACCTCGGGAATCGAGCTGCTGGGCGGCGACCTCCGCCCGCTCGACGCTGACACCCGCGGCTTCGGTGAGGCGATCGCCGCCGCCCTCGATCACGGCGTCTCGCGGCTCGTGCTCGGCATCGGTTCGAGCGCCTCGACCGACGCCGGATTCGGGGTCCTCACCGCCCTCGGCGCACGGATCACGGATGCCACCGGCGCCCCCGTCTCGTCCGGCTTGCGGGGTCTGCGCGGCGCCGTCCGCCTCGATCGCTCGGGCTTGCGGCCACCCCCACCGGGCGGAGCGACGGTGCTGACCGACGTCCGCAGCCCGCTCGTCGGCGCGACGGGTGCGGCCGCGGTGTTCGGCCCGCAGAAGGGCCTGGTCGACCTCGCCGAGGCGGACGCCGCCCTCGGGCGCGCCGCCGAGCTGCTCGACACCGACGCTCTCGCACCCGGGGCCGGAGCCGCCGGGGGAACCGGGGCGGCGCTCCAGGCATGGGGTGCCGAGCTCGTTCCCGGGGCCGAGGCTGTCGCCGAGCTCATCGGGGTGCGCGACGCCGTCGAGCGTGCCGACATCGTGGTCACCGGCGAGGGCGCGTTCGACGCGAGCTCCGCGGCCGGGAAGGTCCCCGGCCGTCTCGCGGCCCTCGCCGGAGACCGTCCGGTGCTGCTCGTCGCGGGGCGGATCGCTCCGGATGCCGACACGTCGATGTTCCGCACCACGGTCGCGCTCGCCGATCTGGCGGGATCCCCCGCCGCCGCGCTCGCCGACCCCGCCCGGTGGCTGCGCACCGCGGGCCGCGCGCTCGCCGAGCGGCTCGGTGCAGCCCCACGAGCTCGTTGAGCCCGCGCGAGGTCCCTGAGCCCGCGCGAGGTCCCTGAGCTTGTCGAAGGGACCGGTGGCTTCGACGAGCTCAGCCACCTCGGCAGCACCGTCACAGCCGCCCGCGCGAGGTCCCTGAGCCCGCGCGAGGTCCCTGAGCCTGTCGAAGGGACCGGTGGCTTCGACGAGCTCAGCCACCTCGGCCGCACCGTCACAGCCGCCCACGCGAGGTCCCTGAGCCCGCGCGAGGTCCCTGAGCCTGTCGAAGGGACCGGTGGCTTCGACGAGCTCAGCCACCTCGGCAGCACCGACGCCGGCCGTCGTCGCCCCGGACGCCCGTGGGTCCGCGCCGGCATGACGACCCACCCCACCCCGCCGGAAAGCCGCCATCGCCCCGCGGCTCCGGTACCGTCGTCATGTGGCTATCGCAAGCAATAAGGATGACGAGGTCGATCTCCTCATCGACGCGTGGTCGCGCCTGCTCCCCGACATCGACCTCACACCGCTCGACGTCATGTCGCGTCTGCGTCGCGCGGCCTTCCACCTCTCGAAGCTCCGTGCCCGCGCGTTCGCGAGCGCCGACATCGCGCTGTGGGAGTTCGACGTCCTCGCGGTCCTCCGCCGCGCCGGCACCGAGCTGAGCGCCACCCGGCTGATCGCCGCGACGATGATCGGCAGCGCCGCGATGACCAACCGCCTCGACAAGCTCGCCGAGCGCGGGCTCGTCCACCGCCGCCCGAACCCGTCCGACGGTCGCGCGATCCTCGTCGCCATCACACCCGAGGGCATCGAGCGCGTCGACGCCGCGATGACCGAGCTCGTCCGCCTCGAGGCCGAGGCCTTGCGGGGCGTCAGCCGTGCGGATCAGGCTCTGCTCGCCGATGCCCTGCGTGTCCTCGCCGCTGGCGAGACCCACGAGGCGTGATCGACCTCGCCGCGACGCTCGCCGAGCGGGCGGTCGTGCTCGACGGTGGTCTGGGGACCCTGCTCGAGGCCCGCGGCAATGACGTCTCGTCGTCGCTGTGGTCCGCGCGGATCCTGCGCGACGACCCCGACGAGGTCCGCGCCGCGCACGCCGCGTTCGTCACCGCGGGGGCTGAGGTCGTCATCACGTCGAGCTACCAGGTGGGTTACGGAGCAGGGATTCCGGATGCCGAGGTCGACGCTCTCCTTCACCGGTCGGTGACGCTCGCCCGAGAGGCCGGCGACGTCGTGGTCGCGGCATCCGTGGGCCCGATCGGGGCGCTGCGCGCCGACGGGAGCGAGTACACGGGGGACTACGGTCTCACCGTCGACGAGCTGCGCCGGCAGCATCGCCGCCGCCTGCGCATCCTCGCAGACACCGGATGCGACCTGTTCGCCGTCGAGACCATCCCGTCCGCGCTCGAACTCGAGGCACTCGCGCTCGAGCTCGCCGATCTCGACGTGCCGAGCATCGTGAGTCTCTCGGCCGACAGCACCGCTTTCGCGGCGCGCGGGGCGTTGGCACGGGCTTTCGACATCGCGGCATCCGTGCCGGGAGTCGTCGCGATCGGTGTCAACTGCTGCGCCCCCGAGCACGTCCTCCCCTCCCTCGCGATCGCACCCCGGATGCCTTTGGTGGCCTATCCGAACTCGGGCGAGAGGTGGGATGCCGAGACCCGCACCTGGAGCGGTCGTGCGGCTCCGCTGGCCGAGACCGCTCCATCGTGGGTCGACGCCGGCGCGCGGGTCGTCGGTGGCTGCTGCCGGTCGATGCCCGCCGACATCGCCGCGATCGCCGCGGCCGTGGGCTGAGCGCGGCCGGGTCGCGGCGCCTTACGCGCCGGTTCTCCGCCGACTCCGCGGGGCCGACGAGCCGTCGATGAGCAGGCCGGTCTCTTCGGGTCGCCAGCCATAGGTCGATCGCATCCGTTCCCGCAGCGCCGAGGCGGCGGACGGGATGGCCACTTCCACCCCGTGTGGCGCGTCGACCGCCGTCGGGTCGAGGTCCTGCGCGGCGAGGCGCAGCTCGATGAGCAGGCCGCGCACGCGGTCTCTGCCGAAAGCGGCGGTCGCGAGCTTCCAGTCACCGATCGTGACCAACGTGCGATGGCTGCTGCCGCTGTGCTCCGTGCGCGCCGCGGGACGCCCGACGAGTCCGATGGCCACGCCGCAGAGCAACATCGACGTCACGGAGACGACGCCGGCGCCGGTGATCGAGAACAGGCTCTGACTCAGGGGCGACTCGGGCGTCGAATGCACGACGCTCCGGAGGGCGGAGTACACGCTGTACGCGCCCTGCACGGCGCCGAGGAGACGGGTCGATCGGGGCGGGAGTGCGCGGTTTCGCAGGGCGATCACCGCGCAGGCACCGCAGACCACGGTCAACAGCGCCACCTTGACCTTCATCGATGTGGCAGGGGTGAGCACGGTCGAGCAGACGGCCATGACCCCGCCGATCGCGATCGCGGCGCCGAGCATGACGGGCGAGCCGTAGCGTGCGCCCGACGGAGGCCAGACCGCGACGCACAGAGTGGCCGGCGCGAGAACCATCGCCGTATCGGCGACGACGAGGGCGCCTGGTGCTCCGCCGTTGAAGCTCACGATGTACATGAGACCGGACCCGACCGAGAGAGCCCCGGCGACCGCCGCGTAGCGCAGGTACACGCCCAGGGGTGTCCGGCTGCCGACGCGGGGCAGCACGACGCCGATGACGCCGGCCGCTAGCCCGACGCACATCACGACCACTCCGATCGACAGCAGCATTGACGCCTCCGCGTCACATCATGGGTGCTGACGCGGTCACGGACCCGCACTTGACGCCAGGCCCGAGTCATGCGCGGTGCGGGAAGGTCCTCTCGTGCGTCAGAGGCGGCGCGCGGCGGAATCAGCCGCCCGTCCCGGGGCCGAACGCCTGCTCGTACACGGCGCGGAGCTCGGCGGTTGCGGGCCCCGTCAGGCAGTCATCGGTGAATCCTCCCGTAGAGGCCACGAGGTAGGTGCGACCCGTGACGAACAGGTCGTCTCCCGAGGGCGTCCGCGACTGCGGCAGCTCCACCGTGGCATCCGGAGTCCCCGTGAAGACGTGCGACACCTCGAGGGTGACGACGCCGTCGTCGACGCCTGTCACGAGGGCCTCGTACGCCGTGTCGTTCGTCCGCAGTTCCGCGGCGGTCGGAACCTCGCACGTGACGTATCCGCCCGTGGGCCCGGGTGCCTGGAGCGCGGGTGTCGCCACGAGGCCGGCGATGAGTGCGGCACCCGCCGCGGTCGCCACGGCTCCGAGCGAGGCCCCGGCGAGGAGCAGACGCGCTCGCTTTCGGGGTGCCGGGGCGAGGTCGTCGCGCTCGGCGGCTGCGACGACGCGGCGAATGCGGGCGTCGTCGAGCGGCGGGTGCGCGTTCGTGGGGTCGGCCCGTCGCATCAGCGCTCTGAGGTCGTCGTCATCGGTCATCGTGCCCCTCCTCCCGAGGTCGTGCGCGAGACGGGCGGGCACGCCGCGTCCATTTCTTGACGGAGTTTCTTCTTCGCCCGGTGCAGGCGGATGGTCACGGCGTTCACGGTGCCCCCGATCACCATCGCGATCTCCTGCGGTCCGAGCTCTTCCCAGGCCCACAGGCGGAGCACCTCGGCGTCGGTTCTCGACAGGCGGGCCAGAGCGGTGCGCAGGCAGTCCTCGCGCGGATCGCCCTCATCCTCGGCATCCATCGCCTCCACGGGCGGGTCCACGGTGGTGATGCGATCGACGACGCGTTGCTGTCGCCGGGTGGAACGCTCCGCGTTGCGCAGGCAGTTGCGTGCCGTGACGTACAGCCAGGGCAGCGGATCTTCGGGCACCTCGTCGAAGCGCCGCCACACCACCAGCATGGTTTCCGAGAACGCGTCCTCGGCGGTCTGCGGGTCGGACCGCCGGCGGAGGAACCGAGAGACGGCGTCGCCATGTGCGCGGACGAACGCCTCGTACGTCCGCGTCTTCTCGGGGGAGTGGTGTCGCACACATTGATCATGTCCGACAGCGCGGCAGCCTTTCACCGCTTTCGCGCGCAGAAAAAAAGTTCGTTCCCGATGAAAGAACCCCGTCGGTGTCGGCCATGAACAGATCAGACGCCGCGAACGACGGCGCTCCCTCCCGAAAGGAACTCCCATGCGCACGCGAACCCTCACCCTCCTGGCCGCCTCCGTCGTCGTGCTCGGCATCGCCACGGGAACGGCGACCGCCTTCGCGGCGGCGTCCGACGACGCGATCTCCGACAACACCAGCGTCGACGTCATCGCGCCCGACACCGACGGCGCCGACACCGAGATCGGCATGCCGGCCCCGCTCATCATGACCCCCGCCGAACTCGCCGGGGCGAAGATCTCGCTCGCCGCTGGAGAGGTGCTCATCATCTCGACCGACGACGACACCGCCGGATGGCCGGGCACCGGCGGGACGGACAATGACGCCGTCGCGCACTTCGATGCCGCGTCGACCGATGCGGACGAGGTGTCGTTCAACGCGGGCTTCACAGCGGGCGAGACCGGAACGACGTCCGCCTGGATCCAGGATGCCGCCGGCGTCAAGACGACGTTCGAGATCACGGTCGAGGCTCGGTGAGCCTCGACTCCTCTCCTCGGGCCTCCTGGCTGCCGTCGCGTGCCGCGGTGAGCACGGCAGCCGGGAGGCGCGAGATCTACGTGTACGCGCGTTCCGCTACGCGCAAAGGGCCGGGGCGTCTGTCTCCCGGCGTCCTGCTGGCGGTCTCCACGGTGTTCCTCGCGCTGACGGTCGTCACCACGATCTCCGCAGCCCTTGTCCGTGACGGTCTTCTCGCCGCGCTGGCTCTCGCCGTGGGGCTCGCGATCGCCGCGACAGCGGCGTCGCGCGCGGCGTCATCTTCGTGCCGAGAGGATCAGTCGAAGTCGGCCGCGACAGCGTTCCGGTGATACTCGAAGATGATGCTCGTGCGTGTGGATGCCACGCTGTGCCGCGCCGAGAGGTGATCGACGACGAAGCGGCGCACGGCGGACGAGTCGTCGACGGCGATGTGCACGAGGAAGTCGTCGGCCCCGCCGAGGAAGTAGAGCTGGATGACATCCGGATGCCGGCGCACGTCGTGCGCGAACGCGCGGATGCTCTCCTGTCGCTGCCCCGGGCGGAGGGTCACCCCGACGATCGCCTGCAGCCCGCGGCCGAGGCGGCTCTGGTCGACGGCCGCGTGGAAGCCGGTGATGAGACCTCGATCGACGAGGGAGCGCAGCCGTGCGTGCGCGGTCGATGCGGCGACGCCGAGGTCCTCGGCGATCGCGGCGTTGGTCATTCGCGCGTCGGCGGAGAGGAGTTCGATGATCCGCGCGTCGTGAGGGTGAAGCTCGTCGTCGGGCATCGCAGATCCTTCGGTCGACGGTGGCACTTGGCATGGTTGCGTTCGACAGTACGCCGGTTTGCCGGCATCCATTCGAAGGATCATCGGTTTAACGTCGCCGAAACACTCGTTTCTGCGATTCTCTCGGCAACGCTCAGTCGATCGAGGAGAAACCCATGCGCGTGTCCGTGCCGACCGAGATCAAGAACAACGAGAACCGCGTCGCGATGACGCCCGCGGGCGTGGATTCTCTCGTCCACCGCGGCCATGAGGTGCTCGTCCAGACCGGTGCGGGGGAGGGCAGCGGGTTCAGCGACGACCAGTACCGTGCGGCGGGCGCTGAGATCGTCGCGACCGCCGACGAGACGTGGGCGCGCGCCGAGCTCCTCGTCAAGGTCAAGGAGCCGATCGCCCCCGAGTACGGGTTCCTCCGCCCCGACCTCACGCTCTTCACCTACCTGCACCTGGCCGCCGATCGCCCGCTCACCGATGCCCTCATCGCCGCGGGGACCACCGCCGTCGCGTACGAGACCGTGCAGACCGCCGACCGGGCCCTGCCGTTGCTCGCCCCCATGAGCGAGGTCGCCGGCCGCCTGTCGATCATCGAGGGAGCACACCACCTGCTGCGCGCTTCGGGCGGGCGGGGGCTCCTGCCCGGCGGTGTTCCCGGAACGCCTCGCGCGAAGGTCGTCGTCATCGGCGGCGGCGTCGCGGGGGAGCATGCGGCCGCCAACGCCCTGGGGCTCGGGGCGCGCGTGACGGTCGTCGACATCTCGCTGCCCAAGCTCCGCCAGCTCGAGGAGCGCTTCGGCGGAGCGATCGAGACCCGCGCGTCGACCCGCCTCGAGATCGCCGAGCAACTCGCCGATGCCGACCTCGTGATCGGATCGGTGCTGATCCCGGGCGCGGCCGCCCCCAAGCTCGTCACGGACGACATGGTCGCCGCGATGAAGCCCGGCTCCGTGCTGGTCGACATCGCGATCGACCAGGGCGGGTGCTTCGAGGGGTCGCGCCCGACGACGCACGACGCGCCGACCTTCCGCGTGCACGACTCGCTGTATTACTGCGTCGCGAACATGCCCGGCGCGGTGCCGCACACCTCGACGCGCGCGCTCTCGAACGCGACCCTGCCCTACATCACGCGGATCGCCGACGCGGGCTGGGACGCCGCGGCATCCGCTGATCCCGCCCTCGCGAAGGGCCTGAACGTCCGCGCCGGCGAGGTCACGAACGAGGGCGTCCGCGCCGCCTTCTCCCTCTGACATCCCCTCCGTGGCCTCCGGTCCCGGGGCTGCGGCGGAGGTGGCTGAGCTTGTCGAAGCCTCCGGTCCCTTCGACGGGCTCAGGGACCTCCCGTGGTGAGGGTTCCTCTGCGGCGGAGGTGGCTGAGCTTGTCGAAGCCTCCGGTCCCGGGGCTGCGGCGGAGGTGGCTGAGCTTGTCGAAGCCTCCGGTCCCGGGGCTGCGGCAGAGGTGGCTGAGCTTGTCGAAGCCTCCGGTCCCGGCCCGCAGCGCGACAGCCGGGGAAGATCTGCGCCCCGCTCGGCGATAAGTGCGAGCTTCTTCTCCCGGCGCCACCCCTGTAGCTGCTTCTCCCGCGTGAAGGCTAGCTCGACCGCGTCGAACCATTCCGCATAGACGAGCCGAACGGGTCGACGTTTCCGGGTGAAGGATGCCGCCAGGTCATCGTCGTTGTTGTGCTCCCACACGCGACTCTCGAGTTCGCGGCCGGTACTCCCGACGTATAGCGCACCGCCGCGGCATTCGAGGATGTAGGCCCAAGGCATCCCGTGATCATGGCAGCCTGTGGCGACTGCTCGCGGAGACTGTGGAGAACGTCGCGTCGGGTCCGGTCCCTTCGGCAAGCTCAGGGACCTCGCGTGGGCTCAGGGACCTCGCGTAGCTGGAGGTCTCGGTGCGGCGGAGGTGGCTGAGCTCGTCGAAGCCGCCGGTCCCTTCGGCAAGCTCAGGGACCTCGCGTGGGCTCAGGGACCTCGCGTGGCTGGAGGTCTCGGTGCGGCGGAGGTGGCTGAGCTCGTCGAAGCCGCCGGTCCCTTCGGCAAGCTCAGGGACCTCGCGTGGGCTCAGGGACCTCGCGTAGCTGGAGGTCTCGGTGCGGCGGAGGTGGCTGAGCTTGTCGAAGCCGCCGGTCCCTTCGACAAGCTCAGGGACCTCGCGTGGGCTCAGGGACCTCGCGTAGCTGGAGGTCTCGGTGCGGCGGAGGTGGCTGAGCTTGTCGAAGCCTCCGGTCCCTTCGACAAGCTCAGGGACCTCGCGTGGGCTCAGGGACCTCGCGTGGCTGGAGGTCTCGGTGCGGCGGAGGTGGCTGAGCTTGTCGAAGCCTCCGGTCCCTTCGACAAGCTCAGGGACCTCGCGTGGGCTCAGGGACCTCGCGTGGGCTCAGGGACCTCGCGTGAATCAGAGGCCACCCCCCGCCCGCACCCACGCGTACGTGATCTCGGGGCGGCCCTGGCCCCCGTACCGGGGAACGCGGCGCACCCGCCCGACGTCGGCGAGGTGCTCGAGGTAGCGCCGCGCCGTCACGCGCGACATGCCCTCGGTCTCGCCGACCTCGGTCGACGACACGGCTCCGGATGCCGTGCGCACACGTTCCGCGACGGCCTGCAGCGTCTCGTCGCTCAGGCCCTTCGGCAGCACCGGCGGGGTGACGGTGCGCAGCGATCCGAGCAGCGCGTCGACCTCGGACTGCGTCGCGTCACCGGCCGCGCGGTCGAGGCCCTCGACATAGGTGCGGTAGGCATCGAGGCGCTCGCGGAACGCCGCGAACGCGAACGGCTTGATGAGGTACTGCACGACGCCGATCGACACGGCGGCCCGCACCGTCGCCGCGTCGCGTACCGCCGTCACGGCGATGATGTCGACGCCCGACCCGGCTGCGCGCACCCGCCGCGCGACGTCGAGGCCGTTGCCGTCGGGCATGGTCATGTCGAGCAGCACGAGGTCGATCCGCCGCTCCGGGTCGGCGAGGGCGGTGAGGGCCGCGCGCGCTCCCGACGCCTGTCCCGCGACCTCGAAGCCCGGCACCCGCGCGACGTACGCCGAGTGCAGCTCGAGGGCGAGGGCGTCGTCGTCCACGACGAGCACCCGGATCACGACTCCTCCTCCACCGACGGCAGGAACACCCGCACCGTCGTCGGGTCGCCGGTGATCTGCAGGGTTCCGCCCCGGGCGGCCACGATATCGCGCACGAGCGCGAGCCCGACGCCGCGCCCGCCCGGTGCCTGCTCCGTCTTCGTCGACGCGCCGAACCGGAACGGGTCGGGCAGCGACGGGTCGAACCCTCCTCCGCTGTCCGACACCTCGATCGCGACGTCGCCGCCCTTCTCCGTCAGCGCCGCGCGCACCCACCGGGGCTCCGCGCCCGACGCCGCGGCATCCAGAGCGTTGTCGACGAGGTTGCCGACGACCGTCACCGCTTCCGCGGGAGCGAGCGGCAGCCGCGGTCGCGGCTCCGACACATCGAGGTCGAGGCGCAGTCCGCGCTCGGCCGCCTCGTCGAGCTTACCCAGCAGGAGGGCGACCACGACGGCATCCTCGTCGTCCGAGACGAGACGGTCGGCCAGTTCCTGCCGTTCGCCGGTGGATGCCACGATCAACCGCCGCGCGTCATCGAGCCGCCCGAGCTCCAGCAGCGCCAACAGCGCGTGGAGGCGGTTGCCGTGCTCGTGGGTCTGCGAGCGGAGGGTGTCGCTGAGCGTGCGGACGCCCTCGAGCTCGCCGAGCAGCGCCTGCAGCTCGGAGCGGTCGCGGAGCGTCATGACGTGTCCGCGCTCGGGCGCCCGCCGTCCGTTGAGGTCTCGCGCGTCCTCCTGGTTGACGAGCAGGACGCGATCGCCGTTGACCACCGTCTCCTCGACCATGCGGCGCCCCGTCGAGATGGCCTCGGCGAGGGTGGCATCCATGTCGACGTCGTGCGGATCGAGCGAGACCTGGCCCATCGTCGCGGGCGGGAGCCCGAGCAGGTCGGCGGCCTCGTCGTTGTAGAGCACGATCCGGCCCTCGCGGTCGGTGACGACGAGCCCCTCGCGCAGCGAGTGCAGCACCGTCTCGTAGCTCTCGACGAGCCGCGACAGCTCGGCGGGGGTGTACGACCCGGTCACCCGTCTCGCGCTGCGGCGCACATACAGGGCCCCGAGCACACCGACGCCGACGATGGCGGCGGATGCCACGGCGATCAACGGCACGCGAGCGGCAAGGTCCTGCTGCACGGCGCCCAGCGTGACCCCGACCGAGACGAGCCCGACGATCGGGCCGTCCTCGTCGCCGCCTTCGCGGATCGCCGCGATCGTGCGTACCGACGGGCCGAGGGTCCCCTCGTACACCTCGGTGTAGGTCTGGCCGGCGAGGGCCTCCTCGCGCGACCCCTGGTACTCCTGTCCGATCTCGGAGCGATTGCGATGGGTAAGACGGATGCCGTCCGGCGTCATGATCGTGACGAACGAGAGGTCGGCGTCGCCGAGGATCGACTCGACCATGGGCTGCAGGGTCGCAGAGTCGCGCCGCGCGACGAGGGCGGCTACGTCGGGCTCATGAGCGAGCGTCTCGGCGACCGACCGGGTGACCTGCTCGGCCTGGCGTTGTCCCGAGTCGGTGAGCTGGAACGACAGCAGCACCGCGAGGACTCCGGCGACGAGGACGACGACGCCGAGGGAGACGAGCGCCAGACGCCCACCCACGCTCAGTCGCATGTCACACCCTTCGTCGCGCCTGCCGTGAACAATACGACCACAAATGGTTCCCCCGTCCCGCCTCGATCAAAGTCTTCACATCGACCGGCGCCCCCGCCGGACTCAACGAAGGCGTTAGAAAAGGGGAATCACCCGTGGCACTCTCACTCCGCACCACGCGCGACGGTCGGCCTCGCAAGAGGATCGACCGCAACCACTGGCTCTACATCTCGGTCATCCTCGCGGTCGTCGCCGGTGTCATCGTCGGCCTCGTCGCCCCGGCGTTCGCGACGACCCTCGAGCCCATCGGCAAGGGCTTCGTCAGCCTGATCAAGATGATGATCGCCCCGGTGATCTTCTGCACGATCGTCGTGGGCATCGGCTCGATCGCCAAGGCTTCTACGGTCGGCAAGATCGGTGGCCTGGCGCTCGGCTACTTCCTCGTGATGTCGACCTTCGCGCTCGGTATCGGCCTGTTCGTGGGCAACATCATCCACCCCGGCGAGGGCCTCAACATCGCCGGTGCGCAGTACGACGCCGTTCCCGAGGCGACGACCACGCAGGACTTCATCCTGGGCATCATCCCGACCACGTTCTTCTCGGCCTTCACGGGCGGCAGCATCCTGCAGGTGCTGTTCATCGCACTTCTCGTCGGCTTCGCGCTGCAGGGGATGGGCGAGCGCGGGGCGCGCATGGTCGAGGGCATCAAGAACTTCCAGGTCCTGGTCTTCCGCATCCTCGGCATGATCCTGTGGCTCGCTCCGGTCGGTGCCTTCGGCGCCATCGCCGCGGTGGTCGGCAAGACCGGATTCCAGGCCGTGATCAGCCTCGGCATCCTGATGGGCGCCTTCTACCTGACGTGCTTCCTCTTCATCGCGGTCGTCCTGGGTGGTCTGCTGTTCGCCGTCACCCGCGTCAACATCTTCTCGCTCATGAAGTACCTCGGCCGCGAGTACCTCCTCATCGTCGGCACGTCGTCGTCCGAGGCGGCTCTTCCCCGCCTCATCGCCAAGATGGAGCACCTCGGCGTCTCGAAGCCCGTCGTCGGCATCACCGTCCCGACCGGCTACTCGTTCAACCTCGACGGCACCGCGATCTACCTGACGATGGCGTCGCTCTTCATCGCGACCGCCATGGGTGCGCCGATGTCGATCCCCGAGCAGATCGGCCTCCTGATCTTCATGATCATCGCCTCCAAGGGCGCGGCCGGCGTCACCGGTGCCGGTCTCGCGACCCTCGCCGGCGGCCTCTCGGCCTACCGCCCCGACCTGGTCAACGGCGTCGGCGTCATCGTCGGCATCGACCGCTTCATGTCGGAGGCCCGCGCGGTCACCAACTTCACCGGCAACGCGGTGGCGACGCTCCTCATCGGCGCCTGGACCAAGCAGTACGACGGACAGCGCGTCCGTGAGGTGCTCGCCGGCAACATCCCGTTCGACGAGACGCTCCTCACCGGTCACGACCACTCCGCGACGCCCGCGGATGCCAAGACCGAGCTCCCCGCGACGGTCGACACGCAGGCGCTCAACGCCTTCCGCGCTCAGGCCGAGGCGGAGGCTGCGGCGAAGGGTCGCTCGTGAGCCTGACCCACGACACCCCGGCGGGGGCGGCTTCGGCCGCCCCCGCCCCCGCGCGTGTCGACCTCGCGCGCACCTGGATGCTCCGTTCGCCTCTCGCCGGCCACCTCGAGACCGCGGCCGACGTGCTCGTGCTCGACCTCGAAGACGGCCTCCCCGCCGGCCGCAAGGGCGAGGGACGCGACCGTGCACGTCGAGCGGCGGCTCACGCTCCGGTCTGGCTGCGCATCAGCGCCGCCGGTACCCACGACGGAGAAGACGACCTCGCCCTCGGCCGCGAGCTCGACGACAGCCTCGCCGGTGTCGTGCTCGCGATGTGCGCGGGTCCGGCCGATGTCGCCCACGTCGCGGCATCCCTCCCCTCCGGCGTCTCGATCGTCGCGATGGTCGAGTCGGCCGCGGCCCTGCTCGCCGCCCCCGCGATCGCCGCGCACCCCGCCACGCGCCGCCTCGCCTTCGGCACGGGAGACTTCCGCCGCGACACCGGCATGTCGGCCGACCGACTCGCCCTTTCGTGGCCGCGCGCGCAGCTCGTCGTCGCTTCGGCAGCGGCGGGGATCGCCGGTCCCATCGACGGACCGTGCGGTCCCGTCGACCACGCTCGGGATGCCGCGCTCCACGCCGTCGCGATGGGCTTCACCGGCACTCTCGCGCTTCAGGATGCCGCCGTCCCCGGCGCCCACGCCGGCTTCACGCCCGCACCCGACGAGGTCGAGCGCGCTCGGGCGCTGCTGTCGGCGTCGCCCGACGGTCCGGTCGACGGCTCGTACGCCCCGACGCTCGCTCGCGCTCGCGCGCTGGTGGAGCGGGCGGAGGCGCTCGCCGCGCTGTAGCCCGCCCCAGGTCCCTGAGCTCGTCGAAGGGCCCGCGGGTCCCGGTGGCTTCGACGGGCTCAGCCACCTTGGTTCCGAGGTCCCTGAGCTTGTTGAAGGGCCGGTCTCATCGCGCGGGTTCCGGTGGCTTCGACGGGCTCAGCCACCGTGGTTCCGAGGTCCCTGAGCTTGTCGAAGGGCCCGCGGGTCCCGGTGGCTTCGACAGGCTCAGCCACCGTGGTTCCGAGGTCCCTGAGCTTGTTGAAGGGCCGGTCTCATCGCACGGGTTCCGGTGGCTTCGACGGGCTCAGCCACCGTGGTTCCGAGGTCCCTGAGCTCGTCGAAGGGCCCGCGGGTTCCGGTGGCTTCGACAGGCTCAGCCACCTTGGCTCCGAGGTCCCTGAGCTTGTCGAAGGGCCCGGTACCCTTGCGGTTTCCGGTGGCTTCGACGGGCTCAGCCACCTGGCGTGAGGTCCTGAGCGCGCCCGGAGGCTGCAACAGGCTCAGCCACCTGTGCCGGAGCGCCCCCGCCGGAACCACCGCCGCCGCGCCACCGGCGCGACCGCCGCCGCTTCCTCCCGCGCACGCCGCCGTTCCGCCCAGGCCGCCACCTCGGATTCGACGTCGACGGTCGGGGTCACCACGGGCGGCCCGCCCTGCAGCTGACGACGCGCCTCGATGACGCGCCGGTTGAAGTCGTGCAGCGCCTCACGCACGTCAGGCTCTCGGGCGATGGCATCCATTCGCTCGGCGCGCTCGGCGTATTCGACGCGCAGCGTCAGGGCGGGCGGACCGAGACCGGTGAGCTGTTCCG
Source organism: Microbacterium sp. SORGH_AS_0969 (assembly GCF_030818255.1). NCBI lineage: Bacteria > Bacillati > Actinomycetota > Actinomycetes > Micrococcales > Microbacteriaceae > Microbacterium > Microbacterium sp. SORGH_AS_0969. The sequence continues at coordinate 2,060,726 of NZ_JAUTAG010000001.1, forward strand.
CCTCGATCTTGCGCCGGATCCACCAGTCGGGGTCGTGCGTCCCGCCCAGGTCGGGGAGGGGTTTGCCGGCGCCGGGCAGGTTGTCGAACTCTCCGCGGCGGATCGCCTGCTGGATCGACGTTTCGACGTACGCGGCCCGCTCCGCCGCGGTCGACCCGCGCTCCGGGCCGGTCGCTCGAGGCTCGGGCTCGAGTCCGCTCTCGCGCAGCTGCCGGTCGACCCGGTAGCGCTCGGCCGACTGGCGTGGGTCGTCGCTCATGGGCACCTCCGGTCCTTCCAGGCTACGACGGCGCGGTGGGCCCGGGGTCGGCGCGCGGCAGTGCGAGCTCGGGCCGGTGCAGCGTGCCGAACTCCGGAGAAATGGATGCCATAGCCCCCTCCCGCGGCCACCGTGGCGTCGAACGGGCGAAACGTCAGGAGTTTCGCACGCCCATCGCCCGCAACCGGGCCCCGCCTCACACCCCCAGGCGCCGCAACCTCTGCCGTGCCATGTCCTGCGCGCGCGGACCCGAGCCGAGCGCCCGCTCAGTCACCCGCAGGATCACGCGCGTCAGGGTCAGTACCGGTAGCGGCCAACGCCGCACGCCGAGCATCGCGCGGTACCGGCGGGGGATCGTGGCCACCGCCGCGGCGAACAGCACCCGGTAGGCGAGCCCCATCGATCCGCGGAACGGGGGCTTACGCAGAAACCGCACCACATCGTCGACCCGCTCGCCGCCCCGCAGCTCACCGCGTTCGTAGAAGCCGTCGATCTCTGCGCGCAGCGCCGCGCGCGTGAGGGGCGGATCGACGACGTGCATGAGCCGCCCCGCGGTCGCCCAGTCGGCGACGTACGCATCCGCTCCGCCCGGGATCGGCTTCCGCGACACCTCGTGCCCCGACAGGAACGCGTCGGTGAAGGCGAGGTGCACCCAGCGCACGAGGTCGGGCGCCTCGGCTGAGTACGCGCGCTCGCTTCCGTCGCCGGCGCGGTACTCGCCTTTCACGCGCTGGTGGAACCGGCCGACTCGTGCGGTCTCGGCATCCGCCTGTGTCCGTGAACCGTAGGTGAGCGTGATGACCCAGCGGACGGTGCCGGTGAGACGCCCGATCGGATCCTCGCGGTACCGCGACCAGTCGTGCACCCCGGCGAGAGCACCCGGGTGCAGCGCTTGGAGCAGAAGGGCCCGGATGCCGGCGACCAGGGTCCCCATTCCGGCATGGACCGTCCACGCGGGACCGTTCTCGACGAAGTACCCGGCGTCGTCGCCCTCGGCGATCGCCCGCACGTAGGGGGCCATACCGGTCGGGTCTCCGGCGAGGGCGACGAGCAGCTTTCCCCGCAGCGACGCGATCCAGTCGGGAACGGGGGAGGGGGAGTCGCTCACCTCTCCAGCGTGCCACCGCCGCGCACGACGGGCGCCGAGGTGTCGCGGCATCGAGAGAGTCAGTGTCCCTCGTGCGAGATGACCGGCACCGTGCCGTCGTCGCGCAGCAGGACGGCGTTCTGCGTCGCACCCAGCGCGGGGGTCACGACGACCGCGATGACCGCGGCGGCGACCAGCAGGCCCACGACGCTCATGGGCTGCGCGGTCCGCTCGGGATGAGCGACGCGGCGCCGACGGCGCAGATGCACGGCGGCGCTCGCGCCGACGATGACGAGAAGCAGGGATGCCGCAGCCACCGCGAGCACACTGGTGTGCGCCGGGACGACGAACAGCATCGCCGCGACGCCGAAGAGCGCGACGAGGCTGCCGCCGAGGGCAGAGCCAGGAGTGACCAGGCGTCCAGCCCACAGGACGACGCCGCCCCACGCCAGGGCGGCGAGCCCGAGGGCCACCAGGCCGGTTCCGAGGCCGATGGCGACGGCCTCGGAACCGGGACGGGTGATCGCACCCGCGCCGAGGGCGGCGGTGATGAGTCCGGCCCCCCACGCGGATACAGAGGGCCACGACCGCACGAAGGTCGCAGCTGTCATGCTCAGACCGCCGCAGTGCGGGGGACGTTGCGCTCGGTGCCGAGGCCGACACCCAGGAGCACGACGGCGCTGGCGAGGTGCAGGAAGTGGTCGGGGACGTTCAGCGCGAGGATGTTCGCCGAGGTGCCGGTCAGGAAGAAGCCGACGATACCGAGCAGCAGGTAGACGGCACCGACGGTGGTGTTGACGCCCTTGGCGGCGCGGGCGTTCGCGAGACCGGCCACGAGAAGGGCTCCACCGATGAGGAGGTGCGCGATGTTGTGCAGCGGGTTGACCTCGAAGATCCCCAGGAGCAGTCCGCCCTGGGTCGCGATGAAGCCCACGCCGCCGGTCACGGCGAAGCCGAGCAGACCGACGAGCAGGTACACGGCCCCGAAGATCGTGGCCACGAGGCGGTTAGGTGAAGAGCTCATGGTGAACCTCCCAGTGAGTTAGCAGCGACCTCGTGGCCGCCTTCCCCACATCTTCGGAGACAATGAGCGGTTCGGATTGGGCTTTGCGCGACCCGGCGTTCTCCGGTACAAGCGGCTGCGGAACACGCCGGTCTCCGGAAACGACAGAAGGCCCCCGAGTACTCTCCGAGGCCCTCCGTTACATAGGTCACCATACGAACCGGCGGGGCGCCTCCTCAGGGGATTGCATTTCACACGCTGTTCACGTACCAAGTCGCTCTGCCACACTCGGCTCATGAAGTTCGAGACGACGCTGTCGCAGATGGGCAACAACACCGGCATCGAGGTCCCGCCCGAGGTCGTCGATGCGCTAGGCGGAGGAAAGCGCGCCGCCGTCATCGTCGACGTGAACGGCTACGTGTACTCGAGCACGATCGGCGTCATGGCAGGCAAGATGCTCATCCCGTTCTCGTCCGACAAGCGTGCCGCGACGGGCCTCTCGGGAGGGGATGCCATCACCGTCGACCTCCAGCTCGACACCGCGCCGCGCACGGTCGAGGTGCCCGCCGACCTCGCGGCGGCCCTCGCCGAGGCGGGTGTGCGCGAAGCATTCGATGCGCTGTCCCCGAGCGCCCGCAAGGCTCATGTGACGAACGTCGAGGGAGCCAAAGCGACCGACACGCGCGCCCGCCGGATCGACGCGATCGTGGCCAAGCTCGGATAGCCCGACCGGCTCGTTCGAACGCCCCGACAGATAACCTGGGAGGGGAGGGTTTCGTGGGTCGCACAAAGGATGCCATTGCCGAGGGGCTGTCGATCGCGACGGCGGCGGCACGGCTCACGGTGCGCAACCGCATCCTCGTCGAGACGATCGCCCGGGGCGGGCAGTTCGACAGCGAGGTCTTCGCCGACTTCGCGCGCCAGACCCTTCGGGCTCTCGCCGATGAGCAAGACCAGGCCGCCGAACGGGTGACGCACCAGCGCAAGCGCGCGTGGGGTCGTTTCTCCGACTCCTCGGGCACTCACGATTACCGCGACCGCGATACGCGCAACCTCCGTCGTCGAGCGAACCAGTCGCGTGGGGTCGCGAAAGAACTGCGCGCCCTTGCCGACGATCCGGCGCGCGTGGAGTCCCTGGTCGCCGCGGCGCGGATGGCGGCCTGGGGAGACGTCGAGGCGAACCTCCGCCAGCGCCTCGACGTCGAGGGTATGACCGCCGACGCCGATCCCGATTACGCCACGATGCGACGCGCGCGCATGGACGCCCTGCGCATGGTCGACCTCGCACGCCTCGCCTCGCAGGCGAAGCGCAAGGCGAAAGAGAAGGCCGCGGCCGAGCCCGAGAAGCCGGCGGACGAGGACGACGACAAACCCGCCAAGTCCGGCAAGAAGAAGAAGTCGACTGCGCGCTGACGCAGCTTTTCTTTCGACCGGAATGTCACACGAGACGGTCGGCCGGACATTCCCGGGTATGGACGAAGCCGGGTTGTGGCGCCGCGTCGCCGCCGACGGCGATGAACGAGCGCTGAGCGAGCTCTACGAGCGGCACGTCGACCGCGTGTTCCGTCACGCCGCGCGATTGGCATCCGATCGACGGGATGCCGAGGATGCCACGGCCGTGGCCTTCTTCGAACTCTGGCGCCGGCGTGACGCGGTGCGTGTCGTCGACGGGTCGCCGCTGCCGTGGCTTCTCGCGACGACGACGAACGCGCTGCGCAACCTTCAGCGCTCGTCGGCTCGCTATCGGCGTCTTCTCGACACCCTGCCCCGCTCGGCGGACGCGAGCTCCGCCGAGGACGAGGTCTTCGCCGATGAGAACGCTCGTGCGCTCCTCGCACCGCTCGGCGCGGTCGATCGACAGCTCGTGATGCTCGTGCACCTCGAGGGCTATCGCGCTGACGAAGCCGCGGTGGTGGTGGGTCTCAGCGCCGCGGCGGCGCGTGCTCGCCTCTCTCGCGCGCGAGCGAAGCTCCGCGATCTCGTCCCGGATGCCACACGCGAGGAGGATTCCGCATGAACGCACCGCGCATCGATCCCGTCTTCCGCGCGGGCCTGCATCGCCAGCTCGTCGCGCAGACGAAGCTCCCGCAGCGGCGCAGCCGCGCGAAGCTGTTCGTCATCGCGGGGGCGGGGGCGATCGTGCTCGCCGCGGGGGCAACGGCGGCGACGGCCGAGCTCTGGACTCTCCCCGGCGGCATGGCCGTCAGCGAGCTGGGTGCTCCGGTGACCGCTGAGGGCACGGGCGACGGCATGCTGTCTCTGCCGCCTCGCCCCGACGCCGCGAACCACGTCCGCCTCGAGCTGCGCTGCCTCACGCCGGGCACCTTCACTTTTCCCGCGGGATCGGTGACGTGCACCGCGGACGACTTCGTGGCGCACCCTGACGGTGCGGTGTCGTGGATCGACGTGCCCCTCGACGCGGTCGGTGCCGAGGTTGTCGTGTCGTCGGATGCCGGCGAGAGGTGGCGTCTCACGGCGACCTATCTCGACGCGGAGCCCGTGCCGCTCGCGGTGAACGATCGCGGCCAGACCTATGGCTCGGCGGGCGCGGGGGAGGAGCCCGACCTCATCGCTGTCGTCGCGACGAACGGCCGTCAGGGCTACGTCGATGCTGACGAGTTGGCGGATGCCACGGGCTCGAGCCAGAACTTCACGTCGCCCGAAGAGGCCTTGCGGTGGCAGGAAGAGCGCGCTGGTCGGGCGGTCGTGGTGCCGGTGTACCTGTCGGACGGGGTGACGAGGGTCGGGGACTTCGTCGTTGGGTGACCCGCGTCGGTGACGCAACGAGTGAGGCCCCGTCGACCGAAGTCGACGGGGCCTCACTCGTTGCTGCGTGTGCGCTTACGCCATGTTCTCGGCGCGGTTGCGACGAACCTTCGCGGCGACCGCGCCGGTCGCACCGGCGAGCACGAGCGCGCCGCCACCGATGTAGATGCCCATGAGCGACTCACCGTTGACACCGGTCGCCGGGAGAGCGGTGCCGCCGCCCGGGTTCGAGCCGGAGCCGGCGCCGCCGCTGCCGTCGGCACGAGCGCCGCTCGCAGCGAGGGTGTACGGGCCACTGGGGTTAGCGGGAAGAGTGACGACCGCAGTCGCAGCGCCCGACGAGTCGGCGGTCTTGGTGACCGATGCCGAGGTGACGGGGAGGTTCGCGGTGGCGATGTTCGCACCGGTGACACCGCGGCCGACGAGCGTGAACGTCACTTCGGTGCCGGGCTGGAAGCCGGAAACCGGAACGGGGCCGTTCGAGGTAACGGTGATCGTGACGGTGTTGGGGCCGGTGGGAACGTACGCCTGCGCGGCGACGGGCGCGGCGAGGAGCAGCGCGGCGGCGACAGATGCCGAGGCAACCGCCGTAGTGAGACGACGCTTCATGAGAGCCTGCTTTCAAGACCTAAACGGTGGTTTTGTAGGTTCCGCTCGTTCCCCGTATCCGTCGGTGCTGCGTGAGGGGACGAGAATGAGGCGGTGTGGTGTAGCTGAGTCCCTACTGAGTATTCCCTAGGTGTCCGCAGGAATGCAAACCGTAACGGTTTCCATCGTGTGAACGGTGTGCGACACGGCGATACATTTCAATGCGAACACCGCATTCACGCTGCATTGCTTTCGATGTTTCAGACGACGAACGTTCGCCGTGCACTCAAGAGCCCGGGCCGCAAGCTGCAGTCACGGTGGGGCTGAGAGACGCGTCAGCGGTCGGCGTCACGAAAGCTTGAGCCTCGGTGGCTGTCGAGGTCCCGCGAACGTTCACCGTGAATGTTGTGGATGCTCCTGGCGAAAGGTCGGTGCTGAACGTGAGCACACGTCGGCCCTGGTATTCGGCCTCCGTGAACGTTCCCCCGTCAGACGCTTGGGCGGACACCAACTCGAAGCCTTCGGGAAGGTAGACGTTCGGGATGACCTTGGCGATTCCGGGGGGTGTCCCATACAACCCGCCACCTGTGATGTACCAGGGCAGAGAGGTTGCGGCGTCCGAGGGTGCGTTGCTCGTCAGCGTGAGGCTGAGGGAAATGTCGCGCTGGCCAACGACCTTGGCTGAGCCGCATGCCCCCCATGTAAGGGAAACGTCCGGCCGCACGTAATAGCTCATTTTTGAGCCGGTTCCGTCGTTCAGGTACACGCCGAAGCGCGCAGTGCGCTCGTCCGTGACGGGGAGCGGGCCGGCGATCGTCGTTCCGTCGATCACTGCTTGTTCTGCGGGGTCAGCGCTCCACATGTAGAAGCGATGCTCGGCACCGGCTCGCGCCAGAGCTGACATCATCGCATTTGCTGAACCTTTTCCGTCAAGAAGGCCCTGGAAGACTGCGCCCGCGGCTCCCGCGAATACAGCATCCTGCGCGGCTGGCTCTGGGTACTTCTTGTAGACGTCGTTTAGGAGGAACGACGCTGCGTTCTTCGAGTCGAGCACATCGCCCGTCGGCAGCGCGACCGGACCTGTGGCGGTAAGGAGGTAGGACAACACGACGGGGTCGACGGCAAAGACGCCGTCAACATTCACGCCCGTCTTTTCGGCATAGATTGACTGCGCAATCGGCCCGTCGACCGAGAAGTCAGGGATTTGTGTCAGGTTGTGAAAGTAGCGAATCGGCTTCGTCCCGTAGATGTCCGTTACCTCAGCGGGAAGCTCGATCGACGGCTGGGTTCCTTCCTTCGTGAGGGCCGTCGCGGACTGAGTGCCGTCAAGGGCGATCGACCCGTTGTCGACCTTAAGCAGAATGGCTGTGCCAGTAATCCCACCCAGCGAACGCCATTCAGCGTTGTTCTGAACGAGCAAGAGGTACTCGCGAGGACCGTTTTGACCCAGCATGACAGGTAGCAGCTGCGACGCTCTGGACAAGCCGTCGACTGAGCTCGCAACCTGACCAAAGAGGTCGCCCGCCTGCTGGACAGCCGACGATACGACGCCGACGAGTGGGGTTCGGTCGATGCCCCTCACCGCGGCTGCAGCTGAGTTCGCTTGAGAGGCAGCATTCTGCGCGGGGACTTGCAGACCAACGAGCGCGCCTGCGTTGACGCGGCCGTCATCGGGCGTTAAAGCGTCGATCGAGATCCCGCCCGCGGCTGTGGCAAGAGGCAGGAGGCTTAGGCGCACGAGGCTATCGGAGGCCTCAGCGACTGAAGCGAGTGCGGCGAGCTGAGGCCCAGCCCAAGGCGTCCGAGCTGCCAGCCCCCACAAGGGGTCCGACGTGAGTTCGTGGGCCGTTCGTGCATCTGATGCGAGACTCGCCAACGTCGGCACTGCGGAGGACGGGTCCTTTGCTGCAGTCGCAATCGCCTGCTGCGCCTGGGATTGGATGGAAGAGAGGATTTTATATGCAATCGCCCCTCGAACTCCGACCCAAAGAGCCAGAAGGGTGCAAGTCACCAGGAAACCGACGAGTATCCAGTTGAACAGACGTCCCGCCCTGCGAGCCAGAGGCGGAAGTGAGTGCGCGGTCATAACTGTGCCCTTAAATGCAAAACTTCGCTTCTTGGTGGGACCTAGGGCGACTTGCAGGGAATAGAGCCTTGAAAGTCGTCGACTGTCACTCGCCCGACTTCCCGAGCCGTCTTTCGCGCACTCAGCGCTCGTCCTCGAGCTTGCTCCGCCTTGCTGTGCGACGTGTGCTCGATCCAGCGTATCCCGACTTCGGTTGGCCCGCAGTTGCCTCGGAGGACGCTGAGCGGTCACGCCGTTTTGCGGGCGCGCCAGCGCCGCTCACTCCCCGGGCAGGTTCTTGCACGTATGCGTAGCCATAACCGTAACCGTACGACGCGTAGTATGAGTCCGGTCCGCGGGTCGGCACCATCGACATCACAAATCCCGCGAGCTTTGCCCCAACGGTGTTTAGCGCTTCGGTCGCGAGCGTTAGCTGATGGCGGGTCGTCCGCCCGGCCGAGACGACCATCAAGGCGCCGCTGGTCGCTTTCGCCAGGATGGCAGCGTCTGTGACGGGCAGTAAGGGCGGGGCGTCGCAAAGAACGACGTCAAAATCCCGCTCGAGCATCTCGAGCAGCACATTCATCTGCTTAGAGCCGAGGAGTTCACTCGGGTTCGGAGGAATCTTCCCTGCGGGCAGGACGTACAGGCTCCGTCCTCCCCAGGGCAACATCACCTCGTTCACTTTCGCTCTTCCGATGAGAACATCCGTGAGGCCCGCGCCGCCCTCGACACTGAGATATTCAGCGACCTTAGGCTTGCGAAGGTCGGTGTCAAGCAGAGCGACACGTTTTCCCGCGTCCGCTAAGGCGATAGCGAGGTTGATCGTCGTGGTCGACTTGCCTTCGCTAGGTATTGAGCTCGTAATGACAAAGCTCGCTCGCCCGCCCATGTCAAGGAACTGCAAGTTTGTTCTGAGCGCGCGAAAGGATTCCGCGCGCGGGCTCAGCGGGTCTACATGAACGATGAGCGGGCGCTCTTTCGCTCTGGCGTCGAAAGCGACGGCACCGATACTCGGCGCTTTGGTGATTTGCTGCGCGTCACGCGGAGTGCGAACGCGATTGTCCAGTAGCGTACGTGCGGCGGCGAAGACGCCGCCGATAACGAGTCCCACGACTGCCCCAATCACTAGACTGAGTGAGATGTTCGGGCTGGCAGGGCTGAGTGCGGCTTGAGCTGCGCTGACTCGACTAATGCGTACGGGGCTAGACCCGTCACTCGACTCAGGCTCGAGCTCCGGCACAACGGTCGAGAGGCTCGCGGCTACCGAATTGGCTATCGAGGCGGCCCGCTCTGCATCGATGTCCGACACGGTGACGGTAATGAGCGTCGAGTTGGGCGTCGCTGTGGCTGCGACGTTCTTTCGGAGTGCATCTGGGGTGGTTGCAAGCCCGAGGTCTTTGATCACAGGTTCAAGAACTGCGGGTGTGGTCACGAGGCCTACGTAGGTGTTTATCCGTGCCTGAGTGAAGCTTGAGCCCTGCTGCAACTCTGCCGCTGTACTTCCCGCTTGGGTCGACACGAACACGGTGCTCGACGACTCGTAGACGGGTGTTCTCGTGAAGGCATAGCCCGCCATTACGCCGAGGCCGACGACAGTGAAGAGTGCTAGTGCCACCCAGTTCTTGCGGAGGATTCGAACGATTTCGCTGAGCTCCATGCTGCCTTCCGAAGACACGCGCCAGCTCAAGGGTTACGCTGCGCAATTGAGCACAGTCTGCCACAGCCCTCAGCGCACCTATTACTCGGCTGGAAGCGGTGACAGATTGACCGCCAAGGAACCGACAACCCGTCCGACCAATGCATGGGGAAAACTCGGGTGCGTCTGACAAAGGTTGGCGGCTCGGGCTGGGAGTCTCGACGGGTGTCTCGGTTTCGGTTGCTTTCGGTGCTCAGTAACCATTGATCGAGGACATGTTGCCGCGCCGACGGGGCCGCCGGGGCGGAACTTCTCTGGCGCTCGGCTGATGGTCGAGGCGATCATCTATCGGTAATGGTGCGCGATCGCATAGCGGGACTTACCGGAGGTGTTCGGGCCGGGGCAGACGGTGTGGACGTGGCGTCACCGGATGGCCGCCGCCGGCAGCTGGGACAAGGTGCAGGCGAGGCTCTCAGCCGTGCCCGATGCGGCGGGATTGATCAATTGGTCACTGTCGGTGGACTCGACCGTCGCCCGCGCGCATCAGCACGCGACGAACACCACTCGCGCCACAGGGGGGCTGAGGCGAACTACACGAATCCGCTGATCGAGCCGCCTGATAGTGGCATCGGCCGCTCGCGCGGCGGGCTGGTGGCAAACATCTATCAGCTCATCGACGGCAATGGGCTGCTGCTTGTCACACTGATTACGCCGGGGCGGGCCGGTGACTCACCGATGTTCCTGCCGATTAGGGCGCACCTACGAGTCAGCCGCGCTGTTGGTCGGCCACGAACTCGTCCGGACGCGGTCCGCGCTGACAAGGCGTACTCATCACGCGCGATCCGCGGGCACCCCCGCTCCCGCGGGATCAGGGCGGTGATCTCCGAGCTCGACGACCAGATCGGTCACCGCAAGCGTCGCGGGTCACGCGGCCGCGGACCCGTCGGGCTCGAAGCCGCCGATTACAAGAACCGCAACGTGACCGAGCGCCGCTCCTGCCATCCCAAGCAATGGCGCGGCCTCGCTACCCGCTCCGACAAACACGCATCACCTACCGCGCCGCCGTGGTCCTCAACGCCGTTATCGCACGGAAAAGCAATGTCAGACAGGTGCTAGGCGCATCACTCCATGTCGGCACACCACTGCCTTCGGCGAGCGTGCCGGGCTCGATCCTCGTCCTCCGCTGACAGCTATGGCTCGAAAGAGTCGACCGTTGGGGTGACGATCGGGACGGTCTGCCGTCGATGTTCTCCGCGGCTTACCAGCACACCCGACATCCCCGCAAAAGTGGGATGCCGGAGTATGAGGCGGGGAGGCTGTCGACGCCGTTCGCCTCGAGTAGCAACGCCCGAAACGCACTCTCCTCGGCATAGGGATTGTACGAGCCGCCCACGCCGCGGTGTCGCGCTTCTGCAGGCGCCCTCGCCACCGTCCGGTCGACGACGGTCGCCTGAAGTCGAAGTCTCAGGCGCTGTTCCCTCAGGCGGTTCTGCTCAACAAGTAAGGAGCCACCGGCGTACAGCGAACCGACGATCGTCACCAACGTGGCCAGGAACGCGAGCATCGCATGAGCGTGTCGGCAAGATTGGCAGATCCGCCCAGCGCAGCAGCGTGGCGGTCGGGGCGATCTGCAAACGTGCCGCTCCCAGAGGGGGAGGGAGTTGGTTATCGATGGGCACGCACTGCAGCAGCGCCCAGAAGTACATGTACGGTAACCGTTCGAGTAGCTTTTTCGCTGCGGCGAAGGGGGTGCCAGACCGTCCGACAAAGTACTGGGGCTGCAGGCGGTCAAGCGCGCGTTTGGTGACGTCGTGCCCACCCGACCTCCGCTCATGTGCGTCCTGGAAGCTCCACAGCGTGCCGTCTGTCGCAACGATGGTGTAGTTCGTGTGCCCCTCGTGGGACCAGAATCCATGGATCGAGGTTGGCGTGATGTCCAAGCCCCACTTCTTGCCTGAGCAAATGTGCTGCGTGAAGGGTCAGAACCGGGCGAAACGCTGGGTCACCAGGGGCTCGGGCGTCGGGGACCGCGTCGACTAGCCCGAGCGCCGCTACTGCCACACCAAGCAATGGTGGGGCCTCGGTAACCTCTTCGACGAACACGCCGCCACCTACTGCGCCGCCGTGATCCTCGACACCGTCATCGCATGGACAAAGGCATTGTCAGACACGCCCTCAGCGATGCGGCCCGCAGCGCAACTTTTCGTAGCGGCGACGTTGACTGACCGTCCGAGACAGTGCGGTCATCCGAGAGCTCAAAGTCTCCTGGCAGCGCCACAACTGGAGAGGTCCGCGTGCTTGTGCCCCAATGCTCGGCGGCTAACGGCAACGAATCCGGGCCCATGTGACGCGATCTCAGCAGGTAGTTTTGCTTCGTGCCTGATGAATCCAGCGGAAATGACGTGGCGTTCGATCGAAGGCGCCATCCGTCGCATAGTGAGCGGGAAGTCAACGCGCCCGGGCGAGGCGGCGTGCGCAGGCGTGTGCGGTTGGACTGGCGCAGGGGCGGCGACCGACGTCGCCGCTGGGACGCCGTCGTGCTTTCCGTAGCGCTCATGGGGTTGGGGGTTGGAATTGTGTTCGGGGGCGCTGCCAACCGACTCGTCGTCGCATCGAATTCTCTCCTCTCTTCAGTAATCCTGTGGTCCGGCATGGCCGCGGCCGTGGCGTTCGCATTGACACGCGCTAGGCCACGTGGTCTCCTAAAGCTGCGCGGCGTCGATCTTCTTTGGGGGTTGATTCTCGGCGTCGTGCTTCGGTTGCTTCAGGGGTGGATGTCCGGCAGTGCGGGCATTCCATTTCCGACCATTGCGACATTAGATGGCGAACTTCCGCAGGGATGGTGGTTGCAGCAAGCGCTGCCCGCCGGGCTGATAGCACCTCTTGTCGAGGAATTCTTCTTTCGCGGGGTAGTCCTAGTTTCGACATACATCGTACTTAAGCCAGCGGTTGGCAATCTAGCGGCCGCGTTCTCTGCTCTGCTATTTTCCGGTGGAATGTTCGTTATGGTCCACGCAATTAACGGATCTCTATCCCTGGTGGATGGTGTCCAGCTCTTCGTTTTTGCGCTCACGTGCTCGCTGCTTGTCCTACTGAGTGGACGGATCTGGGGCGCTGTGATTGTTCACATCACCTACAATCTATCGTTTCTCGCGCTTTTGCTAACGGGCACATTCTTTGCGTAGGCGATGACGCGGTGGCCCTCGGTATGGCCGAATGCCAATTATGAGCTAGGTAGAGATATCTGAGTGTTCCGTGCGGCGCGTCTTGATGAACAGTGATTGTGAGCTCATGTTCTATTGATGCGATGCTCGCGGCTCCTTTCTCCTCAGGCTGCCGGCTTGCTTATACGCCGACCGAGGAGGTCCTCCCTGGCTACGACGAGGGTTCATGGTCATTACAAATCCGGAAGTTTGTGCACCGACTGCACGCAAAGCCTCCCTCGCGAGAACGAGTTGATACCGTGTGGCTCTGCTTGAGACGACGACTATCGCGCTCCCCGCAGTGCGGGAAAGTAACGCGGCGTCGGTTACAGGAAGCAATGGAGGGGCGTCACACAGCACGACGTCGAAGTCTTCCTCGAGTTGTCGAATAAGCGCGTTCATGGAGTCCGACCCGAGCAGCTCGCTGGGGTTAGGTGGCACTCGACCGGCCGGAATTACATAGAGGCTGCGTGTGCCCCATTGCGATACAACGTCGTCAATTGTAGCTCGACCGATAAGGAGATCAGTTAGCCCGGTTCCCGCTTCTATAGAGAGATAGTCTGAGACCTTTGGCCGTCTCAAGTCGGCGTCGATCAGCGCGACGCGCTTTCCTGCGTCGGCTAGCACTATGGCGAGATTGATCGCGGTAGTGGACTTGCCCTCGTTCGGCAGGGAACTCGTAATTACGAAACTCGCATTTTCCGAGGCGTGTATGAATTGGAGATTCGTTCGCAAGGTGCGGAAGGACTCGGCTCGGGCACTGGCGGTATCAGCGTGAACAAGAATGGGGCGGTCGGCCGAGTCCGGATCGGGTGTTATATCGCCGATACGTGGGGCGCGAAGAATCTTTTCTACGTCTTGTGCGCCCCGGATTCGGATGTCGAGCTTGCGCCGCGTAGACGCGGCTACAAAGCCTGACACGATGCCGATGATTGCGCCAAGGGAAAGGTTTATCGGCGTGTTGGGACTGGCAGGTTTGGGTTCTGGCTGCGCCGCTCTCACCTGTGTGATCTGCACCCGGCTAGTCCCGTCCGACGCCTCCGGCTCGAGCCCCTGAACTACTGCGGCAAGGCTCGCTGCGACGGAGTTTGCGATCTGGGCCGCTTGCTCGGCACTTGTGTCGACTACGTATATATCAATCAGTGTCGAATTCAGCGTGGCGGTCGCTCGGATGTTCCGCGCGAGTTGGTCAGGCGTGGTTGCAAGTTCCAGACGATGGATTACGGGACCGAGGACGGCCGGAGTGTTCAGAAGCTCGATATATGTTTTGACGCGACCCTGGGCGAAAATGGAGCCCTGCTGCAATTCGGCTGGCGTGCTGGCGTCTTGAGTCGATACGAATACTGTGGTGACCGACTGGTATAGCGGTGTCCGCGTGAGCGAGTATGTGGTGGCGAGTGCAAGGCCGACGAGGGTCGCGACCAGAATCACCAGCCAGTTCTTTCGGGCAGTGCGAAGGTATTGGGTGAACTGCATGATTCCCCTCGAGAGTGCGAGCTTGGGCAGTTCGCGCATGTCTGGCGTGCTTCAAAGCGTAACTCACGCTGCGATTTGGTTCTGGACTCCGCTCGCGGCCCGCTGAGTGTCAGGCGCACAACGAGGGTGCGGAGGGTCGGGATGGGCGGAAGCCAGTTCTGGTCCCAGGTCCTTTACCGACACCGCACGGGGTTTTTGTGCAATCCATCGTTCCGCGGATAAGGCACCCGTCGTTCGGCGGAGACGCTCGAAGTGCGCAACGGCTCGGCGGAGTACCTCGCTTTAGTAGACCCTGGGCCGTCTTCGTGCGCCGCTCAATGGCCTCCGGCGGCGTGCAATGCGCGTCCGATTGCCATCAGATCTCTGCCGCCTTCCTGGGGGTCAGCGAGACGCGATAGAGTCGCGGGTGTGACCGATTACGTGCGTACCTAGCGCTATGACATGGGGCCCACCTTTGGTGCAGCAGGCTGGCCGTCGCCGGTCTGTCTCGCTCGCACCTGTCTTGATGTTCGCGGCATTGCTCACCAGCCGTCCGAGTGTGCTCGGTGAACTCTTCACCACCGCCTCTGTAGTCCTGGCAGTTATCGCTGCAATCTTGGCGGTCTTTGAGGACCAAGACGTTCGCTTTTCCCGGATGTCGCTGCCGATCGTCGTTCTCCTGGGCGCTGCGCAGTCTTGGCTGCTTTTCCGGAGAGGTGATACAGGCCAGGTCGCCGATCCGAGGGCCACGTTGATTCTCTTGATAGTGGTACTGGCGGCTTCGATAGTTTTCTCGAGCGCTCCGCGCGTAGTCCAGTTCATCAGGATATTCGTCGGTGCAATAATTCTTTTTTGCGCATCCTGTTGCGTCACTGCTATTCTTTGGGCATTGGGTGTGCAAATCGTGATATTCAGCTTCTTCACGGGGCAATGGACGGCGACAGTGCTGTTCCCGTTCACTCCGTCGATAGGTAGTGTGTGGGTGTCCGGCGTTCTGATGCCTCGATTTGGCGGACTCGGGCGTGAACCCGGCTGGATGGGAATGTATATCGCGTTTGCAGCGGTGGCTTGGCGATGGGTCGGAAGGCCACGTTGGTGGGGCTATCTGGTGCTCGCCGTTGGCCTTGTGTGTACGCTTTCGACCGCCGGATTTGGCATTTTTGTGGTTGTAGTCGCGTACGAGGTTTTCTTCCGATTTCGGAGCGGCGACTCGCGAGGAATCATATTCTCGCGTCTTTTGATTGGTACCATGGTGGTCGCCGCGGCAGTTTGGGTCGCTCTCTTCGCGCCCGTGGTGGGTTTGTTAGCGAAAAGTGATGTCAACGCGCTTTCGTTGGACGAGCGAAGTTCTGTTATGCAACTCGGCTTTCGAGCTCTAGCTTCCCTGTCTCTGGGCTCACCGACTGGCGTGGCGAACGACGGAATTGGCCTCGTCGCAGCAACGGCCCCAAATGGGTGGCCATACTTTTTGTTCGTTTCACTCGCCTTTGTAGCCCCGTTAGTTCTAAGCCGACGGCAGGTCCCGGTGGCTATGGTTTCTGTGCTTTACCTGACGATCCTGCTCGCGCAGCCGCCGCAAGACTCAGTCGCTGTGTACATGCTTCTTGTCGCCGCATTCGCGCTCGCGAAGGCCACGGATGTGCCCGCCAATGAGGCCGAAGCGCCGCTGGGCTTACGACAAGAGGTCAGTGAGTAATCGGTACGGCGGTATTCCTCCGCGAACAGGTGGCAAGACTTCACCTATCGAGGGCCGGGGAGTTGCTGATCACTGTCCCAAACTCGACCGGGGCCGCAGACGGCCGGGACGGTCGTCCTGACGCTGGTCGGGGATCGGTTCGATCAGGTACTCGAATCCGCCGCGTCGCGCAGGATCTCCCGACCAAGCGTCATGGCGCTCACGCTGTGCAACGCAGTTCAGCTTCTGGAAGGAGATCATCGATCTGGCGTGTGCCGTACAGGCCCCTATCGGCGCTTCGAACTGAAGACAGTGGGACCGACCGCTGTGGCGACATCTCTGCGGGGCGATCCGCACTCTCGCGCGGGCTAACGTCTCGGGCCAGTACTCGTCGGTACGCAATGACGACGTGCATACTGCAATATAACCCTGTCGTTCGACCTGTTAGCGCTTCATCCGGGATTCGGCCGAGCGAGGGTGATCTCCGCGACACCAGGTCCTGGATCGAGTGGGGGCTGAGCGGGTTACGTGCTGGCTCCTCAATCACCAGCCTCGCTCCGAGCGCTACTCCAACGGGTTCCGGCTACCGTAGGGCCGTTGGAGCGGGCGCGGCGCAAAGCGCTGGCTCGGAACGGCTGGTTCGGCTCGACGTCGGTGATCGGTCGTTAGCCCCAGCGAATTAACGCTCAGTGACGAGCTCGTAAGCTGCGGCTTCCCCGAATCGGTCCCAGGTCAGTGTGCGTCCCTTTCTTGCCGCTGCCTCGGACATCTGGGCAAGCAGATCAGGTCTCCTGCGAATTTCGTGGACGCAACTTACGATAGCGGCCGAGTCTGCGATAGGAACGACAAAACCGTCACGACCGTGGGTAACGATCTCGTGAGAGCCTGCGTGCTCTGAGACGATGCATGGCAGCCCTGTAGACATTGCCTCAGGGACAACAAGTGAGAAACCCTCCGCAAGGCTTGGTAGCACGAGCAAATGGCTCTTCTGATACTCGACCAAAACGCGTTCGGTGCTGAACGGCCCTGTGAGAGAGACGTTCTTCAGACCGAGACTCAAAATCGAGCGCAGCGTCAGATCTGACCCGCGTCCTACAATTTTTAGAGTCGCGAGTCCTTCAAGTTGACGCATCGCCTCAAGCAGATAGCTGATGCCTTTACGCTGATTAACTTGACCCACGAAGAGGAGCCTGATTGGAGAATCGTCAATCTCCGGACGCCGCATGACGGGAGCGCGCTGTACTCTATCGTCGACTCCGTAATGTTGGACGATTGTAGGACCAAGCCCATCAGCTTCAAGAGATCGACGTACGAGATGGCTCCCAGCGATGAATACGTCAGCCAGCTGCATCTCAATTGCCATGTCGGCTAACTGCTCACGATCGCGGTCCAGTCCCTGAAGCGCGTGTGACCAGCTAGGGTTGCGGCTTGCTTCCTTGGCTAGTTCTCCTTCAAGCCAACGCTGGCTCGCAATCGGTTGCATCAAGACGCGTGTCGACTCGCCGGAACACATGAATACACGCGCGCCAGCGGTCTGCTGAGAGACGACATACTTCGGGGGCGTTGATAGGGCTCGGACGTACGCGGCAGCCCTTGCGGAGACGTATCGCGAACGCGTCACCATGAGCCTCTTGCTCCACCCTGACTTGACGCGGGAAAGCAGTTGAAATATCAACTCAAGCGCGAATCCCTTCGTTCGTACCTCGATCTCCTCACAGAAAGATGGTGGTAGGACACGCGCATCGTAGGCAGACTGAGAGATCAATTTGAGCATCTTGCCAGTAGTCGATCGTCCGTCAAACTGTGAGCCTGTGAAGTAGGCAACGCGATATCCGTGCCTGGATAAGCCAATCGCTAATGCGCGCGGCTCGGGATGCGTGCCGGGATTTACGACTATTGCACTCGGCTTCAGTGCCTTGTCACTAGCTCTCCCGGTCATGGCAGGTCGGCCCGTTCTGTTCGACGTGCAATCACTCGCGCGGGCGAGCCGACAGCAGTCGACCCGCTATCAACGTCAGTCAAGACGACCGAGTTCGCGCCGACCACCACAGACTCCCCAAGCCGCACTCCTCCGAGCACCTTGCTTCCGGCGCCCAGGACACAGTTGTCTCCGACAACGGGGTAGGAATGGTCTCCAGAACCGTCCGCATACCTTTCGCCCAGCGTGACCTGTTGTAAGAGAGTGCAGTCGGAACCGACTCTTACGCCAGCCCCGATTACGATCCCGTTCGGGTGCTGAATGACAAGGCCCGGTCCGAAGCCACATCCTGGAGAGAAGTCGGCACCTGTTGAGGAGAGGCACCATGCGCGCACCATACCGGCGAGTCGCCAACTACTTTTGGTGACTAGGTACTGTTGGAGTCTGAGGAAAAGCACCGCCTTGAAGCCGGGGTTCGTGAGCGCAGTTGCCATGAGACTGTGCCACGCAAACCCTTTGTTGGGACGCAGTCGAGAATAGTCTCGCCTCAAAGTAGAGTTTCTCATTTGACTTGTTTGCCTCTCATTGCGTGCCAAGACAGGACTATGACTCCAGCTGCACTACAGTGCATCGTGAACAATCCGATCGCAGATCCGGTTATCCCCAAGTTTGTCAATGCGGTTATAAGTGCGAGACCGGCGATGGTAGCGATAAGCATGCCGATGGGGACTCGCGTTGGTACACCAATCGCATAAAACCAAGAGAGGTACAGCTGCGCGACCGCCGATACTGCTGCCGATAGGAAAACAGCGACGGCGGCAGGGCCTCCCCCCGAGAACTCGGAACCGTAGAAAATCGACAAAGCGAGTGGCGCCAGCGGCGACGCCGCTGCCAGGGTTAGTGCGAAGATGATCACGGCGCGGCGAGCCTTCACGAAAACGCTCATGCGGTGGTCAGGTTCCGAAATCGAGGAGAGTTCTGGTACGACAATCTGCATAAGCGTCGAGATCAGCAGGTTGATCGGATTGAATAGTCGGACCGCGGCCGCGTACAACCCGCCAACCTCAGCGCCCGCCACGAGCGTGACTAAGGGCACATCAAGCTGGGCGAGATTTGCAGCGCCTCCACTTGCGACTAGCGACCAGTTCTCGCGCAAGATGCGGAGGGGGCTGCGCGGCCGTTTCCACAGCGGTGCTGATAAAGCAACGAAGGTCGCCAACCCCAGTACGCCGGCCGATGCGACAGCAGTCAGCGCCCCGAGCGGAGATGACCAGATGAGCATGATCGCCAGAGGAAGCGCGCGACGTAGCACAAGCGTCGTCATCGCGACCCCGCTTCGTTTCATCCCCTGCAGAATCCCGACGAGCAGGTCGCCGAGCGACTCCCCGACAACGTAGACGCAAGCAGCGATTGCCAGTAGGGCGTTTGCACTCCATCCGCCCACAATCGCAATGGCTGCAATCGGAATGGTAACGAACAGAATCAGCCGTAGTATCGCCAGTGTGGCGAGAGTGCCGCCGCCATCCGGGTCGGTTGAAATTCGGAGTACCCGAATCCCGGCCCCTAGGTCAAAAAGTGCGAGCGTGACGAGTGCGATGGAGGAGACGCTAGCGAATATGCCAAATTCTTCGACTCCAAGTGATCGCGCAGTAAGTGCAACCACAAAAATCTGAAGGATTGCCGCAACAATCCTGCCTCCGACGGAGATTGAGAATCGTTTAATCACGAGCTTCTCCTACGCGTTCGCTAGCTGCGACCACTGACTCTCGCACAGCTGCCGAACGTTGGGAAATACTGAAGCCCCAGTGGGGTCAATCTTCTTCGCGCTGGTTATCGCAGAAGAAATAGACTCCGGCTGTGTGGTTTCAGCTATTGCGCCTACCTTGTACATGTCGATCGCCCGATTGACAGCTATATTGCGCAAGCCAACGATGCGCAGCCCGCGGCTCAGTCCGTGGGTTAGGAGTCCGCTGCTTCCGAGCTCATTCGTGTACATGAGTGCCAATATGTCGGTTGTGTTAAGCGCGAGTTCGAGCTCCTGATCCGACAGTCCGCGTGCAACCATCAGCAGATCGTCGTTGGATATTCCCGTTGCGCGAGCCCTAATTTCATTTGCGAAGTCTGGGGATGAGGGCTGCCCTGCAATCAGGAGCCGGAACAATTTGCGGTTCTCCCCAAACTTCAATGCGTCGATGGTCTCAAGTACCGACTTTCTATCATTCAGAACTCCGATAATTCCCACGACGGGTCTGGCATCGGTGTTCTTCCAGGTCGAGAAATCTGATGACGCTCTGCTTATGCTTGTGTCGTCGAGCGATAGCGGGATGAGGCCGCTCGGGTCTATTAGATCCCACCTACTGACACTCGGGTCGAAGGGGCTCACGAGGGTGTGAAGTTCCACCCTCGTCCTCCGGAGCAGCCCGATCAGTAGTTTTTTGATCGTTGCAAACAAGCTGTGATCTTCTGCCTCGGGCCTTCGCATCACAATTCCGCGTACACTTTGCCTTGGAAAGAATGGTCGAAGAAGAAGCAGGGGGACGAGCTTCTCATCAACGTTCGGAATAATCAGCGTTGCCGTGTTCTTTTTTGCGCAACGCAGCGAGGTAAGCGTACTGCTGAGTTGGCTGCGAAGCGTGGATGAGAAAGAAAGTGTCGCTTGAACTTCTGATGGTCGGAATTCCGCTGTCCGACTCAGTAGTCGCGCGAATTCGGGCGAGTTCTGTGCTTCAGGGGAGGTGAGTAGGAGTGTGGCCGTACCATTCTTCGAGGCCTCAGACGAGAGGATGGAGACATAATCCAGTCTGTGGCCGGAGGCCGCTTGCTCGCTCACTACAAGTCGACGCGTGTCTGTCGTTCTCAAAGATTCTCACCGCGCTTCGTTCAGCAACTTAACGACGCCGTCCGCGAAGTTGTGGACCATGGCTTCCAGTTTCGGGTGTTCGTGAATTGGAGCCGTCTGCGGTCGGTCCTGGACAAATCTCGCGAGTAGATCCGCGTATGGCTGCGCGGCGTTAAGCGATGAGTACATGCTCAGTCCCTCGGTCAGGTACTCGATCTCGGGTGCGTGTTGCGAGTGTCGAGTGGTCAGGATGGGGCGAGCGGCGGCGAGCGCCTCCACAGCGACGAGGCCGACGCGACCGGGCACAAGAATCCCCCCACTCTCGAGGATCAGTCGAGCCTTTTGTTCTCCGGCGACGTACCCGACCATCTCTACCTGCCCGCGGGACACCGCGGTGTCGAGAAGATTTGCCTGTGGCCCTCTACCTGCCACCTTTACGTGAACGGGAATGCCTCGGTCGTGCAGAATCTCAAGTGAATCGGCGATGAGATCGATTCGCTTGCTCTGGTCGAGGCCGCCAATATAGACGAGGTACGGATCTCGTTGCCGTGAGTGTACGTGTTTCCGCAGACGCTCAAGTTCTGACGTGTCCAGAGAGTTGTTCACTACCGTGATCTTGTCCTCCGGTACCCCGCAATTCGTGGCGTAGCTCAGCCCGCCTCTCGTGTAGGCGAATATCCGGTTGGCGCGCTTCATCTGCCAGCGTTCCAGGGCAAGGTCTAGACGATTGCCAGCCGAGACGTACGGCGCGACGTGACCCCACAGGCCTACGGATCGTGACCCGCTTCGGAGCAGAGCCTCGTAGGTCCCGACGGAACTCCCCATCAGGGGGAGAATGATGGACTCGCAGTCCTGCCAGTGGCGGCGTGTGGTGTCCATGACGAGCGACCTGCCCCGGACGGATACTGCACGGTGATCGACAGTCGTGAGCCACTCCGGCATTACCGCGTCGCCGCGCTTCGCTTGGGCTGCATCAGGTCTGCCCGCAACCACTCGGATACTTATGCCAAGCGCACGCAAACTCTCCGACAGTTGCTCGAAGAAGGCGACGCGATAGGTGGGCACGTATGGCTGGACGATACATACTTTCTTCAAATTTCGACCCGTCGTGATGTACGGACGTTTGTCGCCCGGCTGCCCAAGCAGTAGCTGGCGCGGCAAGTGCGCGTCATGTTGGCGTCCCCTTGCTGCCGTCTTCACTCGTCGCGCTTCGGTAGTGATCACCAAGCATTCTTGCGACATCGTCGACGTTCAACTGCTGGGAGATGTAGTCGAACGCGCCTCTTCGAAGGCTTTCGGCGACACAGCCGGAGCGCAACACCGAATCTACGGCTTCGGCCAATTCCTCGACTGTTCCGTCGGTGATGAGCGCGGCACCGTAACGACGGCACTCCTCCGCGATCCCGAGGGAATCCGTGCCCACGACGGGCGTGCCGTTGCGAAACGCTTCGAGCATCGACATGGGGAAGACCTCACCGTGCGACGGGAGCACGGATACAAGGGCGTTGGAAAGTAGTCCGTCCGTGTGCTCAGGGGCGACGGGGCCGTCCCACCGGACCGATCCGTCGGGTGAGGCAGCCGCGCACGCTCGGACAACAGCTTCTGCCTGCCCCTCGTCCGGGCCGTACAACACAAAATCGACCGCCGGCCAATCTCGCTTAAGGCGCGCGGCCATCTCGACAAAAGCCAACGGACGTTTACGTTCTTGCAATCGTGCGAGGAAGAGGACGAGATTCTTTCTCCCCTCATATTTTGGGAGCTCGCCCAATTCGATGCCGTTCACAACTGAAGCAGTCCGCGCCTCGGGCGCGATCCGTAAGATCTCCTGCTCTTCTGCGGACGTGAGAGTGAGCACGCGAGACGCACCGACAAGGAGTGCTCTCGTCGACACGAAGTCGAGCGCGAGAGCCAGGGGGCGCGCAGATTTCAAGAGCATCCCGTGGGGTTGTACCACATAGGGTATTCGCCGCAGCTTGGCCAGCACCGCGGCTGGGAGCACGAGTAAGTCCCGTGACAGGTGAATGTGCGCCACATCGAAGTGAGACTTCGAAACTGCCTTCAGAAGCTTTGGTGACACCAAGAACGCGAACTTGCCCTTGCCCGCGAGGAATCGTGCTGGATACAGGCGTATCTCCACGCCGTTCTCGACGCTCACCTTTGGCCTCGCGACAGGTGCGCCGGCCATGATGGTGACAGAGTGTCCTTGACGCGCAAGCGCGGCTGCTTGAGTGAGGGCTACCCGGGTTGGTCCTCCATACGAGCCGTCTGGCGAGACGTATGCAACTAGATGCAAGATTCTCATGACGGACGTGTACCACCGAACCGTCGCCCCTGAGCAGTGCTGGGGCTCGCGCCGAATATCGTTTCGGGCGGAACGTCCCCAGACACCACGGAATTTGGTGTGATGAGAGCAGAGCGGCCGACGTGCGAGCCTCCGAGAACGATGCAGCGAGATGTAATCCAGACGCCGTCTGCGACGTTAACTGGTCGCGTTAGAAGGGCCATATCTCGGCGGTGGGCGTGGCTGCCGGTGCTGAGGAAGGACTCTTGCGAGATCACAACATCGTGTCCAACGTAAATATGGTCCTGATTGTGAAACCAAACGCCCTCACCGATCCAAGACCGATCGCCGATGTGCAGCTTCCACGGGAACTTGACTCGCGTTCGCGGTCGGAAGACGACGCCGCTTCCGATTTCTGCGCCGAACGCTCGAAGCACGCGGACTCGCAGGCTGGAGCTGATTTGCCATGGATTTGTTATGAAAATCAGCTCGCAAATCGCCCACAGATACACCTGCCAGGCTGGTCTATCCCAGGCCGCACGCTCGCCGGGGGCCTTTGAAAGATCGATCACCGGAATGTCGCTCACGGTGGTCCCTTTCCTGTAACTGTGTCGTAACGGTCGCGGCGGTATTCTCTGTCCCGTGAACCCACCGCGAACGCTCTTCTTCGGGCTGAACTATCCCCCGGAGACTACGGGAATTTCCCCGTACACCGGTGCCATGGCCGAGGGCCTGACGCGGCAGGGCCACGAGGTTCGGGCCATCGTGGCGCACCCTCATTATCCGGATTGGAAGATCACGCCAGGTTACGGGCAGTGGTCGCGCAGCGAACGGATTCAAGGTGTCGACGTGCATCGACTGCGGCATTTCGTTCCTGGGCAGCCTTCGTCGTTGCCGCGTGCCCTCTCGGAAGCCACGTTCGGACTGCGGCAGATTTTCGTTCGGTGGGGCCAGCCGTCGGCGATCGTCGCGGTTTCGCCAGCTTTGATCTCGTCTGTTCTCGTCCGTGCTCGTTCATTACTGTCGCACCGTAATACCCCCTTTGTCGTCTGGGTGCAGGATCTCTACGGCATCGGCATGACGGAAATGGGCCGCGGCGGCGGTCTGTCAGAACGCGTCATTCGCGGGCTCGAGCGCTGGCTGTTGCGCTCAGCCACCATGGTCGTCGTCATCCACGATCGGTTCGCGGATCGAGTGCATGCCGACTTTGGAGTGGCGCTCGAGCGCATCGCCGTCATCAGGAACTGGACGCACGTGACAGCGCCTTCTCGCGTCGATGTGGCTGCAGTTCGGGCGTCCTACGGATGGGGCGACGACGAAACGGTGGTACTGCACACGGGAAACATGGGGAGCAAGCAGGGACTTCACCACGTCGTCGATGCCGGTCGACTGGCCCACCAGCGCGGTGAACGCGTACGTTTCGTGCTGGTCGGAAAAGGCTCCCAGCGCGAGGAGCTGGCCGCGCGCATCGCAGGAGAACCCACGACGACCGAGCTTCTGCCGCCCCTCGATGACGCCGCGTTCGCCGCCATCCTGCAGTCCGCCGACATGTTGTTGGTGAATGAGCTACCGGGCGTTGCGGAAATGTGCGTGCCGAGCAAGTTGACGTCGTACTTCACGTCGGGTCGGCCGGTTCTCGCGGCCACCGATGCACTGGGCATCACAGCCCAAGAAGTGCACAACGCCGACGCCGGGATGACCGTTGCCGCGGGCGACCCGGAAGCCCTTCTCGAAGGTGCAATCTCACTCGCTGCAGACCCCGAGGAGGGGCTACGGATGGGCGAGAACGGGAAACGTTACAAAGAGACCGTGCTGAATGAAACATTTGCTATCGAGCGATTCGATAGTCTGCTCGCGGATCTGACCGCCGAAGCCGCCGTGAAGACTCCGGTTTAACTCTCTTTCTCGCTTCCCGAATGGCGGAAAAACGTGACAAAACGCGCTCTCATCACAGGCATCACCGGTCAAGACGGCTCCTACCTGGCCGAACTCCTTCTGGCGAAGGGGTATGAGGTCCATGGCATCGTCCGGCGGGCCTCCACTTTCAACACTCATCGCATCGATCACCTCTACGTCGATCCGCACGACCCGAACGCCAAGCTCTTCCTGCACTACGGCGACCTTTCCGACGGCGCGCGACTCGTCACGCTGATGTCGGAGATCAACCCCGACGAGGTCTACAACCTCGCCGCGCAGTCGCACGTGCGCGTGTCGTTCGATGAGCCCGAGCACACCGCTGACACGACAGGCACCGGGACGATCCGCCTCCTTGAGGCCGTCCGCCTGTCGGGAATCGACACGAAGTACTACCAGGCCTCTACGTCGGAGCTCTACGGTGCGACGCCGCCTCCGCAGAACGAGGAGACGCCGTTCTACCCGCGCTCTCCCTACGCGGCCGCCAAGCTGTACAGCTACTGGATCACCAAGAACTACCGCGAGGCGTACGACATGTTCGCGGTCAACGGCATCCTGTTCAATCACGAATCGCCGCGTCGAGGTGAGACCTTCGTCACGCGCAAGATCACGCGCGCCGTCGCCCGTATCAAGGCTGGACTGCAGAACGACCTCTACCTCGGCAACCTCGACTCGATCCGCGACTGGGGGTACGCCGCAGAGTACGTCGAGGGCATGTGGCGCATTCTGCAGGCCGACACCCCGGAGGACTTCGTCCTCGCCACCGGTGTGGGCTACACGATCCGCGAGTTCCTCGAGACGTCGTTCGGGCACGTGGGCCTCGACTGGCAGGAGTTCGTCAAGTTTGACGAGCGCTACCTGCGGCCCACCGAGGTCGACGCCCTGATCGGCGACCCCACCAAGGCTGCCGACAAGCTCGGCTGGGTGCCTTCGGTGCGCGGTGACGAACTCGCGAGGATCATGGTAGACGCCGATATCACCGCTCTCGAGAAAGGCCCCGAGTGGATCGACACGGTGTCGCTTCCGACGTGGAGCAACGCGGAGCTGTTGGGGGCGCGTGCGTGAGTACCGCTGTTGACGGCGTGAGCTACACCCCGCACGAACTGGACCGCGATGCGACGTTCTACGTCGCCGGACACCGGGGGCTCGTGGGATCGGCGATCGTCCGACGGCTCGAGGCGGCAGGTTTCGACAACATCGTCGGAAAGACCTCGGCGGAACTCGATCTGAAAGACCGCGACGCCGTCTTCTCCTACGTCGGAGAGATCAAGCCGAAGTACCTCGTGTTGGCTGCGGCGAAGGTCGGTGGCATCCTGGCGAACTCGACGTACCCGGTCGACTTCCTCAGCGACAACATGCGCATCCAGGTCAATGTGCTCGACGCGGCTCTCGCGAGTGACGTGGAGCGCGTGCTGTTCCTGGGGTCGTCATGCATCTACCCGAAGTTCGCGGAGCAGCCCATCCGTGAGGACTCGCTCCTCACGGGCCACCTCGAGCCGACGAACGACGCGTACGCGATCGCCAAGATCGCCGGCATCCTGCAGACCCAGGCCGTGCGCCGCCAGTACGGTCTGCCGTGGATCAGCGCGATGCCGACGAACCTCTACGGTCCGAATGACAACTTCTCGCCGCAGGGCTCGCACGTGCTCCCGGCGCTGATTCGTCGCTATGACGAGGCGGCGCAGTCCGGGGCTGAGAGCGTCACGAACTGGGGCACGGGAACGCCGCGCCGTGAGTTCCTGCACGCTGATGACATGGCCGACGCGTGCCTGCACCTACTCGAGCACTACGACGGACCCGACCAGGTCAACGTGGGCACGGGGTCGGACGTGACGATCCGCGAGATCGCCGAGACGATCGCGCGCGTCACCGGCTTCGAGGGCGAGACCGAGTGGGACACCTCGAAGCCCGACGGCACTCCGCAGAAGCTCCTCGACGTCTCGAAGCTGGCCGAGGCCGGCTGGACCGCGAAGATCTCGCTCGAAGAGGGCATGGAGCGCACCGTCGCCTGGTACCGCGACCACGTCGGCGCGCTGCGCCAGTAGGTGTTCCGGCACGTCGTTTTGTTCCGGGTCCGTGACGATGTCGCGGACCCGGACGTTTCGGTGGCCATCGCCGAGCTGAGGGCGGTGGGGGAGTGGCCCGGCATTCTCTCGTGGGATGTCGCGCTGTCGCTGGATACGCGTAAAGGGCGCATGATCGTCGAGGACGGGACGTTCGTCGACCGCGCGGCGTTCGAGGAATGGCGCGCGACCGAAAGGCACCTCGCCGCGGGGAAGAGAATGGCGGCGATCAGCGACTGGTTGGTAGCGGATTGGGAGCGGGGCTGAAGCTCGCCCGTTGGGCCGGAAATGAGACGAGGCCCGGTCGGAAAAACTTCCGAACCGGACCTCTTACTGTCTCAACACAGTGTGCGCCCGAAGGGACTCGAACCCCTAACCTTCTGATCCGTAGTCAGATGCTCTATCCATTGAGCTACGGGCGCAGGGCCTCCGCGCGAAACGGCGCGCAGGCCGTGGTCTAGCATAGTCGCGACCGGCGGCGACGTCTAATCGGCTCGGAACGGCGTGCATCCCGGGCGTGGCGCGAGGGTGACGACGGGGTGTCCGGACGGGGCGGGACGTACGCTGGCCGAATGAGCGCTTACACCTCCGCGTTCGAGCTGTTCTCCATCGGGATCGGACCCTCGAGCTCCCACACCGTCGGCCCCATGAAGGCCGCCCTCCAGTTCGCCACACGACTCGAGAGCGACGGCATCCTGGGCCGCGTGGCCTATGTCTCCTGCTACCTCTACGGCTCGCTCGGCGCGACCGGTATCGGTCACGGGACGCCCGACGCCGTCGTCGCCGGGTTGCACGGCTGGGATCCCGAGACCGTCGACCCGGATGCGGTCCGGCGCCTGTGGGTGGACTGGCCCGACGGGCGTCGGCTCCCGCTCGCCGGGTCGCACGCGGTCCGCTTCCAGAAGGCCGACATCTCGCTCGAGCCACGGAGACGTCTGCCCGGCCACCCCAACGCCATGACCCTCGTTGCGCGCGACGTCCGCGACCACGTGATTGCGGAAGACACCTACTACTCGATCGGAGGCGGGTTCATCCGGCGCGAGGGCGAGCCCGCTCGCGTGGCGGCCGCACCCTTCCCGCTCGCATTCGATGACGCGGCCACCCTCATCGAGCTGTGCGACGAGCAGGGCATCACGATCGCCGAGGCGGCACGTCGCAACGAAGAGGCCCTGCGCTCCGACGAAGAGATCGCCGCCGGCCTCGACCGGATCTGGGATGCCATGGCCGCCTGCGTCAACGCCGGACTCGAGCACGACGGTCTGCTTCCCGGCATCCTGAAGGTCAAGCGCCGCGCGGCGGTGATCCGGCAACAGCTCGAAGAGATCGAAGCCGAGGGGCACCGCGAGCTGCCGGGAGAGTGGCTCGGGGCGTTCGCGCTCGCCGTGAACGAAGAGAACGCGGCCGGAGGGCGCGTCGTGACGGCGCCGACGAACGGCGCCGCGGGCATCCTGCCGGCCGTGGCGATGTACTGGTGGCGGTTCCTCGCCGACTCCGGCCTCGGTGCCGGCAATGCTGTCACCCCGTACGGCGAGTTGGTCGGGAGCGCGCTGCTCGGTTACGACGGTCACGCCGTGACGCGCGGCGAGGTCGCCGGGTGGGACGACGGCGACGTGGCCGAGGCGAATCGACGCCGTGGCATCCGTCGATTCCTGCTGACCGCGACGGCGCTCGGCTCGCTGTTCAAGGCCAACGCGTCGATCTCGGGCGCCGAGGGTGGATGCCAGGCCGAGGTCGGATCCGCCTGCGCGATGGCCGCCGGTGGTCTGACGGCCGTGATGGGCGGAACGAACCGCCAGATCGAGAACGCCGCCGAGATCGCCATGGAGCACCACCTCGGGCTCACCTGTGACCCGGTGGGCGGGCTCGTACAGATCCCGTGCATCGAGCGCAACGCGATCGCCGCGTCGACCGCCGTGACCGCGGCACGTCTGGCGCTGCGCGGAGACGGCTCGCACTACGTGTCGCTGGACGCCGTCGTCGAGACGATGCGTCAGACCGGCATCGACATGTCGACCAAGTACAAGGAGACGAGCGAAGGCGGCCTCGCGGTCAACGTCATTGAGTGCTGACGCGGCTGCGCCCTCCGGGTGGTCGTGAGGCCGCCAGGCGCGGTGGGGCCGATCGGGTCAGCGCTCGCCGCGGAGCTTCGCGGTCAGCGCGTGCAGCTGCGCGAGCTCGTCGTCGTCGAGGCGGGCCATCCGGTCGGCGATCGAACGCCCGTGGGCGGCGGCGATCTTTCGGAACATCACGGCGCCAGCTTCGGTCGCGGTGACGAGTGAGCCGCGTCCGTCTTCGGGGTCGGCGCACTTCGTGAGGAGGTCGCGAGCGACCATGCGCTCGACGAGGCGCGAGACGCTCGGCTGGCTGATCAGCATGTTGCCCGTGACGTCGCGCAGACGCGCGGTCATCTCGGGGGCGCGGGTGACCGTGAGGAGCACGTCGTACTCGGCCTGCGTCAGGTCGGTCCCCTCGAAGTCCGATCGCAGTTCTTCGAAGACCTCGTGCTGCGCCCGGAAAAGGCTCTCCCAGGCCTGGACGGCGAGGCGGCGATCGGTCATGTCTCCACGATAGAGGGACGCATCGGTCGTGCGGCGAGGTCGACGCGGGGCGGGGAAAAAGAGTAAGGGCCGGTCGGAGAGGCTTCCGACCGGCCCTTGTCCCTGCACCAAGAGTGTCCTGCAATCACATGTCGGTAGCTGCCACAGCAAAACAACTACCGTGCGAGCACTCTATAACGGTGAGATAACGGAAGGGAAGGGGGCGGCGTTATCTTCTTGTGACTCTGCTGCCGAGATCGGAGAGAAGATGCGTCGGACTCCGCGGCCCGGCGCGACCGGTCCCTGAAAAAGCGCCGGTGATACAGTTGATTCATGGGCTTGCGGAGATCGACGGCGGACGCGGCTCGCGACCGTGTCCACCGTCAGAGCGTCGATCGCGTCGAGTATGTCGTCGTCGAGATCGACGGCGTCGAGCGTAAGGTGCCCGCGGGTGACATCGTCGAGATCCGAGGCAAGGGTCGCTACCGCCCGCGAGTGGGTCTCGGAGCGGTCAAGCTCGGTCGGGGTGAGCGTGTCCGGCATAGTGTCGACGGGGTGATCGAAGCGACGAAGCCGATTGTTCGGGTCCGCGTGGGTGCCTCCAAGAAGGGCTTTCCGGCGAAGGGCACCGCGCCGCGGCAGCCTTCGTTCGACGAACTGAGTGAGCGGGAACGGGCGGATGTCCTGCATGCGTGGGAGGAAGCGGCCGCCGTTCAGCGCGCGTCTCTCAACTACGTCGAAGAGTTCGAGCGCTCGGGGCGGCAGTACTCCGAAGCGGATGGAGACGGCAACGTCCTCGTCCATCAGCGTCGCGGCTGATGCCGCACCTCCACCTCCTTGTCGGGCCGAACGGCTCCGGCAAGTCGACCTACGTCCATGACGTGCTGTACCCCTCGCAGCCAGCGAACGTCTCGTTGCCGTTCGTCAATGCTGACAACATCGCGAGACGTCGATGGCCCGACGCTCAAATGGAGAATGCGCGTCGCGCGGCTCGAATAGCCGAACAGCAACGTAACGAGATGATTGCGCGCGGGCAGTCGTTCATCGCCGAGACGGTGTTCTCGCACTCCAGCAAGCTCGATCTGCTCCGACGCGCCGCGAGCCACGGTTTCACCACCCATGTACACGTGATGATGGTGCCGGTAGATCTGGCCGTGCAGCGTGTGGGCGACCGAGTCCTCGCTGGTGAGCACGATGTCCCGGAGGAGAAGGTTCGCGCTCGATTCGAGCGGCTGTGGCCGCACGTCGTCGAGGCGGCCGCACTCGCGGATGCGATGGATCTGTTCGACAACTCGCAACCGGCCGCGCCCTTCCGTTTGTGTGCGCGGATCCGGCACGGCGCCCTTATCGGCTCGGCGGAGTGGCCGAAGTGGGCGCCCGCAGAGATCAGGGCGTTCTCGGACGAGGGTGCGCGGTAGCCGGATAAGTCGCGATGTCTGCTTACGGCGGCACCGGCTTCAGCGCCCGCGCACGTGGTTCCACTGCGTGATGACAGCGTTACCGTGCTCGAAGCCCAGCTCGCTCACGGCTGAGGTGCCGAGCACGAAGTACCGCCCGCCGGCGGCGGTCAGGCCGAGCCACACCCCCGCGAGGGCGCGGAGGAAGTGCGCGTGCGAGAACACGAGGATCTGTTCGCCGTTCTCAAGGCGCGGACGGAGGTCGTCGAGAAGGGATGCCGCACGCGCAGTGACCTGCTCGATGCTCTCGCCCGGAGTGGCACCGGCGGGAGCGCCCGCCTGCCAGATGGTCCAGGGGTGGCCCAGCTGCTCGATGATCTCGGGTGTCGTCAGCCCCTCGTAGGCGCCGTAGTCCCACTCGACCAGCCGCGGCTCCAGCTGTGCGTCGGGGTAGCCGGCTCGGGTTGCGGTCTCCACCGCGCGCTGGAGGGGGCTCGTGAGCACCAGGTCGAAGCGGCGCGTCGCGAGGAGTGTCCCCGCGAGCTCGGCCTTGTAGGCGCCCGTCTCGGTGAGGGGGATGTCGGTGAGCCCGGTGTGGCGGCCGGTGCGGCTCCACTCGGTCTCGCCGTGGCGCACGAGCACGAGGCGTCCGTCGGGTTCGGTGAGATCTGCGTCGTTCACTCCCTCATCCTCCCGCGTTGCATCGTCTTGGCGGTGGCGGGAAACGGGCGAGAAACAGAAGAAGGGCCGGCCGAGAAACTCGACCGGCCCATTCTCTGCACCAGAGTGTCCTGCAATCACATGCCGGTAGTCGCCACAGCAAAACAACTACCGTGCGAGCACTCTATAACGGTGAGATAACGGAGGGGAAGAGGTCGGCGTTATCTTTTCGTGATTCATAGGTGGCTCATCAGTTCCCGTCACGGCGCGGTCCCGTTCGTCCACCCTCGAAGGATCGACCGACCCCCGTGAGTCCCGGCGTGCCACGCTGAGCGAAGGCGTGCACGAGGGGCGTGGCCGCCCGGGGAGGAACTCATGAAGGTCGCCGTGTGCGGTGCGACGGGAGTCGTCGGGTCCCACGTCCATCGAGTGGCCCGGGCCCGAGGCCACGAGGTCGTCTCGCTCACCCGGTCGAGCGGGCACGACCTCACGAAGGGGCTGTCCGAAGACGCGCTCGCCGGAGTCGACACGATCA
This sequence comes from Microbacterium sp. SORGH_AS_0969, assembly GCF_030818255.1. Taxonomy (NCBI): domain Bacteria; kingdom Bacillati; phylum Actinomycetota; class Actinomycetes; order Micrococcales; family Microbacteriaceae; genus Microbacterium; species Microbacterium sp. SORGH_AS_0969. The sequence continues at coordinate 2,092,610 of NZ_JAUTAG010000001.1, forward strand.
TCGACGTCAGTGGCATCCAGACGCTGTCACGGAAACGGGCGACCGATTACTTCCTCGCGGTGTCGCGAACGCTCCAGGAGGCCGGCGCGGCAGCGGGGGTCTCGCACCTGGTGGCGCTGTCCATCGTCGGTATCGACGGGGTCACGTCTTCGTACTACGGGGCGAAGGGGGAGCAGGAACGCGCTGTCCGTGCGGGTGTGCTGCCGTGGACTCTGCTGCGCGCCGCACAGTTCCACGAGTTCGCGGCGCAGACCATCGAGCGCGGATCGGTGGGGCCGCTCATCGTCGTGCCCCGGGCACCCGTCAGGCCGGTCGCGGCTGCCGAGGTGGCCGAGGCCCTGGTGGATCTCGCCGAGGCCGGCCCCGCGGGCGATGCGCCAGACCTCGTCGGGCCGCGAGACGAGATCCTTGTCGACATGGTCCGGGCGCTTCTGACTCGACGGGGAAGCCGTCGGCCGGCGATCGAGATTCCGCTCCCGGGTTCGATGGGAAAAGCGATGAGCTCGGGTCGACTCAGGGGGGTACCGGACGCGTCGCGGCAGGGGCGCCAGACCTTCGCGGGGTGGCTGGATCAGTCCTGACGTCGGAGAGGCGTGGCGTCCAGAGCCGCCGCGAGATCGGCGAGCAGGTCGTCCGCGTCTTCGAGACCCACCGAGAGGCGAAGGTGACCGTACCGGCGGAACTCTGACGGGTAGGTCGCGGTGCGGGGACCGTCGGCGGCGGTGTGCACGATGAGGCTGTCGTCGTGACCGAGCGAGAACCCCGACGTGATCAGGCGAAGGTTCGCCACGAACCGATTCTGCGCATCGGGGTCGCCGTCGAGGGCGAACGCCATCATCCCGCCGTACGCGTCACCCCCGAACTGCCGCCGAGCGAGCGCGTGCCCGGGGTGGGATGCCAGCCCCGGGTACGCGACGAACGCCACGCGCGGATCGGCCTCGAGGAACTCGGCGACCCGCTGTGCCGACGCGAAGTGCTGGCGCAGTCGCAGCGGAAGAGTGACCGAACCGCGCTGGATCATCCACGCGTTGAAGGGCGAGATGACACCGCCGACGTCGACCATGGCGTCGGCCTTGATCGGCTCGATCAACTCGGAGCGTCCGATCACCGCCCCACCCATCGCGTCGCCGTGGCCGTTGATGTACTTCGTCAGCGAGTGCACGACGAGGTCGGCACCGTCGCTGAGGGGTCGATAGAAGGGCGGGGGTGTGAACGTCGAGTCGACCATGAGGATCGCCCCGCCGGCGTGCGCGATCTCGGCGAGCATCGCGATGTCGGCGACCTTGGTGGTGGGGTTGGCGATGGCTTCGACGCACACGAGGCGCGTCTCTGGCCGCATCGCCGCGCGCACGGCATCCGGATCCGTCACATCCACGAAGGTCGCCTGGATGCCGTAGTGGCGGGGGAGCAGCTCGGTCCAGAGGCGCCAGGTCGCTTCGTAGACGACGTCGCTGACGACGACGTGGTCGCCCGCGCTGACGTGCGTGAAGAACACCGCGTGCAGGGCGGCGACTCCGGATGCCAGGGCCACCGCGTCCTCGCCGCCCTCGAGGGCGGCGAGCTTGCGCTCGAGGGCCTGCTGGTTGACGCCGGTGTTGCGCGTGTAGAGGCCGGGGGCAGTCGCCGACCAGCTGATCTCGCTGGGATCGTCGGGCAAGGCGAAAGAGTTCGACATGACGAGCGGTGTGCGCAGTGCCCGCGTGCTGTCCAGTTCGATGCCGGCGTGGACGGCGAGGCTCGCCTCGGAGAGGGTCGCGGCGTCGGTGCGGTCGGGTCGTGACGTCATCGCTGTGGCCTTCCTGTCGCCGGGTGACGGGGCGATCGATCTGAGCTACCCTAGCGTGCAATATAGACACGCGCGAGTGTCTAATTTGCACGAGGAGCACTCATGGCCGGTCCCCGCATCGACGCCGTCGACGAGCGCATCCTGAACGAGTTGCGGACCGACGCCCGGATCCCGCTCGTGACGCTGGCGGCTCGCGTTCACCTGTCACGCAACGCCGTGAAGCAGCGCATGGAGCGCATGGAACGCGACGGTCTCATCGTCGGATACACCCTCGCCCGCGGTCGCGCCGACGACGGGCGCGTCACCGCCATCGTGCTGGTATACCGGGCGGATCGCATGCGCGGCGCGGGCGTCATCACCGAGCTCGCGCGCATCCCCGAGGTGGTCCAATGCGACATCCTCTCGGGGCAGTTCGACCTGCTCGTGACCCTGCGCGCGGAGTCGATGGACCGCATCGGCCAGATCTGGGAGAGCATCGCGGCGCTTCCCGGGGTCTCCGACACCGTCACGTCGGTCTCGCTGACGCGGGTCATCGACCGCGCCTGACGCCGAGCGGATGCCACGCCCTCGTGCTCGTGGCGGGAGGGCGTGGCATCCGAGGGTCATGCGTTGATGCACACGACCTTGGGCTGGGTCATCTCCTCGTAGGCGAAGCGCACTCCTTCGCGGCCCATGCTCCCGTATTTGGCCCCGCCGAACGGCATGCTGTCGACGCGGTAGTCGGAGGAGTCGTTGATCATGACGCCCCCGGCCTCCAGGCGCTCCGCCACGCGCAGCGCGCGGCCGAGGTCGCGCGTGAACAGCCCGGCGTGCAGGGCGTAGTCGATGTCGTTCGCCTGGGTGACGGCCTCGTCCTCGGTGTCGAACGGCGCGAGGACGACGACGGGGGCGAACGCTTCGTCGGCCCACAGCTCGCACGAGAGGGCGACTCCCTCCACGACCGTCGGGGCGTAGACCGAGCCGTCGCGGCGATGACCGGCGAGCACGCGGGCACCGGCTCGCACGGCGTCGTCGACGACCCGCTCGGCGCGCTTCGCGGCATCCACGGTGATCATCGGCCCGACGTCGGTCGCCTCGTCGGTCGGATCGCCCGCCCGCAGGGCCGCCGCCGCGGCCACGAAACGCTCGCGGAACGCGGCGTAGATGCCGCGGTGCACGAGGATGCGCTGCGCGCCGACGCAGTTCTGCCCCGCGGCCCAGAACGCCCCCGAGACGCACGCGTCGACCGCGTGAGCGAGGTCGGCGTCGTCGAACACGAGGACGGGGGCGTTGCCGCCGAGCTCCATCGCGAGCCGTTTCAGCCCCGCGCCGCGCGAGATCGCCTCGCCCGTGGCGAAGCCGCCGGTGAACGAGACGAGCCGCACCTCGCGCGCCGAGACCAGCGCCGCGGCCACGTCGCGATCGCCGTGTACGACCGTCACGATCTCGTCGGGCAGACCCGCGTCGATCAGGATGCCGACGAGGAACTCCGCCGTGAGCGGGGTGTGCGGCGACGGCTTGAGGATCACGGAATTGCCGCCGGCCAGAGCCGGTCCGAGCTTGTGCGCGACGAGGTTCAGCGCGTCGTTGTACGGCGTGATCGCCACGACGATGCCGAGCGGTTCGCGGGTGAACCAGCCCTTCCGATTCTCGGACCCCTCGAAGGCGTCGAACGGGATGACCTCACCCGTCGCCGCGCGCGCCGTCTCGGCCGAGAGCGACAGCGTCGTCACGGCCCGTCGCACCTCTTTGCGGGCCTGCCGGATCGTCTTGCCGGCCTCGCGCACGATGAGCGCCGCCGCCTCGTCGGCACGGTCCTCGAGCAGCTGTGCCGCCCGGTGCAGGACCGCGTGCCGGGCGAAGCGGGAGAGGTCTCGCGACAGAGCGGCGCCGACGCGAGCGCGATCGAGCACGATGGGCACGTCGTTCACGCCGATGGTCGGGACGCTCCCGATCACCGAGTCGTCGAGCGGATTGCGCACCTCGAGAGCGTCGGCGGGAGTCATGAGTGTCATCGCCGTGCCGCCGCGGTCTGCGCCACGCGGGCGTCGATCTCGATGATGTCCGAGAGCAGGGCGTATGCCGTTTCGACGCGTCCCGCCCCGGGGCCGCTCACGGTCACGGTCCCCAGGAGGTCGGTCTCGAACGACACCGCGTTGGTGGGGCCGCTGATGCCGGCCAGCGGGTGGGTGAGGGGGAGGGCGACGGGCTCCACGCTCGCGCGCACCGAGCCGTCGGCCAGGCGTTCGGCCGCGCCGATGAGCTTGTAGCGCAGCCCGCGGGCGGCGGCATCCACGATATCGGCGGGAGTGATTCCCGTGATGCCGGTGCAGGTCACGTCGGCGGGGGTGATGTCGGCGCCGAGGACCTCGTTGGCGAGGATCACGACCTTCAGACGTACGTCGGAGCCTTCGATGTCGGCGGTCGGGTCGGCTTCCGCGTAGCCGAGGGTCTGCGCCTCCGCGACGGACGCGGCGAGGTCCATGCCCGCCTCCATCTGGCCGAGAACATAGTTGCTCGTGCCGTTCAGGATGCCGCGCACCGCGTCGACGCGCAGCCCCTGCAGGGTGGAGGCGGCGAAACGCAACACGGGCGTACCGCTGACGACGGAGCCTTCGTAGGCGAAGTGGACGCCGTTCGCGGCGGCGATCGCGTTCAACTGCGGACCGGCGAGAGCAACCGGTCCCTTGTTGGTCGTGGTGACGCTCTTCCCCGCCTCCAGAGCGAGGCGCACGTGCGAGACGCCGGGCTCGCCGTCGATCGGGTTGGTGAATGTCGCCTCGACGACGATGTCGGCGGTCGTGTTCCGGATGACCTCGACGTTGCGGGGCTCGGCATCCCCACCCGGCCAGCCGGCGAACGTCGCGCCCGGTGCCAGAGCGAAGACGGCGTCCAGATCGATGCCGTCCTCCTGCATGAGAGATCCGAGACGCAGATCGGTGATCGCGACGACACGGAGTGCGAAGCCGAGCTCGGTCGCGAGCTCGTCGCCGCGGTCGCGGATGAGTTCGGCCAGGGCGCGGTTCACGCCGCCGAAGCCGATGAGGGCGAGATCGTGACGGTTCATGGGTCTCCTCGGAAGGGTGCAGGACGGGGTCTGCGGATATCGTCCGTCGCCGTCGTGTCGCTCTGCGCCTGGCATTTCGGCGGCGGCGGATGCCGATATGTCGGTGCGGGTGACGGATTGTCCGACCGGTTTCCCGACTCTCCGCACTCTTGAGCGCAGGGGCGGGGACCGCTACTGTCCGAGGAAACATGTGCGAAATGAACACAGGGCAGTGTTCATGCCACACGAAACGCGATCCGTTCCCCTTCTTCCGAATGCGAGACGCCATGCCACGCTCCACCGACTCCACGTCCCTTCCGAACGCCCTGCCGCAGACCGTCGCGACACAGGTGCCGCTGCGCCGCCTGCAGCGCTCCATGGACGCGCGCCACCTCGTGATGATCGCCCTGGGCGGCGTCATCGGGTCGGGGCTCTTCCTCAGCTCGGGGTACACGATCAATCAGGCCGGGCCCCTGGGGGCGATCGTCGCCTACCTCGTCGGCGCCTTCGTCGTGTACCTCGTGATGTCGTGCCTCGGAGAGCTCGCCGTGGCCTATCCCGTGTCGGGCGCCTTCCACATCTACGCGGCCCGCGCGATCAGCCCCGCGACCGGCTTCACCACGGCATGGCTCTACTGGCTCTGCTGGGTCGTCGCCCTGGGCTCCGAGTTCACCGCGGCCGGGATCCTGATGCAGAGGTGGTTCCCCGGCGTCGAGGTGTGGGTGTGGTGCCTGATCTTCGCCGGCATCCTGTTCACCCTCAATGCGATCTCAGCGCGCGTGTTCGGGGAGACGGAGTTCTGGTTCTCGCTCATCAAGGTGGTCGCGATCGTCGCGCTCATCGTGCTCGGCGGTGCCGCGATCTTCGGCTTCACCCCGCTGTCGTCCGAGCACCCCGGGGCCGTCCTGTTCAGCAACTTCTCGACGCCGGACGGGCTCTTCCCCACCGGTATCGCCGGCGTGCTCATGACCTCTCTCGCCGTCTTCTACGCGTTCAGCGGCTCGGAGCTCATCGGTGTCGCCGCAGGTGAGACGAAGGACCCCGCCCGGAACATCCCGAAGGCCCTGCGCTCGACGGTGCTGCGCCTTCTCGTGCTCTTCGTCGGCTCCATCACCGTCATCGCCGCGATCCTGCCCTACGAGCAGGCGGGCCTGACGTCGAGCCCCTTCGTCGACGTCTTCGAGTACGTCGGGGTGCCCTTCGCCGGCGACATCATGAACTTCGTCATCATCACCGCGCTGCTCTCGGCGGGTAACAGCGGCCTCTTCTCGTGCGCGCGGATGCTGTTCTCGCTCGCCGAAGAAGGGCACGCACCGCGCGCGTTCACGAAGCTCACCTCCCGCGGCATCCCGATCGTCGCCCTCAGCGTCAGCATGGCCGTGGGACTCGTCTCCCTGGTGTCGAGCGTGATCGCCGCCGAGACCGTCTACCTCGTGCTGGTCTCGATCGCCGGTTTCGCCGTCGTCGCGGTGTGGATGTCGATCGTCGCGGCACAGTTCTTCCACCGACGGGCCTTCGTCCGCGGGGGTGGTGATGTGAAGACGCTCGCCTACCGCACGCCGTTCTACCCCGTCGTGCCGATCCTCGCGTTCGTGCTGCTCGGCGTCTCGATCGTCGCGATCGCCTTCGATCCGAACCAGGTCGCGGCGCTGTACTTCGGCATCCCGTTCGTCGTCGCGTGCTACCTGTTCTTCTGGTGGCGGTACGGTCGTCGAGGAGCTGCGCCCGCCGCCGTCGTCGACGAGGAGGCGCCGGCGGCTCCCGCACACGAAGGACGCTGATGAACCCGCCCGCCTCGCTGACGCAGGGACTCGCCCTGCTGCACACCGCGGTCGAGCGGGAGCGATCGGGTCGGCCCGGCTGGGCGCTGTCGCGCCTGGCCGAGGCCGCGGGCGTCGAACGCAGTCGCGCCTCCCGCGTCACACAGGACCTGCGCCGCCTCGACTTCGTCGAACGCGACGAGTCCTCGGCGCTCCGCGCGGGGCGGGCGTACTTCGTCGCGGCGGGGGCACGACACGAACCGTGGCTGCGCGCCGCCCGCGTCCACCTCCGGGGCATGGCGGCACAGCTCGGCATGACGGCGCGGGTCGTCGCCGCTGATGGGCCGCGGGCGCTGCTGCTCCGTGTCGAGGGGGCGGATGCCGCCGGCGAAGGCACCCTCCGTCCCGCGGCGGTCACCCCGATCTGGTGCACGGGCGCCGGAAGGGCGCTGCTCTGGGATCACTCGCTCGCCGACCTCGACGCCTTGCTCGGCGAGGCGCAGTTCGTCGGCGTCGGTGGTCCCGGTGCGGCTCGCACGGTCGCCGCCGTCGATGCCCTGCAGCGACGAGACCGGGCGCGCGGACTTGTGGTCGCGCACGAAGAGTACGTGGCGGGAGTCGACGAGTACGCCCTGCCCGTCCGGGGTCGGCACGGCATCGTCGCGGCGGTGTCGCTCAGCGGTTCGGCCGCCGGAAACGGTCGTGACGATCGGATCGAGGCCCTGCTCGCCGACAGCGCGGAGCGCTTGAGCACTCTCGCCCAGGCCTGAGCGTCAGTGGATGCCGTGCCCCAAGCGCGTCGACAACGTGGCGGCCGCGGTGAGACAGGCATCGGCGAGCCCCGCCGTGCGCGGCTGCAGGACCGCCCGCTCTCCGACGACCTGGACCGCAGCGACGACCTCGCCGCGGAAGTCCCACACCGGAGCGGCCACCGAGTAGAGGCCGGCCTCGGCTTCCTCGTCGACGATCGTGTATCCGCGTTCGCGGGCGGCGTGCAGCCGGGTCAGGAAATCGTCGACGGAGCGCGGCGCCCGAGGGCCCTCGCTCTCGAAGGCGGTGGCGGCGAAGACGGCCCGAACCTCGTCGTCGGGGGCGTCCCACAGCACCGCCTGACCCGCGTCGCTGCAGAACGCGGGGTAGGCACGGCCCACCCAGGTGCCGATCATGCGCGACACCGCCGGCACGCTCTCGACGATCGTGACGGTCGTATCTCCGCGCAGAACGCCGAGGAAGACGGCTTCTCCCGTGGTCGCGGCGAGCTCGTCGAGCACGCTGAGCCCTTCGAGACGCAGACGCCGGTCGACGAGGTCCTCGGCGGCGGTGTACCACGCCCACGACAGCCGGTAGCGGCGCCCGGCGTCGCGAGCGACGACGTCCTGGTCCGCGAGAGCGGCAAGGGTGCGCGAGACGTGCGATCGTTCCCGTCCCAGCGCCCGGGCGACGTCCGTCGCGGAGGCCCCCTGCCCCTCGCGCGTGAGGAGCGCGAGGCTCGCGATGACGTCGAAGGCCCGGATGACAGTCGACGTCGCCTCGTCGTCGGCGACGGCGGCTCCTGGATCGGCGGGGGTCATCGTCACAGCGTAGCCAGGGGTCGCGAACGACGACTTCCCGCGTCGCTCGTCCGCGCGTCGGGACGCCCGGGAGAGGCGACGAACGTCCGATCGATTACTCTGGCTCGCGGCGTCCGCGAGTATCGGCGGCATCCGCTCCGAGCACGAATGCGAGCACATCCATGAACCGCCCCTCGGATCCGTCCACGGCACAGCACGCCCCGCAACGGCAACTGCGCCGCGCCATGAGCGCCCGCCACCTGGTGATGATCGCCCTCGGCGGCGTGATCGGGTCGGGGCTCTTCCTCAGCTCCGGCTACACGATCCACCAGGCGGGGCCCCTCGGGGCCGTGCTCGCCTACCTGCTCGGAGCCTTCGTGGTGTGGCTCGTCATGGTGTGCCTCGGCGAACTCGCCGTCGTCTACCCGGTCTCGGGATCCATCCACATCTACGCGGCCCGCACGATGGGACCGGCGACCGGTTTCGTCACGGCCTGGCTGTACTGGCTCTGCTGGGTGGTTGCCCTCGGATCGGAATTCACGGCATCCGGAATCCTCATGCAGCGGTGGTTCCCGAACGTCGACGTGTGGGTGTGGTGTCTGGTGTTCGCCGGCACCCTGTTCACCCTCAACGCGATCTCGGCGCGCGTGTTCGGGGAGACCGAGTTCTGGTTCGCGGCGATCAAGGTCATCGCGATCCTCGCGCTCATCGTGCTGGGGACCATGGCGATCTTCGGGTTCACCCCGCTGTCGACCAGCCCGCACGAGGCGGTGCTGCTCAGCAACTTCGAGACGCCCGACGGTCTGCTGCCGGCGGGACTGGGCGGCGTGCTCATCACCTCGCTCGCCGTCTTCTACGCCTTCAGCGGCGCGGAGCTCGTGGGTGTCGCCGCGGGCGAGACGAAGGATCCCGGCCGCAACATCCCCCGCGCGCTGCGGTCGACCGTGCTGCGGCTGCTCGTGCTGTTCGTCTGCTCGATCACCGTGATCGCCGCGCTCCTTCCCTACGAACAGGCGGGGCTCAGCTCGAGCCCGTTCGTCGACGTCTTCGAGTACGTCGGTGTGCCGTACGCGGCCGACATCATGAACTTCGTCGTCATCACCGCGCTGCTCTCGGTGGGGAACAGCGGCCTGTACTCGTGTGCGCGGATGCTGTTCTCGCTCGCCGAAGAGGGATACGCGCCACGTGCCTTCACGCGGCTCACCCGCCGTGGCATCCCGATGATCGCCCTCCTGGTGAGCCTGGCGATCGGTCTCGTCTCGCTCATCTCGAGCGTCATCGCCGCCGAGACCGTCTACCTCGTGCTCGTGTCGATCGCCGGCTTCGCCGCGGTGGCGGTGTGGATGTCGATCGTCGCGGCGCAGTTCTTCCATCGGCGTGCGTTCGTCCGCGGCGGGGGAGATGTCGCGACACTCGTCTACCGCACACCGTTCTATCCGGTGGTGCCGATCCTGGCGTTCGTCCTGCTGACGGCCTCGATCGTCGCGATCGCCTTCGACCCCGAACAGGCTCCGGCGCTGTACTTCGGCATCCCGTTCGTCGGCCTCTGCTACCTCTTCTTCTGGTGGCGGTACGGCCGCAAGGGCGTCACCCCGCGCGCGCTCGACGAGGAGGCGCCGGTCGCCTGAGCCGGGGCGCGCGCCTATACGCGCCGTCGAAACCGGCCCGCGCCACCGTACGTCGTGGTGGCTGTCGCCGGTGGGCGGGGCACAGTACGTTCTCCGGAAAGGCGACGCGGCCCCGGTCGGGGGCGTGTCCGACGCTGGGGAGGCATCCGTGGAGACCGTCGACACGATCGTCGTGGGGGCAGGTGTGTCGGGTCTCGCCGCGGCGCGCTTGCTCACGCGTGCCGGACGCCGCGTCATCGTGCTCGAAGCGCGCGATCGGATCGGTGGCCGGACCCACACCGACCGCTCCGGCGGACACGTCACCGACCGCGGAGCGTCGTGGATCCACGGGATCGACGACAGCCCGGTCGCCGAGGCGGCGCGCGCGTTCGGGATGCCGATGGTCGAGTTCACGGTCGGTGGATATCAGCCTGCCGGACGGCCGCTGACGTACTTCGGCGAGGACGGGTCGCGTCTCTCCGCCGAGGAGATCGAGGGGTACGCCGCCGACATCCGTGCGCTGAACGCGGCCCTCATCGATGTGATCGCGGACTCCGCTCCGGATGCCACGTACGCTGACGTCGTCGAGCGAGCGCTGACCCAGCAGGACTGGGACGACGAGCGCAAGACGCGCGTGCGCGAGTACAACGACCGTCGCGCCCAGGAGCAGTACGGCGTCGCGATGACGGGGCTCGGGGCGCACGGCCTCGACGACGACACCGTCAACGGCGACGAGGTGGTCTTCCCCCGCGGATACGACGAGCTCGCCCGCAACTTCGCCGACGGGGTCGATGTGCGGCTGTCGCACGTCGTGTCGGCGGTGCGCTGGTCGCCCGAAGGGGTCACCGTCGAGACCGATCGCGGCGCCTTCTCGGCCGCGAACGTCATCGTCACCGTCCCGGTGGGCGTCCTGCAGTCCGGCGATCTCGTCATCGAGCCGGCGCTGCCCGAGACGCATCGCCGCGCCCTGGCCCTGTTGCGGATGAACGCCTTCGAGAAGGTCGTGCTGCGCTTCCCCGAGAGGTTCTGGGATGCCGAGGTCTACGGCATCCGTCAGCTCGGCGCCGAGGGGCAGTGGTGGCACTCCTGGTACGACCTCGGCCGAATCCACGACGAGCCCGCCCTGCTGACGTTCGCGGCGGGACCCGCAGCGGTCGCGACGCGGGAGTGGTCGGACGAGGAGATCGTCGCCTCGACGGTGGCGCAGTTGCGGCGGCTCTACGGGAACGACGTCCCCGAACCCGAGAGCGCGGTCGTGACGCGCTGGCAGGACGACCCGTTCGCGCGGGGCTCGTACGCGTACATGCTCCCCGGCTCGGTCGGTCCCGACCACGATCAGCTCGCCGTCCCGGTGGGCGGCGTGCTGCACCTCGCGGGCGAAGCGACGTGGGGCGATGACCCGGCGACCGTTCCCGGTGCGATGCTCTCGGGTCACCGTGCGGCCGAGAACGTGCTGGGGCGCGAGATCCCGGTGAGCGACCTCTGGTCATAGGTTCCGGTGGCTTCGACAGGCTCAGCCACCTGGGTTGCGGCCGGGGTAGTCGCTACCGCGGCTCCGGCGGAGGTCCCTGGCTCGCGGCGGAGGTCCCTGAGCTTGTCGAAGGGACCGGGGCACCGATGGATCGGTGGCTTCGACAAGCTCAGCCACCTGGATCGCGGCCGGGGTAGTCGCTACCGCGGCTCCGGCGGAGGTCCCTGGCTCGCGGCGGAGGTCCCTGAGCTTGTCGAAGGGACCGGGGCACCGATGGATCGGTGGCTTCGACAAGCTCAGCCACCTGGCTCGCGGGGGCGACCGCTACCGCGGCTCCGGCCCGGTCGCCACGGGCAGCTCCTCGTGGTTCGACCACTGGCTCCACGACCCCGGGAACACGCGCGGCTCGAAGCCCGCGAGCGTCAGCGCCACGGCCTGATGCGCCGCCGTCACCCCGGAGCCGCAGTAGACGCCGACCGTCATGCCGTCCTCGGCCCCCAGCATCCGGAACCGCGAACGCAGCGCATCCGGCTCGAGGAAGCGCCCGTCGCCGCCGACGTTCTCTGTCGTCGGGGCGCTGATCGCACCGGGAATGTGACCCGCTCGAGGGTCGATCGGCTCGACCTCGCCGCGGTACCGCTCGCCGGCGCGGGCGTCGAGCAGCAGCTCGGACTCGGCGAACGCCCCCACCTCGTCGAGCTCGAGCCTCGGCAGAGCCCCGTACGTCAGCTCGACCGTCCCGGGCGTCGGGGTCTCGGCATCCCCCTCCTCCACCTCGAAGCCCGCGTCGGTCCAGCCGCGCAGCGCGCCGTCGAGCAGCCGGACGTCCGCCACCCCCGCGTACCGCAAAAGCCACCATGCACGCGCGCTCGACATGTTCTTGAGGTCGTCGTAGACCACGACCGTGTCACCCGCGTCGATGCCCCAGCGTCGCGCGGCTGCCTGGAGCGTCTCGACCGGAGGGAGCGGATGCCGGCCCTCGGTGGGCGCGCCGTGAGCTGCCAGGTCGTGGTCGAGGTCGACGTACTGCGCGCCGGGGATGTGTCCGGCGCGGTACTCCGGGCGCCCGTCGGGGCGGTCGAGGCGCCAGCGGACGTCGAGGACGCGCACGCGCCCGCCATCGGGGAAGGTCCCGGCGGCGAGGGCGTCGTGCAGGTCGTGCGCGGTCGTGAGGATCGAAGCCATGGCTCCAGTCTGGCCCTCAGCTCACCGGGGCGGGACCCGGGGTCCGCCCGTCCGCCACGCGCGCCCGAGCGCGGTCATGGCGGGACGCGATCGGCACGAGTTCGGTGGCCTTCGGCAATCCCATCGGGGGCGTTGCGACGTAGATCGTCTCGGCGCGCTCGACGACGTGCGTCTCGTGCCAGATGCCGACCGCGCCCGGAGTCTTCCGCGCACGTCGGTTGAAACGGGTCCACGCGGGGCGGTGCTCGTGCTCGGGGGCGGAGGCGTACGCGTACAGCTTCTCGAGCGACGACCAGTACTGCACGAGGTAGGGCCCGCGCGCTCCGAGCAGCATCGTGGAGCCGAGCAGCCCCGAGTCGGGGTCTACGCTCAGCTCGCGCAGCATCCGGGGCATGTCACCCATCAGCGGCATCCACTGGTCGGGTCTCCACCACTTGTTGACGGTCATGCCGATGTGGAAGACGACCAGTTCGCCGTCGTAACGATGGGTCATTCGACCCGGGTTGATGGATGCCATGGGCTCGTCCTCGCTCGATAGTGGTGCTATCTAGTGTTGGATAGTAGAGCTATCGAGTCAAGGGGGTCGGCGTGCGGATTTCAGAACTGTCGACGGAGAGCGGCGTCCCCGTCGCGACGATCAAGTACTACCTGCGCGAGAAGCTGCTGCCGGAAGGGGAGCGATCCTCGCCCACGCAGGCGTCCTACGGCACCGCGCACGTGCAGCGGCTCGGGGTGATCCGCGCGCTCGTCGACGCCGGCGTCGGCATCGCGGGGGTGCGCAAGGTCGTCGGCGTGCTCGAGGAGCCACCCGAGAACCCCTACGACCTTCTCGGTGCGGCCAACGCCGCGGTGACACCCGAGGTCGTCGGAGACCCCGACCTGACGGAGGCCACCGCGTTGCTCGAGCGGATGGGGGGAAGCCCCGAGAAATGTTTCCCCGAGCAACTCGCGGCGGTCGCGCACGCCCTCGCGGCCCTCGATCGCGCGGGGTTCACGGTGCCGGAGACCGTGATGGACGCGTACCTCGAGCACCTGTTCGCGATCGCCGAGGCCGAACTCGCCGCGACGCCCGAGACATCGATCGAAGACGCGGTGCGGTACGTGGTGCTCGGTACCGCTCTCGTCGAGCCGCTGATCCTCGCTCTCCGTCGCGTCGCCGAGCAGGTCGCCGCGTCGCGACGCTTCGGCACGGGCTGACGTACAAGCAGACCCCGGGCGGCACCCCGGGGTACGGTCGAAGGATGGCCGTCACCCTGCACCGGGCGCCCGTCGCTGAGATCGACCCCCGCACTCTGTATCGCCTCCTCTGGCTGCGCGTGACGGTGTTCGTCGTCGAGCAAGAAGCGGCCTACCCCGAGATCGACGGCCGTGACATCGAGCCGGGTGCCGAGCTGATGTGGGCCAGCGAGGGCGACGAGGTGCTCGCGACCCTCCGCCTCCTGCGCGAGCCGACGAACACGCGCATCGGCCGCGTCGCCACCGCTGCCGCAGCCCGTGGCCGTGGCCTCGCTGCCGACCTCATGCGCGAGGCCGTCGATATTCTGGATGCCGAGGCCCCCGGCGTCCCGATCCTTCTCGACGCGCAGGCTCACCTGGCGTCGTGGTACGGACGATTCGGCTTCGTCGTGTCGGGGGCGCCCTTCGCCGAGGACGGCATCCCGCACGTGCCCATGCGGCGCACGCGCCTCGACACCGAGCGCCTCGTGCTGCGCGAATGGACCCGGTCCGACGATGACCGGGCGTTCCTCTTCGACATGTACCGGCGAGCGGAAGTCCGTCAGTACCTCGGCGACGGCCGGGCGATGACCGATCCGGCCGAGGTCGACGCGACCCTCGACCGCTGGACGAGCCTGGCCGACGGCATCCTCGGAGTCCGAGCCGTCGAGACGCGCGACGGCCGCCGGCTCGGATCAGTGCTATTGAAGCGCATCCCCTGGTCGGCGGGTGCGGGCGACGGGCGGCCCGAAGACATCGAGATCGGCTGGCACTTCCACCCCGACGCGTGGGGGTCCGGGTACGCCACCGAGGCCGCGGCCGCGGTCCTCGCGCTCGCCCACGAGAACGGCATCCGCACGATCGTGGCGGTCACGAATCCGGTGAACACGGCATCCGGCGCCGTCGCGCAGCGCATCGGGCTGCGCCCGGCGGGTGAGACGGCCGACTACTACGACACCACCTGCGCGCTCTACGTCGGCGAGGCCGACGCGTGAGAGCCCGCGCGGCGGCGGTGACGGCCCTAGCCCTCGCGTGCACGCTCGTGCTCGCCGGGTGCGACCTCGGGTTCTCGCTCGGTTTCGGCGGCAAGCCCGACGGGCACTTCGAAGGCAGTGAGCTCACCGTCCCGGTGCTCTACGTCAGCGGCGGCAAGGGAGGTGTGGCGACCCAACGGATCACCGCCGAAGCGGCCGACGGCGGCGACCTCAGCATTGACATCACCGAGAACGACGTCAGCGGTGTCGCCCCGGTCACGCAGTCCGCGACCTGGACCGCCGTCACGGCGGCCACGCTCCTCACCGGGGCGCGTCCCGACACGGCGTACACCTTCGGCTTCGACGCCCGCATCAACACTCCCGCCGCCGGAGCCGTGACCGCGGTCGGCGTGCTCGCGCTCTACTACGGCAGCGAGATCCAGCCCGGCGTCGCCCTCGCGGGAGGGGTGACGCCGTTCGGAACCGTGAGCCCGGTCGCGGGCCTGCCCGAGCAGGTGTCGGCGGCGATCGAGGCGGGCGGGATCGACACCATCCTCGTCCCGGTCGGACAGCGGATCGCCGCGGATGCCAACGGCCAACCGATCGACCTCGATCAGGTCGCGGCGACCGGCGGAATGACCATCACCGAGGTCGCCGACGTCGCGAGTGCCTACGCGATCATGACCGGCGAAGACCTGCCGGAGGCGGCATTCCCCACCCCCGCCGCTTCTCCGACGCCGCTGCCGACCGCGACGGAGGGGCCGGCCGAACCTGGCGACGATGCGTTCGACATCGCCGTCAACAGTGCGCTGGCCCCGCGCAGAGGCATCGCTCACGACGGCGAGCGACGCCTCGCTCGCCGAGCGCTCCCGTGCGACCGCCGACCGCGCACGAGCGCTACGCGAGGCCGGCGACGGTGGGGGAGCATTCGCCGCCGCCGCGACGGCAGCGGACGATGCCGCGGTGGCGGGTGCCCCGGCCGCTGACGCGGCGTCGGTCGGTGTCACGCGCACGGCGGCGGAAGACCTGCTGGACGAGGCGTCGCAGAGTCCTCCCGAAACGCTCGACGCCGCCGATCTCTCGCTCGAGGTCGTCGGAGCGGCCGCCGATGCCTACGCGCTCGCCGCCTACGCGGAGGCCGCCCTCGACGCGGGAGGAGAAGCGGCGCCGACCGCCGCGGCTCTCGCGGCTTCGGCGCTCGCCCGTGCGCAAGAGAGCGCCGCGCTGCGCGATGCGCTCGGCACCGGGGCGGGGTCGATCTCGCGCGACGCCGACCTCGACGGCCTCGGCTCGCTGTTGCGGCGGGCGGCGATCGCCGCCACCGACGCGTACGAGTCGCGCGCGGGCGACGCACCCGTCAGCGCGGGCGACCTGCCGGCCGTGCGGCTCGCTGCCTTCGACGCCGCCCGCGACGACCTCGAGTCGATCGCCGACGACGACGCGTGGCTCGGTCTCGCGCTCGCCGCGACCGCTTTCAGCCGCACCGTTCCGCCGCTCGCCACGCAGCAGGCGGTGCGCGTTCCCGAGGGCGTCGACCCGACGGCGGCGGTCCAGCAGCGCATCGCCGTCGGCGACGAGTACGCGGTGCGCGCGGTCGACGCGCTCGCCGACGCGGGGGCCGAGGTGCCCCTCGTCCGCGGAGCCCTCAGCGACGCGACGGCGACGGCCACGGCAGCTCCCGCTCCCGGCGCGTCGTCGGTGTACGCGACCCCGTTCCTGCGGGCACGCGTACTCGCGTTCGCGGCCGGCGTCGAGCGCGAGTAGAGCGCGGACACTCGTGCGCAACGCCTGGCCGGGCCCCGTGCTCTGACCGCCGGCGTCGGACACGTTCAGTGCGGAGCGTGGTATTCCGTTGTCCCGCGCTTCCAATACCCCTTGACCACGGTGGCGGCGGGGTCGCTCGACCACCGATCGAGCAGCAGAGCTCGTCCGGCGCGGACGATCGACTGTTCCGCGGCGACGAAGCCGAAAACGCATCCCTCCGGCTGCTCCTCGACGTCGAGCGCGTCGAGCCAGTCCGCGAGTTCCTCGCCGGCCGGTCGGTCGCCCCGATGCACCTGAATCACTTGCACGCCCGGGGGAGCGGCGACGGGGAGGTCGTGGGCGGCATCCGGAACCTCGATCGCGATGCGACCGACGGCGTCGTCGTCCATCGCCGCGGCGAATCGGCGGATCGCGGGAACCGCTGTCTCGTCGCCCGCGAGGAGCCACGCGTCCGGGCGCCCGACGAGCACCATCGAGCCGCGCGGCCCTCCGACGCCGACGGGTGCGCCGAGGGGAGCCGTCTCGGCCCAGCGACTGCCGACCCCGTCACCGTGCAGAGCGACGTCGATGTCGAGCCAGCCGCTCTCGGCATCCCAGCTCACCGGGGTGTACTCGCGGCTCGGTGCGGACCGAACGTCGTCCGCCGGTTCTGACGGGAAGAACACGCGGATGTGATCGTCGGCGCCGGGCGAGTCGAAACCCCGGAGGTCGGCTCCCTCGAGCCGCAGCCGGACGTACGACGGTGTCAGGAAGGTTCGGGCGGCGAGCTTCGCCGAGCGGAAGACCAGCTCGTGACGGCGGGGTTCGAGGCGGGCTCCGAGGCCCGGGTTCGACATCTTCACAAAGCTAAGGCTAACCTAACTTCGCGACCGGCCCCGGAGTGTGGCCGGTCCTCATCGCACATACAGCACTGGAGAGATCCCGCATGAGTACCCGTCTGATTCGTCCCCTCGCCGCCGCGTCCGTCGCGGCGGTTCTGGCCCTCACCGGCTGCGCCTCGGGAGCGGCCGCTCCTGCCGAGCAGGCCGCCGCGACCACCGTCACGGTCGAAGACAACCACGGCTCGATCGAGGTTCCCGTGGCCCCCGAGCGGGTCGTCGCGCTCGACAACACGACGTTCGAGACGCTCAGCGAGTGGGGCGTGAAGCTCGTCGCGGCCCCCAAGCCGCTCATGTACGACCTCTGGCCCTCGCTCTCGGGCGGCGATGAGGTGCTCGACGCGGGCCTGCACCGCGAGCCGAACATCGAGAACATCCTCGCCTCCGAGCCCGACCTGATCGTCGGCGGATACCGCTTCCGCGAGATCTACGACCAGCTGAAAGAGATCCAGCCCGCGACGATCGAGACGAGCCCGCGCGACGGCGAGGAGCACACGTCCGAGCTCAAGCGCCAGACCGCCATCCTCGGCCAGGTCTTCGACAAGAACGACGAGGCGGCGAAGCTGAACGCCGACCTGGATGCCGCGATCGCCGACGCGAAGGCCGCATACGACCCGTCGCAGACGGTGATGGGGCTGATCACCTCCGGAGGGAAGATCTCTTACGCCGCTCCCGGAGAGGGCCGCGGTGTCGGCCACCTCTTCCCGACGCTGGGCCTGACTCCCGCTCTCGACCGCGCCGCCGAGGACGCATCGCACGGAGACGACATCAGCGTCGAGGCGATCGCCGCCGCGAACCCGGAGTGGCTGTTCGTCCTCGACCGTGACGCGATGTTCGGCGAGGACGGCTACGTCTCGGCGCAGGAGCTCGTCGAGAACGCCGAGGCGCTGAAGAACGTCCCCGCGGTGCAGAAGGGGCAGATCGTCTACCTCGACGGCAGCTTCTACCTCGACGAGGGAATCCAGGCCTACACGAAGCTCTACCGTTCGGCCGCCGAGGCGTTCGCCTCCTGATCCCGGCCTCCGCCGCGCGCGCGTGAGGGGTCAAAAAGTGTCGCCTGGGTTCGCCCCGGGCGACAGAAAGTGACCCCTCACGCTCGAGCGAGGAGGCCAGAGAGGGATGCCATGAGACAGACCGTCCTCCCACCTCGGGTCGCGCTGCCCGCTGCGGGCTTCGGGGTCGCAGCTCTCGTCGTGCTCTCGCTCTTCGTCGGCACCTACGACATCGCCGGCGACTCCTTCGGCGCCGAGATGTTCTTCATCTCGCGCGTGCCGCGTACGCTCGCGCTCGTCCTCGCCGGCTGCGCGATGGCCGTCTCGGGCCTGATCATGCAGCTGCTCACGCAGAACCGCTTCGTCGAGCCGTCCACCACGGGCACTTCCGAATGGGCCGCCCTGGGACTACTCGTCACGGTCCTCCTCGCCCCGGCCGCACCTCTGCTCGTGCGCATGGTCGTGGCATCCGTCGCGGCATTCGTCGGGACCATGATCTTCATCGGCATCCTGCGCCGGATCTCGTTGCGGTCCTCTCTCGTCGTACCGCTCATCGGGATCATGCTCGGTGCGGTGGTCTCGGCGTTCACGACCTATCTCGCCGTGTCGACGAACTCCCTCCAGATGCTCGGGACGTGGTTCATGGGCAGCTTCACCTCGATCGTCCGCGGGCGGTACGAGGTGCTCTGGGTCGTGGCGATCGTGGTCTTCCTCGTCTTCCTCTACGCCGACCGCATCACGGTCGCCGGCCTCGGTCGCGACATCGCGACCTCCGTCGGCCTCGATCACACGCGGGTGATGCTCATCGGCACCGGTCTCGTCGCCGTCGCCACGGGCGTCACGACCGTGGTCGTCGGCTTCCTGCCGTTCCTCGGATTGGTCGTTCCGAACCTCGTCTCGATGTGGCGCGGCGACAACGCCCGCGCCAACCTGCCCTGGGTGTGCCTCGGCGGCGTGGCCATCGTCATCGTGTGCGACATCGTCGGACGGGTGATCCGGATGCCGTTCGAGGTCCCCGTGTCGATGATCCTCGGTGTCGTCGGGTCGGCGGTGTTCATCACCCTGCTGCTGAGGATGCGTGCTCGTGGCTGAGGTGCTGACCCGTCCTGCTCCGGTGCGGGGGCTCCGTCGTCCGCGGATCGCCCTGGGTTTCGGCATCCTGATCCTCATCGTGGTGGTCGCGGCCGTGGGCGTGCTGACCTGGAACGTGCCGGGTGAGCCCGGTTCACGTGCCTTCTGGCTCGCCGTCAACCTGCGCGTCGTGAGCGTCGCGACCATCGCCCTCGTCGCCTGTTGCCAGGCGGTGGCGACGGTGCTGTTCCACACGGCCACGGCGAACCGCATCCTGACCCCGTCGATCATGGGGTTCGACGCGCTCTACGTCGTGATGCAGACCGCGCTCGTGTTCTTCTTCGGCAGTGCCGCGCTTTCGGCGACCGACGGCCTGCTCAAGGTCGTGGTCCAGAGCGTGCTCATGGTCGGGTTCGCCACGTTGCTCTACGGCTGGCTGTTCGCCGGCCGCCGCGGCAACCTCCACATCATGCTGCTGGTCGGCGTGGTGTTGGGGGTCGGCTTCGGCTCGCTCTCGACGGTCATGCAGCGGCTGCTCACCCCGAGTGATTTCGACATCCTGTCGGCCCGCCTCTTCGGCAACCTGTCGAACTCGGATGCCGACTACCTGCCGTGGGGTGCCCTGGTCGTCGCCGTGGTGCTCGTGCTCGTCTGGCGCGCGCGACACCGGCTCGACGTGTTGGCGCTCGGCCGCGAGGCATCCGTCAATCTGGGACTCGCCTACCGGCGCGAGGTCGTCGGGATGCTCGTGCTCGTGGCCGTGCTCATCTCGGTGTCGACCACGATGGTGGGTCCGATGACGTTCTTCGGTTTCATCGTCGCGACCCTCGCGTACCAGCTCGCGGGCTCGGCGCAGCACCGCGTGGTGCTGCCGTTCGCCGTGCTGCTCGGCATGGCGACCCTGCTCGGCGGGTACTTCGTGCTGCGGCACGTGTTCTACGCCGCCGGGATGCTCTCGATCATCATCGAGTTCGTCGGCGGCCTGTTCTTCCTCGTCTATCTGCTTCGAAAGGGCAGCCTGTGATCTCGCTCACCGATGTCACCATGACCTACGGCGACCTCACCGTGCTCGGTCCCGTGACCCTCGACATCCCGGCCGGTGGGGTGACGGCGCTCGTCGGCCCGAACGGCGCGGGCAAGTCGACCCTCCTCACAATCGTCGGGCGCCTGGCGACGGCGACGAGCGGTCGTGTCACCATCGCCGGCCACGACGTGACGACGACGCCCGGGCGCGCGCTCGCGAAGATCGTGTCGATCCTCCGCCAGGAGAATCACTTCGTCACGCGCCTCACCGTGCGCGAACTCGTCGGCTTCGGGCGCTTCCCGCACTCGCACGGCCGTCTCACCGCCGACGACCACGCGAGGATCGACGAGGCCATCGCCTTCCTCGACCTGACCGAGCTGTCGGGTCGGTACCTCGACCAGCTCTCCGGCGGACAGCGCCAACGGGCCTACGTCGCGATGGTGCTCGCGCAGGACACCGATTACATCCTCCTCGACGAGCCGCTCAACAACCTCGACATGAAGCACGCCGTCGCGATGATGGGCCAGCTCCGGCGGGCTGCCGACGAGCTCGGCAAGACCATCGTCATCGTGGTGCACGACATCAACTTCGCGGCGGCCTACGCCGACCGCATCGTCGCGCTGTCGGACGGGAGGGTCGTGCACGTCGGCACGCCGGACGACCTCATGACCTCATCGACGCTCGAGAACGTCTTCGGCACGCCCGTAGAGGTGCGCCGAGACGGCCCGTACCCCTTGGCGGTGTACTACCGATGAGCCGTCATCGTCACAACTGGATGCCATTGTCCTCGTCGTTCACGCCGACGTTCCGCCCGCGGCTCGACTCGTACGCGATGAGCCATCCCACCGACACGGCGGCGGCCAGGATCAGGCCGAGCCACACGTTCTGCCACACCAGGCCGAACACGATGCCGACGATGAACAGCACCACGCTGCCGAGGACCCAATACGTGCGTCCGCGCGGCCAACCCGTTCCCGTCTGCGTCATGCGCCCAGCCTAGGGGCAGCCCCCTCCACCCCGACCCGCACGCGAAAGAAGACCATGGCCCGTACGAACGCCGCCCAGACGCGGCAGAAGCCCGAGAAGAGCGAACTCCTCACCCTCCGGGTGCGCGAGCGGCGACGCCTCTCGCCCTCGTTCGCGCGCGTGACGGTGATCGGTGACGATCTCGAGCGCTTCTCACCGCTGGGGCGGGACCAGTGGTTCCGGCTGTTCCTCCCCGTGTCCGAGGGCTCGCTTTCGCGCCTGCCGAGCCGGCTCGACACCCTCGCGTACTTCCGATACCTCGCGATCGCCAAGACCGAGCGTCCGGTCCTGCGCAACTACACCGTCGCGGGGTTCCGTCCCTCGGGCGAGCACGGCCCGGAGCTCGACATCGACTTCGTGCTGCACGGCTCCGCCGCCGACGGGACCGCAGGCCCCGCAGCGACCTGGGCGGAGACCTGCCGCCCGGGTGACGCGGTCGCGATCCTCGACGAGGGCATCCTCTTCACCCCGGCCGCCGGTCTCACGGGACCCTACGCCCTCGTGGGCGACGAAACGGCGCTCCCCGCGATCGCCGGCATCCTGGCATCCCTCCCCGCTGACGCCACCGGCACGGCGATGATCGAAGTCCCGGATGCGGGGGACGTGCGCGACCTCGTCGCTCCCGCGGGTGTCGAGGTGCGATGGGTCGTCCGCGCGGACCCGCGCGCGACGCCCGGGATCTCGATTCGCGACGAGGCGATCGCGGCGGCTGCGGAAACACCCGCCTACGCGTGGGTGGCGGGGGAGCAGTCGCTCGTGGCCGCGATGCGCCGGCAGTGGGTGCGCGTCGGCGTCGACAAGCGTGCGATCTCGTTCACCGGGTATTGGCGGGCGCCGCGGGGTCACTGACGTCGCCTGGTCTTCGGTTCGCATCGCCCGGGCCCGCCCTTACCTCGCCGATGTCGGTGGGGCACGCGCTCGCTTCTCCCGGCGATACGGAGGCCGAAGCGGTCAGCGGTCGCGATGGTCCTCGGGGTGCAGTCGCGGTCCGCGGCGCGGTTCGAGCGCCGAGCCGACGTAGATGAGCCGGATCACGCGCTGGCGGTGTCCCGCGAAGGGCTCGAGCAGCTCGAGCATGCCGTCGTCGTCGGTGCGGTGGCCGGTGAGGGCGTACCCCACCTGGTGCGCGAGGTGGTAGTCGCCCACGCTCACGGCATCCGGATCTCCGAAGGCGCGGATACGCGTCTCGGCACTGGTCCAGATGCCGACCCCGCGAAGGCTGATGAACACGCGGTCGCGCGCTTCGCCGTCGGTGGCGGCGCTCGCCGCGCGCACGACGGACTCGCCACGTCGCGCCGTCTCGACGATCGTGCGGGACTGCGGAGGCTCGAGCCCCGCGCGATGCCACGCCCACGACGGGACGTGACGCCACCCGTCGATGTCGGGCGGGGCGAACAGCGGCCGCGGGGTGGGACCGGGGGCGCGTTCGCCGTACCAGGTGACGATGCTGCGCCAGGCCGAGAACGCCTGGAGGCTCGTGACCTTCTGCTCCATGATGGCGCTGACCAGCGCGTCGAAGACGAGATCGGTGCGTCCGATGCGGAGGTCGGGGTGCCGCCGGTGCCACTCAGCGACCGAGGGATGCCGCGAGGCATCGAATCCGTCAGGATCGTCGAGCTTGCCGCAGAGCGCCGGCAGCTGGTCGAGCGCCCATTCGCCACCGGGGCCCCACGCCGCCGCGCGCACCGCGCCCCCGATGCTCTGGCGCAGGGCGAGTGTCGCGACGCCGAGCGGGGTGCGGCTGACGCGCCAGACGACACCGCCGTCGCGCAGCGGCATCGACGAAAAGTAGGTCGGGTCGTTGCGGCCGTGTCGTTGGGCGGCAACGGCGCGACCGATGTCGACGGGCTGCGCGGGACGGTACTCACCCTCGATCGGGCGCTCGGTCGGGACCGGAAGCTCGCGCGGCGTCTGCCGCGTGCGCACCCCGGTCGATCTCATGCCGACACCCTACGTCGCCCCGCCGACATCGCGGCATCCGGGGCTTCATCGCGCCCGCTGGAACGCGCGAGGTGCGGGGTGATCGATCAGAAGCGGTCGGGTGAGGGGGTGCCGTGACCGTAGCGGATCGAGACGTCGGCGTGACGGTCGAAGCGGTACCCCACGCCGCGCACCGTGCGCACGATGTCTTCGTACGCGCCGAGCTTGGCGCGCAGTCGGCGCACGTGTACGTCGATGGTGCGCTCGCCGGGGGCGTCGTCGTCGGTCGAGCCCTCCCAGAGGGATGCCACGAGCTCGGCGCGTTCGATCGTGCGACCCTCGCGCAGCACGAGGTACTGCAGGAGCTCGAACTCCTTGAAGGTGAACGCGGCCGACTCACCGTCGATGAGCACGCGCTTGCGCGAGATGTCGACGACCACGCCGCCGGGCGCACGGTCCTCTTCGGCGGGCTCGTCCTTGGTGCGGGCGACAGCGGACGGCTCGTGCAGGGCGAGGCGCACCACGTCGACGTCGCGGCCACCGGCTCCGGTCGGGGCGAGGGCGACCGTGGCGTACGTCTCGGCGGCGGGGGCGAGCTCGCCCAGCGTGCGGCGCAGTGCCTCGACGAGCGTGCCGAGGCTCACTCCGGCGGCCGCGGCTTTCGCCTCGTCGATGCCGACGTAGAGGGCGAAACCGCGCGGGGCCGAACCCGCGGGGAGCGCGGGGCGGGCCGCCGGGGCGGCGGGGGCGGCTGCGGGGGCGGGCGCCGCGGCAGCCGGGGCCGGTGCGACGGCGGGACGCGCGGCCGCGGGGCTCGCGGCGGTCGGGCGGATGACGGAGGTGGTGGGGCGGTCGAGAACAGCGGAGATCGACATGAGGATGAAGTCCTTGGGTGTGTGAACCCGGGCGTCGTCACGAGGCGGGGTTCGACGGGAGGTGAGAGCCGAGAGGCCGGTGCGCGGTGTCCGGACACGCGTGATCGACGCGCGACGCAGACGACCGGTGGACGACGTCGGCGTTCAGAAGCTCGAGATCGTCGGAGCGAGGGTCGCTGTTAGCGGCACATTCGACAACACATGACAACGCGGCCGGGCATCATCATGCCGGCAGTCCCGTTCGCCTCCCGGGCGGACAGAGAACGCGCATTGACAGTCATGGGGGGATTATGACGCAAGAAGTCCCGCGACGTCAAATCGCCCCGGATGCCGATGCCTCGCGCATTCTGCTCAGTCGGGCGGGGCGAAGGTGAGAGCGGACCGTGCATTCTGCGCCGTCGACGCCCGTTGCTCGTGGGCGGCGTAGCCTCTCGTCATGGCTGACCTGCTTTTCGCCGACGACAAGGCCGCGTCCCGTTTCACCCTGCATCGGGGCGACGATCTGGTCTCCGTTCTCGATTACCGCGACGACGGTCGCACAATCGCCCTCACCCGGGCGTTCACCATCCCGACCTTTCGCGGGCACGGCTACGCCGCCGTCATCACCGAACGGGCTGTCAATGCCATCGAGGCGAGCGGCGACCGCGAGATTCTTCCCGTCTGTTGGTACGTGGGGGAGTGGTTCGAAGCCCACCCCGAGCGTGCCGGCATCCTGAAACAGCGCACCTGACTACGCAGCGCCCCGGCGGGCGTCAACCCCTGCCCGCGTGACCCGCGATGCCGGGATGCTGGAGGCGTCGAAAGGGGAAGTCATGACCGACGACCGCGACCTGCCGGAAGGTGTCATCAACGCCGACCCGCCCGGTGGGTGGGAGAGCGGCGCCGTCGCCGACGGCGAGACCGCAGAGCAGAACGAGAACGCGAAGGGGTCGTCGCGCCTGAACGACGCCGCTCCTTCGGACCCCATCGAGGGGGATGCCGCCAGCCAGGGCATCGACCCCGATATGAGCACGGAGGACTGACATGTCGGACGAGACCCGAGCCCCACAACCTTCCACCGGCCCCGATGGCGGCGCGTCGCCCGCTGATTCGGTCGGCGGAGCACTGCACGACGAGGGCAAGCGCGCGGCACGCCCCGACGAGCAGTCGGAACCGATCATGGACACGCACGAGACCGACGACGAGGCCCGCATCGCCGGAGTCGTCGTACAGACCCGTGCCGACGTCGGCGGCAAGAGCGACGAGCGCGTCGCCGAGGTGTTGCGTCAGCGCTTCGCGCAGATCGGACTCGAGCTCGGCGACGACCGCATCCGTGCCCTCGCGGCTGAGGTCAACGCCTCCTGAGCCCCCCGACGACGCCCCGGCCGGTCCACTCGGCCGGGGCGTCGTCGCGTGCGGGCGAGGGGCCATCGGCCCCGTGATTCCGCGGTCGGGGCGTTTGCTGCGAGCCGATGTCGGAGGGTCGACGTACCGTGTCTGCATGCGGATCCTGCACACCTCCGACTGGCACATCGGGCGCTCCTTCCACGGGCATTCGACTCTCGATGCGCTCTCCGGTGTGCTCGACGCCCTCGTCGCGCAGGTGGCCGAGCACGAGGTCGACCTCGTCATCGTCGCGGGCGACGTCTTCGACTCCGCCACACCCGCCGCCGCCTGCTATCCGCTGCTCTCGCGCACGCTCGGGGCGCTCGCCGATGCCGGTGCCCGCGTCGTGGTCACCAGCGGCAACCACGATTCCGCGGCTCGGCTGGGGTTCCAGTCCGCGCTCCTGCGTCCCGAGATCTCGGTCGTGACCGACCCGCTCTCGGTCGGCGTTCCGGTGACGGTGCACGACGAGCACGGTCCCGTTCACGTCTACGGCATCCCGTATCTCGAACCGGCGATCGTGCGCCACGCGTGGGAGGGGGTCGAGCTGCGAAGCCAGGCCCAGACGATGCAGCACGCCCTCGACCTCGTGCGTGCCGATCTCGCCGAGCGGGGCGGACGATCGGTGGTCGCGGCACACTGCTTCGCCGCGGGCGTCGAATCCACGCCGGGGGTCGAGCGAGAGATCCGTCAGGGCGGGCTCGACGTCGTTCCGCTCCCCGCGTTCGACGGAGCCGACTACGTCGCCCTCGGCCACATCCACGGCCGTCAGCAGCTCTCCGATCGCGTGCGCTACGCGGGCGCGCCGCTGCACTACAGCTTCGGCGAAGCGGGGAAGCCGCGGGGGTCGTGGCTCGTCGAGCTCGACGCCGAGGGACTCTCGTCCGTGAGCTGGATCGACCTGCCCGTGCCGCGCCCGCTGGTGACCCTCCGCGGGCCGCTCGACGACCTGCTGACCGATCCCGCCTTCGACGGGCACGACGAGCACTGGGTGCGCGCCGAATACACCGACAGCACGCCGCAGCCCGACCCGATGCGGCGGTTGCAGGCGCGGTTCCCCTGGTGCGCCACCGTGGTCCACGCGCCGGCGGCGACGCGGCCCGACGAGGGGATCGGTTACGCCCAGCGGGTGCGCGCAGCGCGTGACGACGCCGAGGTCATCGACGCGTTCCTCGTCCACGTCCGCGAGGGCGAGGGCGCGTCCGAGGCGGAGCGTGAGCTCATCCGCGAGGTTCTCGACGCGCACGCACTGTCGGAGGCCCGGTCATGAAGCTTCACCGCCTCGAGCTCGAGGGGTTCGGTCCCTTCCTCGACACGCAGGTCGTCGATTTCGACGCGTTCGCCGACGACGGCATCTTCCTCATCACCGGGCGCACCGGCGCCGGGAAGTCGAGTGTGCTCGACGGTGTCTGTTACGCGCTGTACGGCGGTGTACCGCGCTACGACGGCGCCGAGCGCCGCTTGCGCAGCGACCATTGCACGCCCGACGACCCCACCCGGGTGACGCTGGAGTTCAGCGCCGAGGGCGAGCGCTGGCGGGTGACGCGGTCGCCGGAGTTCGAGCGGCCCAAGCGTCGGGGCGGCGGCACGACGAAAGAGCCGCACCGCGCACTGCTCGAGGTGCGCACCACCGAGGGCTGGGAGGGGGTCGCCGCGCGTCCCGTCGACGTCGGCACCCGGCTCGACGAGATCCTCGGCCTCAGCCAGCAGCAGTTCCTGCAGGTGATCCTCCTGGCGCAGAACCGCTTCGCGCGGTTCCTCCTCGCCAAGAACGACGAACGGCTCAGCCTGCTGCGCACCCTCTTCGGGACGCGGTCCTTCGAGGACTACGCCGCGCAGCTCGATGAGAAGCGCAAGCGCGCGCAAGAGCGCCTCGCCGCCGAGGGCGTCGAAGTCTCTACTCTGCTCGACGAGGCGGAGCGCCTCGCGGCTGAGCTCGACGCCGATCTCGAGACCGATGTCGCGGCGTCGGATGGGGCCGCGGCGACGGAACCCGTCGCGAGCGAGACAGCGAGCGAGGACGCGACCGTGATCGGTGACGCCGCGGCCCAGCCGCCTCCGGCGCCACGATCGGTCGGCGAACGTTTGGCGCACGTCGTGCGTGCCGTCGAGCGAGCCGAGTACCGTGTCGACACGCGAGAGCGCGAGCGCGGTGCCGCCGACGAGGTGCTCGACGGCGCCCTCGCGGCGGAGCGCGAGGCGCGCACCCTGCGCGACCGGCAGCTCGACCGGCTGCGCGTCCGCGAGCAGCTCGCGACTCTCGAAGCCGAGGCAGAGCGCGTCGCCGCGGCTCGTGCGGAAGCGGCGGCTGCGGGCGAGGCCGAAGCGCTGCGCGCAGCCATCGATGCCGACAAGCGGACAGCGGCCGATCTCGCGGCGTCGGAAGACCGTCTCGCGACGGCGGTCGGTCGGGTGGAGGCCGCCGGTGAAGACCCGACCGACGACCTCGACGCCCTGAGGCGTCGCGACGACGAGCTGACGGGCTTGCTGGCTCGGGGTGAGGCGGCTCTGGCGGCCGAGTCCGCCCTGGCCGAGGCCGACGCCGACGGGGCCCGCGCGGCGAGTCGCATCTCGGGCCTCGAGGCCGAGCGTGACACGTTGGCGGAGGGACGCGCAGATGTTCCCGGGCTTCTGAAGACACTCGACGAGCGGCTCGCGGAACTGGCGGGAGCGACGGCGCAGCGAGAGGCCGCGGCGTCGCGATGCGCCGAGACGCGGTCTCGGCTCGACGCGGCCCGAGAAGCCGAGCGACTGCTCGCTCATCGGGAGCAGGCCGACACGGCCGCCTTGGTGCGCGGGGAAGACATGCGCAATGCGACGGATGCGTGGACCGCGCTGCTCCGTCGTCGTCTCGCCGGAGCAGCGGCCGAGCTCGCTCACGAGCTCGTCGACGGGGAGCCGTGCGCGGTGTGTGGATCGCGCGAGCATCCGAACCCGGCGACCGGCGACGACGCTCCGGTCACCGACGAGCAGCTGGCCGCCGCAGAGGTGCGCAAGAACACCGCGATCGAGCAAGACCGTCTCGCGTCCGACGCGGCCCGGATCGCCCGAGACGACTATGCCCTCGCAGCGGCGCGCGCCGGCGGCGAGAGCGTCGAGGCACTCTCCTCTCGCCTCGAGGAAGCGGAGCAGGCGCTCAGCGCGGCACGCGACGACGAAGCCGAGTACGCGCGGGTACAGACCGAGCGCACCCGGGCGGCCGATCTCGATGCGGCGATCGCCGCCCGCCTCGAGACGCTCACCGTCGACCTCGCGAACGCTCGTCAAGAAGCTGCTCTGGCGATGCAAAGAGCCGACTCGCTCCGCGACGACGTCGAGGCCGCGC